>CAIQPS010000107.1 GCA_903873715.1 uncultured Actinomycetes bacterium
GCGCCACGGCGCTGCCGCCACTAGAAGAACTTCTTCCTCCAGAACACGACCGCGAACCCCGCAGCGATCACGAACGCTATCGCCACCGCGATGGTGAACCCATGTACGTAATTGCTGAACGGCACCGGCACGTTCATCCCCCAGAACGACGACACGATGACCGGGACCGACAGCATGATGGTGATGCTCGTGAGCAGCTTCATCACCTGGTTCAGGTTGTTCGAGATCACCGACGCGAACGCGTCCATCATCCCCGTGAGGATGTCCGTGTAGATCTTGGCCATCTCCGAGGCCTGCCGGTTCTCGACGATGGTGTCTTCGAGCAGTTCCTCATCCTCTTCGTACATCTTGACGCTCTTGCCGCGCATGAGCTTCTGGAGCACGGCCTCGTTCGAGCGGAGCGAGGTGGTGAAGTAGACGAGGGCTTTCTGCAGGTTGAGAAGGTCGTAGATGGACTCGTTCCGCGATGACGCCCGCAGTTCGCGCTCCAACTTGTCCGTCTCGCGGTCGATGCGGTAGAGGTAGCGCAGGTAGAACGCGGATATCTGCTGCAGGATCTGGAACAGGAACCGCGTCTTCTTGTAGGTGAAGAAGCCTTTGACCGCGCCCCGCTCGAACTCGCCCAGGATGGGGTTGACCCGGAGGCAGATGGTGATGAAGTAGTCCTGGTGGACGATCATGCCCAGCGGGATGGTGGAGTAGACGCGGTCCTCGTCCTCGACGGTGAGGACCGGGATGTCGACGATCACATAGGTGAGACCGTCGTCAGTCTCGACCCTGGATTTCTCCTCTTCGTCCAGCGGACCGCTCAAGAGGTCGAGCGGGATGTTCAGCTCGCCGCTTACTCGTCGCAGCTCTTCCTCGGTTGGGCTGACCAAGTCGATCCAGGAGCCCGGTTCGAACTCCTCGAGTTTCTCGAGACCATCTTCTGTGGTCTTGAGGATGGCAAGCATGACTCACCCCCTTTTCTCTCTCCGCGGACGCGCCGCATTCCATGGTTCCGCTGACCTCGCACGCTCGGCAATTGGCCGCTGCGCCCAGGATGGACACAGCTAGGAAAATCCATAGCGATTGTCTCACGCGTCTCCGAAGCGCGCCAACATGGGTGTACCGTAGTCGATAGCCGGTCCGGTGCGGATCCCCGGCCGGGTACATCCCAGCGTGCGGAGGAGGCGTGATGGCGCTCGACGAGCCCGTGTACGAGAACATGATCCAGGAACGCGACGTGATGGTGCGCATGCGGGACGGGGTGCATCTGGCCGTCGACGTGTACAGGCCCAAGACGGGCGGCCCCACGCCGGTGCTCTACACCTGCGCGGTACACAACAAGGACCTCCAGCGGCCGGAGATCGCCGAAGCTCTGCCGCCCCAGCCGGCATACGCGTCCCTCTGGTACGGCGTGGTGGAGGGCGGCGATACCAAGCGGTTGGTCGCAAACGGCTACGCGCACGTGATCGCCGAGTTGCGCGGAGTGGGCAAGTCCGAAGGCGAATACGACGCCACCAACCCCACCGACCACTACGACATGATCGAGTGGATATCGCAGCAGCCCTGGTGCGACGGCAACGTGGGCATGATCGGCATCTCCGCGTTCGGCGGAGAGCAGTTCCGGGCGGCGGTGCAGGGGCACCCGGCGTTGAAGGCCATCTACCCCTACGACTCCATGGGCGGTTACAGCGGCATGTGGAGCGTCCGCGAGTTCCACCCGGGCGGCGTCTTCCAGATGATGCCGTACCTCCTGGGCATGTTCTCCTGTGTGCACGAGCCCTGCGGGCAGCCGGGTCCGCTCTCGCCCGAGGACGAGGCCAAGTGGGAATGGGCCATGAACAACCCCGACTACCGGATGTACGCCCACCTGTGGAACATCCTCACTCAGAAGGGGCAGCGGCAGGGGATGACCTTCTGGACGCTCATCGACCCCTACGACTATCCGGAACTGCTCGCCAAGAGCGAGGTGGACTTCCAGAAGGTGAAGATCCCGTTCGTCTGCGGGTCGGGCGCGTACGCCTACACCTACAAGATGCACTGGCAGGGCGCACAGCACTGGTTCATCAACGCCAAGAACTCGCCCAAGAAGCGGCTGCTGTTCAACGGCCCCGCCCACATGGAGCGGCCGTTCCACGACATGCACGACGACATCATCCGTTGGTACGACCACTGGCTCAAGGGTGTGGACAACGGCGCCGAGAACGACCCACCGGTGAAGACCTGGGTCATGGGGGAGAACAAGTGGCGCACGTTCGGTGACTGGCCGGTGCCGGAGACCCAGTGGACCAAGTTCTACCTGGACAGCTGGGAACGGCTGACCACCCAGGAATCCCTGCCGCACGATCAGACCCAGAGCTACAACCCCGACCCGGACGTCTTCACCCAGATGCCCCTCAAGAAGACCATGAAGGTCGAGCGCCTGCGCTACATGAGCGAGCCCCTGCCCGACGACCTGCTGGTGGTCGGTCCCTGCTCGCTCACCATCCACGCCGCCCTCGACCAGGACGACACCAACTGGATCGTCGCCCTGTCGGACGTGGGCCCGGACGTGTCGGTGAGGACCCAGCGGGAAGGCGAGCGCAATGTGCCCGGCGACCTGCCCGAGCGCGAGTTGACCCGCGGCTGGCTCAAGGCCTCCCACCGGGCGCTCGACCCGGAGCGGAGCAAGCCCTGGGCGCCGTTCCACAAGCTCACGCGGGAAGCGCAGCAGCCCGTGGTTCCCGGGGAAATCAACGAATACCAGGTAGAATTGCTCTCGACGTCGAACATGTTCCTGCGCGGGCACCGCATCTGCGTGGACATCATGAGCCTCGACGTGCCGACGGGCACCGCCGGCCTGAGCAACATCGAATACATCGGGAACCACGTGTGCAGCAGCAAGACCGTGACACACAGCGTCTACCACAACGCGGAGTACCCGTCACACCTGCTGCTGCCGGTCATCCCTCTGAAGTGACCGAGACTGCGCCGGGCGGCGCGCCCCCTGCGGGGGGCGCCGCCCCGCCGGCAGCCCTCCCGGTGAGTGGCGCGGCGCTGCCGCCCGCCACGCGGGCCACGCACCCCACCTGGCCCGGCCCCACCGCGCCGGACTCCACCCGCATCGCGGCCGACCTCCGCCGCCTCCTCCAGGGCGACGTCGAGTTCGACGACATCTCCCGCCACCTCTACGCCACCGACGCCGGCTTGAACCAGGTGACACCCCTGGGCGTCGTGTCGCCCCGCGACACCGAGGACGTGGTGCGCCTCGTCGCCTATTGCGCCGAGAACGGGTTGCCCCTCGTGGGGCGCGGCATGGGCTCCGGCCTGGCCGGCGGCGCCGTCGGCGCCGGCATCCAAGTGGACTTCACCCGCTACATGAACCGCATCCTCGAGATCGCCCCGGACGGCTCCCAGGCGCGGGTGCAGCCCGGAGTGGTCATGGCGGACCTCAATCGCGCCGCCGCCGCGCGCGGCGCCTTCTTCGCGCCCGATCCATCGAGCGAGAACTACTGCAGCCTGGGCGGCATGATCGGCACCAACTCGTCGGGAGCACGCACCGTCGCATACGGGGGGACCAAGGATCACGTCCTGGCGCTGGAGACCGTCCTCGCCGATGCGAGCATCTTCACCGCCCGGCCCTACGCCAGCGACAGCGCGGAGTTGGCGGCGCTAATCGCCGGCGGCTCCCTCGGCGGCACCGCGTTCGCCAAGGTGCTACCGGAGTTGCAGGCCAACGCCGCGACCATCGCCGCCGCTATCCCCAACGTGGTCAAGAACTGCTCGGGATACCGGCTGGAGACGGTCTTCGGGAGCGGCGCAGCCGCCGCAGGGGCTGCGCCGCTGGTGCATCTCCAGAAGCTGTTCGTCGGCGCCGAGGGGACCCTGGGCCTCGTCACCGAGGCGACGCTCAACCTGGTGCCGCTGCCGAAGAGGCGCGCGATAGCCATGGCGTACTTCCCCTCGGTGTTCGCGTCGGGAGAGGCGGTGCCGGGCATCCTGGCGCTCGGCCCGACTGCCGTCGAGATCATGGACTCCCGGTTCCTCGCGCTCGTCCGCAAGAACGACTCCCGCGTGGACGCCATGTTGCCCGAGCACACGGACACGGCGCTGCTCGTCGAGTTCGAGGGAGCCGACGAAGCCGAGGTTGGCGAGAAGTTCGCCGCGCTCGGACGCCATCTGGCGGGAACGGACGCCATCACGATGGTCCGCGCCCGGTCCGCCGAAGAGACCGCCCGGCTCTGGACCGTCCGCAAATCGGCGGTGGCGCTGGCCCTGCGCATGCCGGGCCCCCGGCGAGCCCTCCCGTTCATCGAGGACGTCACCGTGCATCCCACCGAGGTCCCCGGATACGTCGATTTCCTGCAGCGCCTCTTCGACAGCGAAGGCGTGGACGCCGTCATGTACGGTCACGTCGGCGACGGCAACATCCACACCCGGCCGCTCCTCGATCCCAAGGACCCCGCCGACCTGCGCACCATGCAGCGCCTCTACGACGAGGTACAGGGGTACGTCCGGAGCATCCGGGGCACCATGTCGGGCGAGCACGGCGACGGCCTGCTCCGTACCCCCTACCTGCGCGAGACCTACGGGGACACCCTGTACTCCCTGTTCTGCCTGGTCAAGGACGCGTTCGATCCCCAGGGTCTGATGAACCCCGGCAAGAAAGTGGGGCCACAGGAACAGAGTGGGACCTGGCCGGGCGGAGCCGCCCCACGGACCGCAGACCCGGCCGCCGGCGCGCCGGCCGGCGCCGCAAGCAGTCCCCTTCTCCGCGACCTGCGCTACGGCTTCGGCTACCGCACCTTCCCGCAGAAGACGCTGCTCTGCTTCTCCGGCGGGCAGTACGAGGCCGAGGTCGAGAAGTGCCACGGCTGTGCCCAGTGCAAGAGCACCGTCGTGACGACCATGTGCCCCACCTATAAGGCCACCCGCCGCGAGGCGGCGTCTCCGCGGGCCAAGGCCAACCTGTTGCGGGCGGTCATCACCGGGCGGTTGGACCCGGCGTCGAGCTACGGCGAAGCCGCCATGAAGTCGGTCACGGACTGGTGCATCGAATGTGGGATGTGCGCGGTGGAGTGCCCGTCGAACGTGAACATCCCCAAGTTGATGCTGGAGGCCAAGGCGAAATACCGAGAGGCGCACCGCGGTTCGCCTCTCGAACTGATGCTCGGGCACGCAGAAGCGACGTCGGCCGTAGGACGGGCCCTGGCGCCGATAGCCAACCCCGTGCTGTCACAGCCTCTGCTTCGCCGCATCTCCGAGCCGCTCACCGGCATCGACCGGCGCCGCCGGATGCCCCGCTTCGCGCGGCCGACCTTGACCCACGGGGGGAGCGGCGTCGTCGCCCAGCCGGAACACACCCGCAAGGGCGCCCGGCCACCACTGGCCGCCTACTTCACCGACCTCTACGCCGCCTACAACGACCCCGGGCTCGGCGTGGCGGTGGTCCGGCTGCTCCAGGCCCACGGGATCGAGGTGGTACTGCCCGAGCAGAAGGCCAGCGGTATCCCGGAGATGCTCTACGGCTATGCCGAAGCCGCCCGCCGGATCGCCGAGTTCAACGTCGCCGCCATCCTGCCCTGGCTGAAGCGCGGCACAGTGGTGCTGTCGGCGGAGCCGACAGCCACGTTCGCTTTCAAGGTCCACCATCCAGACTATCTTGCCAGCCAGGACTGCTCCGCGGTGGCCGAAGCCACCCACGACCTCGGCGAGTTCCTCGTCCGCTACCGGGCCGACCACCCGGAGATCTCCCCCATCGCCGGCGCGCTGGAGGGGCCCGCCTGGTCGAGCGTCCGCCGGATCGGCTATCACCAGCCGTGCCACCTCAAGGCCCAGGGGATCGGCAATCCCGGCGTGGACTTGCTCCGCGAGATCCCCGGCGTCGAGGTCGTCGACCTGGCAGCCGGTTGCTGCGGCATGGCCGGGACGTTCGGCATGAAGAAGGAGACCTACGACCTGTCGATGCTCACCGGCGCTCCGCTGTTCGAGCGCATCGCGGCGGTGGCTCCGGACCTGGTGGCCAGCGAGTGCAGCACCTGCCGCCTGCAGATCGCTCAGGCATCGTCCATCAGGACGCTACATCCGGTGGAACTGCTGGCCGCGGCCTACGGAGTCTAGCGGTCCAGGACCACCTCGATCCCGGAGAGGACCAGCTCCAGCTTGTCGCCGGCAAGCTTCCCGACACGGGGACCGATCGCCTTCCTGTCGACCGTGATCACCTGGGAGACGTTGGCGACCGACTCCTTCACCAAGCCGGTCGCTTCAGGGCCGAGAAGCACGTTCCCCGGGGCTTCCGCTCGGCGCACGTTACTCGTAAGCGGCACGCAGACCGCGGTGGCGATCCTGCTCCGGTTGAACGCGTCGCACTGTACGATGACGACCGGCCGGCGATAGGCGGGCCGGGAACCTTCGACCGGTCCGAAGTCTACCCAACAGACATCCCCCTGGGAGATCACCATTCCGAGCCCTCGAGGACCTGCTCCGCCGCCGAACGCAGGAACTCGAGGTCGCCCTCGTCCTCATCAGCGCAGGCAGCGTTCAGCGCCTCGGTCACCCTGTCGGACGACCGGCGGGCGACGTACTCCTTGACGGCTCGGCTGTAGAGCTGGCTTCGCGAACAGTGCAGCTCCGATGCCAGCAGCTCGGCATCACGAAAGATGTCATCGGGTATGGAGATAGCTATCTTCATACCAGTAGTATAACCAGGCATCTTCGCCGCCGCACCGCTTTCCGAATCGGGACTCCCCTGCCAGAAGCAGCCTACCGACGCGGCGTCCCGGCCGCTATGCGCCCTTCGTCGGATATTGGCTGTGGCGCGCCCTCAGTCCGAGTACAGCTTCCCGGCCTTGGCCCAGTTGGTCCGCGGATAGTCCTCGATTATCACGTCGATATGCTCGGCGGTCGCTCCGGTGTGCTTGATGACGGCCTCCGTGACCGCCTCCACCAGGCCCCGCTTCTGCTCGACGCTCCGTCCTTCCAGCATCTTCACTATGACGACAGGCATCGCGCCCTCCCATCCGTAGCTGCACGTTCCGAGACAGTAGTACCAGAGGCCTCGCCTCGCGCCCAGCCCAAGCGGCCGCACCCAGCCCGGGCGCGCGTTCAAGCCATCGCCCGATTCTGCCGATATTCGTTCAGTCGAAGTGTGTCCAGGGCTCGCCGAGCCAACGAAGAGGTGGAAGGATGAGGACCACAAAGAGATCGCTGATCAGTGCAGGAGTGCTGGCCGCGCTGCTCCTCGCGACTGCGCTGTTCGTCACGCCGGGAGCCGGCAAGGCGCTCGCCTCCGAAAGCGCGCCGGTCGTCTACGGGACGGGCCTCAGGATGCCCACCGCGGCCGAGCAGGAGTGGATGAAGAAGAACGTCCCGGTCATCCAGAAGCTCCGCCTCAACCAGTTAGCCCTCGATCGCATCAACGCCGACCGCGCCAAGAGGGGCTTGACCAAGCTCACCGCCGCCGACGTCAACCTGGCGCCGCTGGGCGGCGAAGCGGTCTTCGGTGCGGCGGCCACCGGCACCACCGGTGTCGGCGCAGCCCTGCTCCCCACCTGGGTGGACAACAGCACCGCCCCGTACTTCCCGCCGGTCCGCTCGCAGGGATCGCTCGGGTCGTGCGTGGCCTGGGCGGCCACCTACTACCAGTTCACCTATGAGACCAACCTGGCCCGCGGCCGCACCGCCAGCGGCGGCGACAACACCGTCATCTTCTCGCCCAAGTGGACCTACAACATGATCAACGGCGGGGCCAACAACGGCGCGTACTTCTCCTCGGCGTTCGACCTCGAATTGAAGAACGGCGCCGCCAGTTGGAGCGAGTTCCCGTACGACAGCAACTACCTCGCCTGGCCGATGACGACCTCCGTCTGGCGCAACGCCATCAACTACCGTCCGGCGAGCTACTCGACCATCTACAACTCCGACCCCACCGCGATGGCGGACGCGCTCAAGACCCAGCTCACCAACGGGCACATCATCGTGATCGGGACGTACGTGTCCTCGTGGGCCTACACCACCCTGAAGAACGACCCGGCCACCAGCGCCGATGACACTCTCGCCGGCCAGTACGTCGCCACCTACATGAAGAACACCTACGCCGGCGCGCACGCCATGACCGTCGTCGGCTACAACGACGACCTGTGGACCGACGTCAACGGCAACAACGTGGTCGACACCGGTGAGAAGGGCGCCTTCAAGATCGCGAACTCGTGGGGCACCGGCGACTGGAACGCGGGCTTCCGCTGGGTCACCTACGACGCCCTGCGCGCCACCTCCGCGGTGGTGAGCACCGCCACCTGGCCGACCGCCGACCGTTCGTCCGGCCTCATCATGAGCGGCACCGGCTACACCTTGGCCGCCCGCGCGTCCTACACCCCGACCGCCATCGCCGAGGTCACTCTGAACTCGGCCAACAGGGGCCAGCTCCTCATGACCCTCGGCACCGGCAGCACCTCCGCCGCCACGCCGACCAGCACCTGGAACTCGTATGCCGTCTATCAGACCGGCGGCGCCTTCGCCTTCAACGGCACCACGACGGCAGTCGACGGCACGTTCGTGTTCGACTTCACCCAGCTGGCCGCCTCGGTCAGCGGGACCACCCGCTGGTTCGCCGGGCTCCAGGACACCGCGACCGGCAGCCCGGGGATCATCAAGGCCTTCAACCTCTACCAGGTGACCCCCGGCGGCGACGTGCTCCAGGCCTCGGCCACCAACGTCCCGGGGACCGCGGATGGCAGCAAGGTGTACGCCTGGGTCGACGCCAACCTGGGAGGCAATGCCGCTCCGACCGCCGTCATGAGCGCCGTCGTGGGTACGGGCCTGACATGGACGACCGCCGACTTCGACGGCAGCAGTTCCTCCGATCCCGACGTCGGCGGCTACATCACCAACTACGCCTGGGACTTCGGTGACGGGTCCAGCTCCTCCGGCGCCGACAAGGCGGCCGTGAGCCACACCTACGCCGCGGCGGGCAACTACACGGTCAAGCTGACCGTCACCGACGACAAGGGGGCCACCGGCTCCACCAGCAAGGTCGTCAGCATCGTCGATCCCAGCACCGTGCTCGCCCCGTCCAACCTCGTGGGCGTGGCCGGCAAGGGCACCGCGACCCTCACCTGGAAGGACAACTCCACCAACGAGACCAACTTCTACATCGAGCGGGGTGTCAAGTCCAAGGGCGTGACCACGTGGACGCAGATCGCCACGGTCGGCGCCAACGTCACCACTTGGGCCAACACCGGCCTCGCAAAAGCCACCTACTACTACCGGGTGCGGGCCGTCAACACGACCACCGGCAAGATCTCGGGGTATTCGAACACCGTCACGGTGAACGTCCTGAGGTAGCGCCGGCTCCACGACCAGAGACTCCGATCGAGAGGGGGAGGGGCTGCGAAGCCTCTCCCCCTTTTCTTTCCAGCCTACGAGGCGATGCGGTCCAGCCTCTCGGCGATCCACATCTTGATGAGCGACTGCCGCGTGACGCCCAGCCGCTTCGCCTCCTTGTCCAGGGACTCGACCATCCACGGAGGGAAATCCACGTTGACACGCTGGGGCTTTGGGAACAGCGGCTGCACGGCATCCAGGTCCAGCTTGTCTGTCACATCCTCGCCGGCGTCGAACCGTCTATCGAATTCCTCGGCGTTCATAGAGATCCACCTCCTTCGGTCTCGAGCGGCGCACGGAGATCAGTCGGATCCTTTCACCGCGATGCGTGAGGATCGCCGACCAGCACGTGTCGCCCACCATGCCGATGACCACGAATCGTTCCTCGCCCACGTCGCGAGCTGGAGCCGTTATCGCTTCGAGGTCCTGCCACAACCTCTGCGCTTCCACGAAGTCGATGCCGTGCTTCAACTTGTTGGCCAGGCTCTTCGCCTTGTCGAACTCGAAATGGACCGGCTGGCCATCTGGAGCGATTATAGTATAGAAACTATCCATTTTTCGCGATTTCTGAACCGAACACCTCGATTTCTGCTGTGCATCGATCTCATTCTCTGCATGTCTTCGGGAAGCGACCTAGGACCTTGGATGGACTACGGCCGACCGCAAACCTGGGCCGCGCCCTGAGGCGCAGTAGAGCCCCAGCTGCAAACTGGCGCTCGCAAACAAAAGGGGAGAGGCTTTAGGGCCTCTCCCCTTTTCTTCTTGGAATCTGCGCCGCGAACGGCGCCGCGCGCCCGGCGGCCGCGTGTTACTTCATCCGCCCGAACAGCCTCCGCCGCACCGCCGCCTTCTTGAGCCACTGGATGCCTTCCGTCGGGCTCAGTTCCTTCGGGCAGGCTTCCTGGCAGTTCCTGATGGTGTGGCAACGATAGACGCCGCGCTCGTTGTCCCACCGAGGCAGGCGCTCCTTGCGGGCCTCGTCGCGGGAGTCGACCTCGAAGCGGTAGGCCTTGAGCAGGGCTGCCGGCCCGAGGTAGTTCTCCTCGCCCCATACGGACGGGCAGCTCGAATAGCAGCATCCGCACAGGATGCAGTCGATCGGCATGTCGATCTGCTTGCGGTCCTTGGGCGACTGGAGGATCTCCTTCTCGGGATCCTGCGAGTTGCGGATGAGCCACGGCTCGATGTACTCGTACTTGGCGAAGAAGTCGTCCATGTCGCAGACGAGGTCTTTCACCAGTGGGACGTGCGGCATCGGCTGGACCGTGACCACGGGCTCGGCGTCGTGGATGATGTCCAGATGCTTGATGTTGGTCTGGCAGGCCAGCCGGTAGGCGCCGTTGATGTACATGGCGCAACTGCCGCAGATGGACGCCCGGCAGCAGTACCGGAACGACAGGCTGCCGTCGTACTGCTCCTGGATGTAGAACAGGCCCTCGAGGACGGTGAGGTTACCTTCGAAGGGGACCTTGTAGTCCTCCCAGCGGGCTTCGGGGTTCTTCTTGTCGGTCGGGTCCTGGCGCTTGACGCGGAATGTGATCTCAGCCATCAGTACACCCGCTCCTGAGGTTCGAAGGTGCCCAGGGTGACCGGCTTGAAGTCGAGCCGGGGGCCGGCCTCGTCGGGCCGGTAGAACGCGAGCGTGTGCTTGAGCCAATTCGCGTCGTCGCGCTTGTTGTGGTCCGTGCGGAAGTGGGCGCCCCGGGACTCCGTGCGGTTCACGGCGCCGGCGGCCATGCACAGGGCCACGTCGATCATGCTCTCGAGGTCGAGCGTGCGGATCATGTCGAGGTTGAACGCCCCGGTGCTCACGCGCAGACCCACGTTCTTGGAGCGGGCCTTGACGTCGAGGAGCTTCTCGAGACCGGCCGCCATGGTCGCTTCGTCGCGGAACACGCCGAAGTAGTCGCGGGTGACGAGGGCCATCTCGGTGCGCAGCTTGTACGCGTCCTCGGTGCCCTTGGCCCGGTGCAGAGCGTCGACCTTGTCCTCCATGGCCCGCAGGGCCGCGTCGGCGGTGCGGGGGTTCGGCGGGCGCTTGCCGCTGAGACCCTCCATGTAGCGGACCACGTCGGCGCCGGAGCGGCGGCCGAACACGATGGTCTCCAGCAGGGAGTTGCCGCCCAGGCGGTTGGCGCCGTGGACGCTCACGCAGGCGCACTCGCCCGCGGCCCAGAGGCCGGGCATCGGGGTGGCACCGTCGTAGTTGGTGTCGATGCCGCCCATGGTGTAGTGCTGGCTCGGCACCACCGGGATGGGCTCCTCGATGGGGTCGACGCCTTCGAAGTGGATGGCGAGGTCGCGGATGCCGGGCAGCCGCTCGAGGATCTTCTCGGCGCCGAGATGGCGGAGGTCCAGATGGACGTACGGCATGCCGTTGATGCCCCGGCCCTCGTTGATCTCGGTCTGGCCGGCGCGGGCCACGATGTCGCGCGGCGCGAGCTCCATGAACTTGGGCGCGTACTTCTCCATGTAGCGCTCGCCCAGGCCGTTGAGCAGGTAGCCGCCTTCACCGCGGGCACCTTCGGTCATGAGGATCTTGGTGGTGAAGAGACCGGTCGGGTGGAACTGGATGAACTCCATGTCCTTGAGCGGCACGCCGGCCTGGTAGGCCATGGCCATCCCGCCGCCGGTGTTGATGAGCGCGTTGGTGGAGTTCTCGTAGATGCGGCCCGAGCCGCCGGTGGCGATGACCACGGCATGCGCAGTGAAGGCCTCGAAGCCCCCGCGGATCATGTCGTAGGCGATGACGCCCTGGCAGACGCCGTCATGCACGATGAGCTTGCTCACGTACTGCTCGACGTAGAGCTTCACGCCGAACTTGTACGACTGCTCCACCAGGGTGTGCAGCAGGTAATGGCCGGTCTTGTCGGCGCCGTAGCAGCAACGCGGGAAACCGGCGCCACCGAACGGCCGCTGGGTGATGCGCCCGTCCTCGTAACGGCTGAAGGGGCAGCCCCAGTGGTCCATCTCGTAGATGACCCGTATGGCGTCCTGGGTCATCTTCATGATGGCGTCCTGGTCGCCCAGGTAGTCGCCGCCCTTGGTGGTGTCGAACGCGTGCTTCTCCCAGGTGTCGTCGTGGCCGTCCGGGTGGTTGCCCAGAGCGGCGTTGATGCCGCCCTGCGCCGCGCCGGAGTGGCTGCGCCCGGGGTGGACCTGCGACAGGATGGCGACGTCGAGACCGGCGCGCTTGGCTTCGATCGCGGCGCGGAGCCCGGAGAGGCCGCCGCCCACGATGATCACGTCATGATGGATCATTTACTCATTCACCTTCCCTTAGCCGATCCACGGCCAGAGGGCCCAGATCCCGTATCCGAGGAACACCAGACCCACGACCCAAAGCCCCGCGGTGAGCGCCAAGGCCCGGCTGCGAGTGGAGAACCAGTAATCCATGAGGACCATGCGCAGACCGTTGAGCGCATGGTAGAGACCGGCGGCCAGCAGGATGATGTCGACGGCGGTGAGGCCATGGTTGGCCAGCCGGGCGCCGATGTTCTCCATGTCGATCTGGCCGATGTTGGCGATGTGCGTGAGTATCAGGTGGATCGCCAGGCAGACGATGAGCAGCACGGCGGTGATCCGCTGGAACAGCCAGGACCACATGCCGCCCCGATGAGTGTTGATGGTCTCCGCTTTCACCAGTTCACCCCCGCTCCCGTCGCGATAAAGGTGAACGCCACGTAGGCGAACACGGCGAAGCAGATGACGATGACGGCCACGGCCGTCCAGAACATCACCTTGTGGCGATGGATGCCGATGCCGAAGTCCATGAGGATGACCCGCACGCCGTTGAGCGCGTGGTAGAGGACGGCCACGACGAGCGCCAGGTCGAGGATGACCATGAGCGGGTTGTCGAAGGCCTTCATGAGCCGGTCGAGCCAATCGAAGTGACCGGTGGAGATGACGATGATATGGGCCAGCAGATATACGGCGAGGAGCACGCCGCTGATCCGGAAGAACAACCAGGCCCACATGCCGGTCGCCTTCCAGAGGCCCGCCCCCACATTGGCGGTCTCGCGAGGTTTCGAACTCAAGAATCCACCCCTCTCTCGTACTGCTTGCGGCCTTCCACGTAGAGGTCGCCACCGTACATATCGTTGATGACCACGACCGGGAAGTCCTTGACCTCCAGTTCGCGGATGGCCTCCGGACCCAGATCCTCATACGCGACGACCTTCGCAGCCGTGATGCGCTGAGAGAGCAGGGCGCCGGCGCCGCCGGTGGCCCCCAGGTAGACGGCCTTGTTGCGCTTGAGGGCTTCTTTGACCGCGTCGTTGCGGGACCCTTTGCCGATCATGCCCTTGAGGCCCAGGTCGAGCAGCTTGGGCGAGTAGGCGTCCATGCGGCCCGAGGTGGTGGGCCCTGCCGACCCGATGACCTCTCCCGGCTTGGCGGGAGTGGGGCCTACGAAGTAGATGATCTGCCCCTTGACGTCGATGGGCAGCGGCTCGCCCTTGTCGACCAGCGCGACCAGCCGCTTGTGGGCGGCGTCGCGGCCGGTGTAGATGATGCCCGAGATGAGCAGCCGGTCGCCGGCGTGCAGCTTCTCGATGAACTCGTCGCTGAGAGGGGTGGTGACCTTGTATTCCATCAGAGCACCGCCTCCTTGTGCCGGGCGGAATGGCACTGGATGTTCACGGCCACCGGCATGCTGGCGATGTGCGCCGGCAGTTCCTCGATGAACACGTCGATGACCGAGGTGATGCCACCCAGCCCCGCCGGCCCGATGCCGAGGGCGTTGCAGCGCTTCTCGATCTCGTCTTCGAGGGCGGCCAGACGCGGCTCGGGGTTGGTGGAGCCCACCTTCCGGAGCAGCGAATGTTTGGCCATGTACGCGGCCTTCTCGAACGTCCCGCCGAGCCCGACACCCACGATGATGGGCGGGCACGGGTTCGGCCCGGCCTTGCTGACCGTGTCGACGATGAAGTCGACGGCTCCCTGGATGCCCTGCGACGGTTTGAGCATGCCGATGGCGCTCATGTTCTCGGCGCCGCCGCCTTTGGGAGCGACGATGACCTTGACCTTATCCCCTGGGACGATGCGGGTATGGAGCATGGCCGGCGTGTTGTCCCCGGTGTTGACCCGGGCGCCGATGGGGTCGGCCACCGCCGACTTGCGCAGGTAGCCTTCGCCGTAGCCTTTACGCACACCTTCGTCGACCGCGGTCTCGAGATCGCCCCCGACCAGGTGCACGTCCTGCCCTATCTCCAGGAAGACCACGGCAAGGCCGGTGTCCTGGCACAGGGGCATGTTGGTGTCCCGGGCGAGCTTTGCATTCTCGAGAAGTTGTCCGAGGATGTCTCTACCCGTCTCGGATTCCTCCCGCTCGGCGGCCTTCTTGAAGAAGTCCACCATGTCGTCGCCGAGGTAGGTGCAGGCCTCCACGGCAAGCTTGGCCACCGCCTCGGTGATCCGGGCGACGTCCAATTCCCTCACGATCGCTCCTCCTCACTCCCCCCGGAATAAGCACACCCCTGCTCGCCGAAGGCGGGCAGGCCACACCAGCGCGTGCCAGGCACGCGCCAATGGTAGTCACTGTATCGCAAACAAAGTGGTACGGGTATACCGGTTTCCAGGAAAATGTCCGTTTCCGTGCCCCGGCTGTTACTCTGATAACAGCCTGAGCCGACCTGGGAGGCATGAGTCGTGAGCCCACGAACCAAGCGACGCCTGACCGCGCTCGTGCCGGCCCTTGTGTTCGCAGCGGCCGTTCTCGCGGCAGGCTGCGCCTCCGGTACGCCCAGTCCCACCAGCGCCGGGTCGCCGAGCACCTCGGTCCCCGCCACTGCCACCACCCAGCCGGTCACCTCGGCCACGGTCCCGATCACCGTCCCGGCCACGGCGCCGTCCACCACATCCACGGCACCCGCGAGACGGCTGGGCACGCAGACCATGGTCATCCTCGGCAACGACACCCGCGAGCAGACCGTGACCGGTACCGGCAACTCCGACGTCATCATGCTGCTGCGCGTCGACCCGGAGCAGGACTTCCTGTCGGTGCTCTCCGTGACCCGCGACCTCTGGGTGGACATCCCGGGCAAGGGCAAGGACCGCATCAACGCGGCATACCGGCTCGGCCGGGCTCCGTTGGCCATGAGCACCATCGAGAGCGTGTTCGGCCTGCACGTCGACCATTACATCGAGCTCGGTTTCACGGCCTTCTCGGACATAGTCGACTCGCTGGGCGGAGCGCTCGTCGACATCGACCGCCGGTACGACAAGACGCCCTACTGGTCCATCGACATCTATCCGGGCTACCAGGTCCTGAAGGGCTCGGACGCCCTCCGTTTCGCCCGCTTCCGGTTCGACCAGAACAGCGACTTCGGCCGCATGTCGCGGCAGCAGCGCATCCTGGCGGGCATCCGCCAGCAGGCCGCGCAGTGGGACCTGGACACCAAGCTGCCCGGGTTGATCCAGCTGGCCCTGGGCTGGATCGGCACCGACCTCAGCGCCGCCGACCTGCAGGACGTCGTCACGTGGATAGTCGGGCTCGGCGGCGACAGGATAAAGCAGGCCATAATCCGCGGTCAGGGCACGATGATCGACGGCAACGCCGTGGTCGTGGTGGACCCGTCCGTGCTGCGGGCGGCCGCGCAGGACTTCATGACCCCGCCGCCCGCCGCCGCGCCGGAGCCGAGCGCCACACCGCCCGCGCCCGGCGGCTCCACACCCGACCTGGCGAAGTGGAAGGCCGCTCAGGCCGCCACCACCTTCCCGCTCGAAGCCCCGGCGTACGTCCCGGCGGGGTTCGCCCTGGTACCGGCCGTGCCGCCGGGTGGTGCCGCCTCGCCCGGCCGCAGGTACACCATCCCGGCGGAGACCGGCAAGCAGCCCGCCGTGCGCATGGTCTACCGGTACAAGGGCTCGGACTTCTACCTGGGAGTGACGGCCACGCCGTGGACGGCGGCGCCGGTGGCGGCCGCCGGCATCCAGGTGCGGCTGGACGGCATCGTCTACACCGTGGTCGGCACCAGCGGCAAGGTGCACCACATCTGGTGGATGAGTGACGGGGTGCTCTACTTCCTGTCGAACACGGTCATGTGGACGGTCCCGCAGGACGAGTTGCTGCGAATGGCCCTGTCGATGAAGCCCGTCGGCGACTGAGGCTCGCGCCGTCGGGCCCTGGCCCCGCCCGGCAGCCGCGGCCGCGGCCGCGGGCGGCCACCCCGGCACCGCGTCACTGACTGCGCTAGACGCCGCCCCCGAGCCCGAAACCGGCCCTCCGGCGGTCCATGACCACCTTGGTGAACAGCCGCGGACTCACGATCATGACGGCCAACCCGAGAAGGAACCTCGAGCGGATCCGGTACGCGAAACGGGCCCTCAGGTAGTCGCGCCGAGCGTGCCGCCGGTCGCCGCGCAGCAGCCGGTCTTCGAGATCCCGGCGGGCGGGCACCGCGGCGATCTGCTTTTCCAGCTTGGCGACCCGGGCGAGGACCATGTTGCGCTGCCCGTCGGTCAACTCCATGCCGAGACTGTCGCGGAGCTCCTCGATGAGGGCGCTCACGTGGCGCGTCCAGGCGCGCTCGTCCCTGGTGCTCCCCCGGCTCACCGGATGCACCCAGTGCTCGTATTCGTCCGAGGCGGCGTACACGCCCTTGATGCCCGAGCCGAGGATCCTCAGCCACAGGTCGTAGTCGTCACCGCCGACCAGTCCCATCCGGAACCCGCCGATGCCCCGGATGGCCTCCGCGCGCAGGATGGTCATGCCGGTCATCAGGCCGCCACGCACGGCATCCTCGAACTGCAGGAGCTTGGTGCCCCGGGTGGGCAGGTCGCGGCTGAGACGGGAGCTTCGGCCGTGGAAATCCACCAGCACCCCACCGATGGCGAAGGCCCCGCACTCCGTATGAGCGTCCGCCAGCTGTTTCGCGTGCGCCAGATAGGTGGGCTTGATGATGTCGTCGCTGTCCAGGAACGATATGAGCCGCCCGGCTGCCACTTCGATGCCCAGGTTCCGGGCCCCGTTGGCGCTGCCGGCCTCCAGCCGGTGGACCCGCACCCGGCCGTCCCGCTCTGCAAGTCCCTCACACAGCTCGTACGTGCGATCCGTGGAGCCGTTCTCTACGAGGATGAGCTCGAAGTCCGGGAAGGTCTGCGCCAGGACGCTCGCCGCGGTCGTCTCGATGGTGCCCGCGCTGTTGTGGCACGGGATGACGACGCTGATGACCGGGCTTGCTTCCATGGCCGGGATTATTGCATACGCCTATCATGTGTCCGGACGGGGCCGGGATAGCACAGGGAGTCGGCATGCAGGGTTCGTGCGCGGAGTTGTGGGCGGAGTTCCTCCGGTCGGGGTCGGAGGCCGCCGTGGCTGCGGCCGGGGCCACGTACTCCTGCTGGCAGTTCGGCTACGGGGTCGAGCAGGGCGACCGGCTGCTCGCCTACGTTCTGTCGGGCCCCAAGCGCGCCACCACCGGGGCGCTGTGGACCTACGAGCACCAGGGCACCGAGTTGCCCCGGACCGGCGACTTCAGCGTGGTCACCGACGGGTCGGGCGTGGCCCGGTGCGTACTGCGGACCACCTCGGTGAACGTGGCGCCCTTCGACCAAGTGGATGAAGCCTTTGCCTTCGCCGAAGGGGAGGGCGACCGCACGCTCGAGTACTGGCGGCGGACCCACTGGGACTATTTCGTGAAGGAGCTGGCGGGGTTCGGCCGCGTCGCGGTCCCGGACATGCCGGTGGTGTGCGAGCGGTTCGAGGTGGTCTACCCGCCCGCCTAGTCCTCGAGGTCCTGCTCGTCGGGCCCCCGGCCGGAGGCCGGCAGGGCTATGCCGCACCACGGGCAAGTCGCCCACCCGGGCCGCACCTGCCTGCCGCAGGTCGGGCACTCCCAGACAGGCGGTAGAGGCTCCGCGCCCCCGCCGCCTTTCCGGTCCCTCTTCGGGGGCGCATCGGTGACCGGCCCTGTGAGCGGCAGCCGCAGCGGCGCCCGCCGGGCTTCCTGGGTGGCCCGCTCCAACGCGTCCAGGTCGTCGACCTCGTCGTAGGCCACACCGGGTAGCTGGCGCTTTCGTGCCTTCCCACGCCGCGACCCCGGCTCGGACCAGTCGTCGTCCTCCGGTCCGAGCCCACCCTCGCCTGCTTCGGCGGCGTCCTCCAGACCGGCCTCGTCTTCCCCGTCGCAGTCGGAGTCGCGGCCGGTATCGGCGCAGGCGTCACCGCCGCAGTCGGCGTCTTCGCCCCGTCCGGGCCGCCGGCGGGTCCACAGATCGTCGGTGAGAGGGACGTGGCACCAGGGACACTGGCCCCACCCCGCTTGGACCTGCCGCCCGCAGGCCGGGCACTCCGCGGAGGCACGCACCGGTGCCGGGCCCGATGCCGGTTCGTCGTCGTAGTAGCCCCGGGGGGCGCCCCCCACGGGCACCGAGTGGCCGCAGCGCGGGCAGACCAGCTCGTCGTCCCGCACGCGCTTGCCGCAGTCCGGACATCTCGTGTGACCCACAGGCCCGCTCCTGTCGCTCGGTCCCAGCCGCTACTCTTCAACGATATCGTCGCCGGCCGGACGAGGGAAGCGTTACACTGAACACCGGCAATTTCGGCCCCCGGGCGGAGCCCCTTCACGGCGTCGCCGGCGGGGTGCCGCGGCGCCGGCGGTCATACCTCGAAGAGACTAGGCAGCGACATGCGCATCCTCTCCGGCATCCAGCCCTCGGGCAGGCCTCATCTGGGTAACTACTTCGGCGCTCTGCGGCAGTACATCTCGCTGCAGGCGGGCAACCAGCCCTTCTACTTCATCGCCAGCTACCACGCGCTGACGACGGTGCAGGAGCCGGGCCTCCTCCATCAGTACACGCAAGGGGTGGCTCTCGACTTCCTGGCGCTCGGACTGGACCCGGAGCAATCGGCCCTTTTCGCCCAGCAAGACGTCCCCGAGGTCACCGAGCTCGCCTGGATTCTCTCGTGCGTCACGCCGATGGGCATGCTCGAGCGCGCCACCAGCTACAAGGACAAGGTCGCCCAGGGCATCAGCCCAAACCACGGTCTGTTCGCCTATCCGGTGCTGCAGGCCGCGGACATCCTGATCTATCTGTCGGATGTGGTGCCGGTCGGCCAGGACCAGAAGCAGCATCTGGAGATGACCCGCGACATCGCGTCGAAGTTCAACCAGCAGTTCGGCGAGGTCTTCGTGGTCCCCGAGCCGTACATCCTGGACAACAGCGCCGTGGTGCCGGGCATCGACGGCCGCAAGATGAGCAAGAGCTACGGCAACGAGATCGGCATCTTCGACGAGGGCAAGAACCTCAAGAAGAAGGTGATGTCTATCGTCACCGACTCCACGCCGGTGGAAGAGCCCAAGGACCCGAGCGAATCGACCCCCTACCTGCTGCTGCGGCTGCTCGCCACCGAGGACGAGACGGCCGAGTGGGCCGACCGTTACAAGGCCGGCGGCATGGGGTATGGAGACGTGAAGAAGCGGCTGCTGGAGCTCGTGGACGACTACTTCGCCCCGGCGCGTGAACGGCGCCGCGAGCTGGAGAACGACCCCGGTTACGTGCAAGACGTCCTGCGGGACGGCGGCCGGCGCGCCCGGGCCGTGGCCCAGCAGGTCATGGAGAAGGTGCGCGAGGCGACGGGGTTGCCGACCCTGCGCTGAACACGGACGGCGCGTGTGCGCCGACAAAAGGAGGCGTCATGGCAGAGTGGCAGGAACCCCCGAAGGCGTCCGGTGCAGCTCCGGCCGGCGGCGACAACTGGGCGGGCGACCTCGAGGCGATGAAGTCCTTCGCCGAGGGCGGCATCGTCAGCAAGACCATCGCGGACCGTCCCGGCGTCACGAACATCTCCCTGTTCATGATGGCCACCGGGCAGACCATGTCGTCCCACAAGGCCAGCCGCCCGGCCACCATCCACGTGCTGGACGGCAAGGGCACGATCACCATCGGCGACAACACCTACGACAGCCATCGCGGCTCGTTCTTCTACATGCCGGCCGGCCAGCCTCACGCGCTCGAGTCGACCGACAACATGATGTTCCTGCTGCATCTCATCGGTTAGAGCGGTCGGGGCGGCGCAGCGGGGCACGATGCACGTCTTCGACCTCACCCTGCCGCTTGGCCCGCATACGCCCGTCCTCGAGGGCGACCCGCCCGTGGTCCTCACGACCGCGCGCACGCACGAAGCCGACGGCTACCGGGTGACCGCCATCGCCCTGGGATCCCACGTGGGGACGCATCTGGATGCGCCGCGGCACTTCCTGGCCGAGGGAGCCACACTCGACAGCTATCCCGTCGACCGGTTCGTCCGTCCCGGCTGGATAGTCGACGTGCGCCCACTCGGCGCCGCCACCCCTGCCGCGGCGGCCGGCCCGGCCGGACGGTCGCTCACCGCAACCTTGCCACGGATAGACGCGGCATTGCTCCGCGAGCGGCTGCGGGACGTGCACCTGGACGCCGGCGATTTCCTGCTGCTGTGGACGGGCGGCGCGCTGGTGACCGACGACGCGGTGCCGCTGCTGCTGGAGTCGGGCGCCGGCCTGGTGGGCACCGACGCCTACACCCTGGACGACGAGCCGTATCCGGCACATCAGGCACTGCTGGGTGCTGGGGTGCTGTTGGCGGAGAATCTCACGGGTCTGGACCGTCCAGGTCCGGGCCGCCTGATGTGCGCTTTCCTGCCGCTGGCCGTGATAGACGCGGACGGAGCCCCGGTGAGGGCGGTCGCCTGGCGCTGACGCGCGGCCCTGGAGACGAGGCGGCCGCGCTCGCGGCGTGCCCGGGCGCGGCGGCGCCAGACCGGAGCGCTACTTCTCGGTGCTCGAGGTGGTGACCGCCGAGGCGTTCGTGATTCGGATGGTCCCCTCGTACCACGACGGGCTGTAGAGCAGCACGGGCTGGTAGCCGGCCTTTGCCTTGAAGGTCACGAGCACGTCGATGGAGCTGTTCTTCAGCAGACTGCGCGCCATGGGGCCGGACCAGGTCGGTTCGAGACCCACCACGCTGTTGCCCACGGCGCAGGCGAAATCCTCCGGATCGACCCGCAGGGGCATGGAGCCCCGGTTGAGGATCTTGATGAACGCCTGGTAGAACGACTCGTCGCCCTCCGGCGCCGACGGCGTCGCTTCGCTGATGCGCTGCGCGGGCGTGATGGGGTTGAAGGTGGCGTCGAGCCAGGCCACGTTGATGAGGGCCTTGCCGAGCTTCAGGTCCTTGCCGACGAGCCCCTCGACGTCGCCCGATGCTTGGCCGGTCGGCTCGGTGGTGGTGGTCTCGGCGTCGGAGCCGCCGCCGCAACCGGCCAGTGCGCCCGCGATAATCACCGCGAACAGCACAGCCCCCACCAGCAGCCAGAGGGTACGGCGTTTCATGTGAGTACCTCCGGGTTCACCGGGTGCGGCACGGGCTCCCCGCGCATCGCGGCGATGGCGTTCAGCGCCGCCAGCTCGGCCATGCGGCCCCGGGTCTCGACGGTCGCGCTGCCGAGATGCGGCAGCAGTGTGGCGTTCGGCAGATCAGCCAGTCCGGCGGCCAGTTCGGGCTCGCGCTCGTAGACGTCCAGGCCGGCGCCGCCCAGCGGTCCGGACCGGAGCGCCGCGACCAGGGCGTCTTCGTCGACGACGGGACCGCGCGCGGTGTTGACTAGATACGAGCCCGGCTTCATGAGCGCCAGCTCCCTGGCGCCGATGAGATGCCGCGTGTCAGGCGTGAGCGGCACGTGCAGGCTCACGATGTCCGCTTCGCGCAGCAGGTCGTCCAGTGACTCGCGGTGCTCCCAGCGGGCGCCGACCGGGATATCGCCGGCCGCCAACGGGCCGCTCCGCCGGGTGTAGATGACCTTCATGTCCCAACCCAGTCCCCGCCTCGCGACCGCCTGCCCGATGCGCCCCATCCCGACGATGCCCAGCGTCGCTCCGGCCAGGTCGTGTCCGAGCAGCATGAACGGGCTCCAGCGCTGGAAGCGCCCCTCGCGCACCATCCGGTCGCCCTCCACCACCCGGCGCGCGCCGCTCATGATGAGCGCCCAGGCCAGGTCCGCGGTGGCGTCGGTGAGCACGCCCGGGGTGTTCGTGACCAGGATGCCGCGCGCGGTAGCCGCGGCCACGTCGATGTTGTCGACACCCACGGCCATGTTGGAGATCACCCGCAAAGAAGGGCCTGCGGCGTCCATGACGGCGCCGTCGATGGTCTCGGTGAGCAGGCAGAGGAGGACGTCTGTCCCGGCGGCTCCGCGGAGCAGGGCTTCCCGCTCCAACGGGCGGTCTTCCTCGCCGCCGGTGACGTCGAACGCGTCGCGGATGAGCGCCAGACCGGGGTCGGGTATCCGCCGCGTGAGGAACAGGCGGGGCTTGGCGCCGGCGCTCGGCCCGGCGATGACGGCCGGCGCCGCGCCGGGAGCCGCGGGTCCCGCAGGGTCCTTCGGCGGCGCCGCCAGAGGTGAAGTATCAGCATCCATCCTCGGCCAAGTATATCCTTTAGCCCATGAGCGGCATCCGAGTGGGCACCTGTTCCTGGACCGACCCGACAATGGTGCGGGCCTGGTATCCCCCCGCCGTGCGCAGTGCCGCCGACCGCCTGCGCTACTACGCCGGCTTCTTCGACACGGTGGAGGTCAACTCCAGCTACTACGGCATCCCGACGCCGGAGAACGCCCGCCTGTGGGCCGAGCGGACGCCGCCGGGGTTCGTCTTCCATGTCAAGGCGTTCGGCATGATGACCCGCCACGGCGTCAAACCCGACCAACTACCGCCCCCGCTCCGGGAGGGCCACGCGTTCGAGCTCGACCGGGGCGGCCGCATCCTGCATCCGGACCCCGCCCTCCGCGCCGGCTCGTTCGAGCTCTTCAGCGAGGCGCTGGAGCCGCTGCGCGCAGACGGCAAGCTGGGGATGATCCTGATGCAGTTCCCGCCCTACTTCGTCGCCAACGAGGCCAACCGC
Organism: uncultured Actinomycetes bacterium; assembly: GCA_903873715.1. GTDB lineage: Bacteria > Actinomycetota > Thermoleophilia > RBG-16-64-13 > RBG-16-64-13 > CAIQPS01. The sequence continues at coordinate 23,224 of CAIQPS010000107.1, forward strand.
GAGTACATCGCGTGGGCGCGCGACCGGCTGACGCCGGACCGCATGGCCGTGGAGTTCCGGCACAACTCCTGGGTGCAGCCCGAAATGCTCGAAGACACCCTGGACCTGCTCACCGGCCTGGGCGCCTCGTACGTCTGCGTGGACGAGCCCCGCATGCAGACCGCCAACGCGCTGCCGCCCATCAGCGCGGCCACCTCAGACATCGGCTACGTCCGCTTCAGCGGCCGCAACGCCGACACCTGGAACGCCCGGGTCCCATCCGCCGCCGAGCGCTTCCGCTACCTCTACGACGAGCCGGAGCTCAAGGAGTGGGTGGAGCCCATCCGCGCCCTGAGCGGGCAGACCGACACCACCTACGTGATGTTCAACAACTGCTTCGCCGACTACGCCCCGCGCAACGCCCGGCAGATGATGTCGCTGCTGGACGTGGCTCCGCCCGACTCCTGATCAGGAGATGGGATCGAACCGCCCATGAGAAGAACGCGCTGGTCATGCGTCCTTCCGTATGCCGCGGCCCTCTTCTGCGCGACGCTGCTCGCAGCGGCGCTCGCCGGCTGCGGCGGCTCCGGTCCCCCCGGCGGGATCAGCAAGTCGGAAGCCGTCAGGATCACAAAGGACTACCTCGACCAAGTCGACCGCATGCACACCACCACGGCGCCGCCCGGGGCCACCACGCCTCCGGGCGAGCCGGACTGGTGGGCCCCCATCAAGGTCGACGTGACGAGCGCGACTCTGGGCAAACCGAACCCCATATACGGCCCTTCCGACTTCGACGGCCTGGTCTGGACCATCAAGGTCAAGACCAACAAGATGGACTGGGCCCCGGTGGTGGTGATAGACGCGATGACCGGCGAGATAGTCGGCGGCATCATCTGGTAGCGGCGGCCGGGAGGCCGCTCGGGCCTGCCGCGGGGCGGGTGGTGGGGCGGCGGCGTCCGGGCTTTTCCCACCTGAACGCAGCCTGACCGCCGGCGCCGTCCCCCTTGTCGGGGCGGCGGGCCCGCTGATAAAGTGGCGCGCGTTGTTGCGCAAGCTCATGAGGGTCGCGGCGTGAGCGCCGCCCCGCCGGACGTCCGGACCACCACCCGTCAACCCCAGACCACCAAGCCCCGGCACGGGTCCCTTGAGGTCACTTGCGCACATACGGCCTGACGGCCTGCATGTTAGGAGATGTTGTGTCCGACCATTCGATGTTCCCTGCCGTCACCCGCTCACCTCGAAAGCTGCTCGCCCTTTCCATCGCCACCATCCTGGTCTTCGCCGTGATCCTCGGTTTCGCACACACCGGACACGCGCAGGCCGCCGTCACCTACAACACCCAGGAGATAGCGTTCGCCAAGCTCCTCAACGACTACCGGGCCGCGAACGGTCTGAAACCGGTGCTCGTCTCCGACTCCCTGTCTCTCGCGTCCGAGCGCCATGCGCACGACATGGCCGCCTTCAGCTTCTTCAGCCACACGAGCCTGCATTCTTCCTGGTTCCCGGTGGGCTCCCTGCCGAGCGATCGGATGCGCCTGTGCGGCTACGGCTATTCCACCTGGGAGGGCGAGATCATCGCCGCGGGACAGTCGACGGCCCAGACCGTGTTCCAGACCTGGAAGAACTCCTCCGGCCACAACGCGGTCATGCTCAGCGCCAACGCCAAGGTGGTGGGCATCGGCTTCGTCGCGCTCAGCGGCTCCCCGTACACGTACTACTGGGTGTGTGACTTCGGCGGCGTGGTGGACCCGACCGCGCACACGCTGACCGCCCTGACGACCGCGGCCACGGCGCTGACGGGCCCGACGCGCTATCAGCAGACCGACTCGAACATCGCCAAGTCGGGCACCTGGTACGACTTCTACACCGCCCCCGCCTCGGCGGGCAGCTACGGCCGCTCGTGCACGAGCGGGGCCTCGGCCACCATCTACTTCGACGGCACCCGGCTGGACTGGATCGGCATGAAGGGCCTCACCACCGGCATCGCCGACGTCTATCTGGATGGGGTCAAGAAGGCGACGATCGACCTGGCCGCCCCGTATCCCACGTACAACGTCAGGGTGTGGTCCACGGGCACGTTGGCCGACGGGCTTCACAGGGTGAAGATCGTGCGGAGCTCGGCCAGCGCCCTCGGCAAGTATGTGACCCTCGACGCGGTCGACATCTGGGGGACCATCAAGTCCGCCTGGTAGACGGCGCGCGCTGCGGCGCCGGCGCCCACTCCCGTGCTGGGGCGACGGCCGCCCCGGTGCCTACTCGGTCGCCGCCGCCGGCGCCGCCACCATGTACGGGAACTCGGGGCTGCGCAGATGCTTGGCCACCGCTGCGGTCAACCCGGTCTGCACCGCCCTGCCGGCCACGAGCGAGAGCATCACCTCGACGACGTTGTCGGCCAGCGGCCGCCCGTTGAAGCCGGCGAAACTGAAGCTGGCCGGCGTGCCTATGACGTAGGGGAGGGTGTCCGGGAGCAACTCGTGGGCCACCATCTGGCCGTAGGCTTCGGGGTCGTCCGTGACCCCGCTCGCGGCCACCACCGCGGCCACCTGGCCGGCTATGCGCCCGCCTTCCGCCGCCAGGTCCTCCGAGGGGTGCCTCGTGTTGGCCGGATCCGTGAAGCGGGTGTCGTCCGGCCGGAAGATGGGCCAGATCATCGGAAAGCCGCCTCGGTTGATCTGCCGCCACCCGCCCGCGTCGGTCGCGAGCTTGGTCGCGCACCAGGAGCTGATCTCGGCGCCTGGCCACATACGGGGATAGTCGTGAGACACCTCCAGCACGATCGCCTCCACCGTGGTCCCCGCGAACGGGTTGACGGCGGTCTTCGGATCCCATTCGGAGAGATCCACCGCGGTGCCGTCCTTTATCGCCGTGTTGACGAGGCTCACTATCGGGATGTGGGCGTAGAACGGGTCGCTTGCCCGCCCGGCCCAGATCCGGACCTCGTCGCCGGTGACGGGCTCGCCGGTCCGCCCCTCGAGCAGGAGCCGGCCTACGGCGGCATCGTCGCGGGCCTCATCCCCGGTGAGGACGTGCAGTCTCAGCGGCTGCCGCCCCTCGGCGTCCGCCTCGCCGAACGACACGCGATAGGTGAGCTCCTCAAGTTCCGCCCCATCGAAGTGGACCTTGAACTCGTATCGGGCCTCGTGGTGGAACCCGGGCTGCACGTCGGGCCCGGTGACCGTGGAATTGAGACTGACCGCAAAGACGGTCCCGCTCTCGGTCCCGAACAGGTAGAAGTCGTCGATGAGCAGCTGCCCTGTCTGGGCGGCGAGCGGTGTGTCGAGATGATGGGACATGTGCTTTCCCCTCGCTTTCTCGCGGCGGATCGCCGCCGCTCCTATTCCAGGCCTGCGCTGTGTCGATTACCCATCTGAGGCTCGGTCCAAGCCGAGCGTCAACCGCATGGAGGTCTCCCCGATCTCCAAGCCGTCCACCCGCAACGCGTCGGATTCGTATCCGCAGTCGACGAACCCCAGCGACCGGTAGAGTGCCGCGGCCTCGGGTGCGGCGTCGGTGACGGCGAGCCGCACGTAGGACACTCCTGGCTGCGACCGAGCGTACTCGACGGCGGCCATCACGAGCGACCTGCCGACGCCGGCGCCACGATGCGCGGGCTCCACGAACAGCCCCCACATATCCACGGCGTGCGCCGTCTTGCCCTTGCCGGGCGGATGGATCCCCACCAAGCCGACGATGCGCCCGCTGAAAGCACCGAAGACCGCACTCTCAGGATCCGCGAGCAGAGCGGCCGCAAAGCCGGGGGTCTCGAAGCGATCGTCCCCCGGACCGGAGCTGAACGCGCCGGGTGCTTCTTGGAGAGCCCTGGCGCGGATGGCGAGCAGAGCGGTCTCGTCCCCCGGGACCAGGCGGCGGACGCTCATGCTCCGGACCGCATGCGGAGGTGGCAGGTGAGGTCGGCGCCGAGCACTCTGTGGAGCTCGGACAGGTCGTCGCTGGGCACCTCCACGAACGTGAAGGCGAATACCGGATATCGTCCGAAATCGGTCGGCCGAAGTCCGAGCACCTTACTGAAGCGGGCGGCGAACGCATCGTAGTCGACCGAGTCGATGTCGCTCAGCCGCACCGAGGCCGGCAGGTCGGCCACGACGAGAGCCGTGGTCCGGCCGGCCGTCTCTTCGGCGATGCGGGCCCAGTCCGGCCGCTCGGAGCGAAGGTAGCACCGGTACGAGTCGAAGCCGTAGGCGAAGTGCGCCAAGTCTGTGGCGCACCAGCCTCCGAAGCGCATGGGGTTGATCTCGATCGGAGCGACGCTGCCGTCCGCGCGGATGCGGAGCTCGGCGTGCACCGGGAAGTCGCGCAGACCCACACGGCGCCCGACTTCTGCGAGGAAGGCGAGAGCGGGTGCGCCCAGTCGCTCCACCGTGGGCACGTCGGTGAGGTAGACCCGGTCGCTCACGTCCTCGGCCGAGGCGAACAGGTGCGCGAGCACGTTCACGAGCACGGCCTCGCCGTTCTCGTCGAAATACGCGTCGACCGCGAACTCCTCTCCGTCGATCACCTCCTCGACGACGAACCGATCGAGGTCGAGCACCTGCTGCGGATACATCGCCGCGAACACCTCGACCTCACGCTCGATGCGGGAGACGACGGCCGGCCACTCGTCCGCCGAAGCGACCACATGCACGCCCAGGCTGAAGAAGCCGACCGCCGGCTTGACGACGAACGGAGCCCGGAGGCGCGAGGGGTCGAAGGAACGCAGCTCGGACGACGACAGGCCGAAGAAGCGGTAGCCGGGATACAGATCCGCGACGAGTTCACGGAAGGCGACCTTGTCCTTGAAGATCTCGATGCGCCTCGGTAGCTCGGTGTGCGCGAGGTGTTCCGCGATCCAACCGATAGCGTTCTCGGAGTTCGAATACACGCGCGCTCCGGGCCGCGCGGCGAGTGCGGCGAACTCGCTCTCGGACACCATGAGTGACTCGGCCGGCGTGCCGGCAAGCACGGCACGGGCCTTGGGCGTGTCGAGGACGGGCTCGCCGAGCTCGGCTACCACCGAGACGAGCATATCGGAGACGTACGGCTCTTCGAGGATGAACATGGCGCTCCCAACGCGGGCGGACCGAATCGAAGCAGGATAGCACCGGCGGCAGAGATCCCGCCCGGACCGGTCAAGCCGGAGCGTGACTGTGGCCGGCCGCCGGCTGTTCTACAGTTGCGGCGGTGGCACACACCGTCGGAAGGGGAACAGGGAATGAGCACCCCTGCGCTGGTCGCACAGTTCTACGACCGCATCTGGAACGCGGGCGAAGAGGGCGCTGCCGCAGAGCTGCTCGCCGAGGACTTCCGGTTCCGGGGATCGCTCGGGAGTTCGATGAGCGGCCGCACAGACTGCCATCAGCCTGTAAGGCTTCATCGTCTGGCCCCCTCCCAAGAATGCCGGTGTGATGTGGCTGCTCTGAAGAGCGTTCCCACTAGGATAGGCGATCGGAGAACTCCGGGGCGCCTCTTCCGGTGGTCCGTACTGTACGGTCTTCGAACCCCCTGCTCGAGCCCTAATCCGCCGGCTCCGCGAAGATGAAAGTGAAGCCGAGCCCTTGGCTTTCAGAGTTCTGCGACCAGGTAGCCGGGTCGGAGTCGATGACTTTGTACACACCCGGCTCGACTACTTGGTTCGGATTGACGACCCAGTATGCGTTCGGCACATCGTTCATGCCGGGCACGCCCTCGGCCTGCCATGGACCGTACGCGGTGCCATCAGCCCCTCTTAGCCCGATGGTCCCCGGGCCTGCCCCGTGAGCGTCGTTCCAGTGATACGTCTGTATCTTGGTCACCCGCAGCGGCTTCTTCACGATCCAACTGGGAGACGTACCTCCGTTCTGGACCCCGAGGTCGTTGTTGACAGCCAGTCCCAGTTCCCCGGTGCCGGGGTCGGGTGGCGCCTCCGTGGTTGAGGTGGTAGTGCTGGACGACGTGGTCGTCGGGAACATAGGGTCCTCTGGATCGTCGCAGTCGCAGGCGCAGCCACCACCTGTGTTGAAGACTGCGGTCCCGAGGAGCAAGAGAAGGACCGAGAGTTGGACCCAGCGCCGTCGCCATGTTCTCCAGCGCATTCTTTCCCCCACTTCTGAGAGCGCAAGCCCGTGCCTAGAATCTAGTGGACGAGCTTGGAGTTGTCCATAGTGAGGCTCCGAGCGGCGCTCAAGCCTGTCCGAAAGAGTGGGCCCTACTGGATTTGAACAACTGGCGCAACGTGCCCGTTTCGAGCGCTCCGATAGCCCCGCCGCCCGGTACCAGCCCTGACTCACCCTAGAAAAAGAGCGGCGCCCCCGGAGGGGCGCCGCCCAAGAAACGTTCCTTCTCAAGAAGAAGAAATCGGTCTGCCTCAGATCTTGGGCAGGTTCTTCATCGACTCCTTGATCTTCTCTTCCGGGTACGCGTAGTCCTCGAGTTTGCCGTCGAGGTAGTTGTCGTACGCGGCCATGTCGAAGTGGCCGTGGCCGGACAGGTTGAAGAGGATGGTCTTCTCGTCGCCGGACTGCTTGCATTCCTCAGCCAGTTCGACCACGGCGGCGAGGGCGTGGGAGCTCTCGGGGGCCGGGACGATGGCTTCAGCGCGGGCGAAGCTCACCGCGGCGCCGAACACGTCGTTCTGCATGACGGCGCGAGCTTCGATGAGACCCTGGTCGTAGACATGCGAGACCAGCGGGCTCATGCCGTGATAGCGGAGGCCGCCGGCGTGGATGCCGGCCGGGACGAAGTCGTGACCCAGGGTGTGCATCTTGAGGAGCGGGGTCATCTTGGCGGTGTCGCCGAAGTCGTAGGCGTAGACGCCCTTGGTCATGCTCGGGCATGCAGCCGGCTCGACCGCGATGATGCGGGTCTTCTTGCCGTACTTGATGTTCTGGCCGACGAACGGCATCGCGATGCCGCCGAAGTTGGTGCCGCCGCCCACGCAGCCCACGACGTAGTCGGGGTACGAGCCGACGAGTTCCATCTGCTCGATGGCTTCCTGGCCGATGACGGTCTGGTGCAGCACCACGTGGTTGAGCACGGAGCCGAGAGCGTAGTGGGTGTCGTCGTTCTTGGCGGCGACTTCCACGGCCTCGCTGATGGCGATACCCAGGGTGCCAGGGGAGTCAGGATCCTGCGAGAGGATGTGACGGCCGGCATCGGTGGTATCCGACGGGCTGGGGATGACGTTGGCGCCGAACAGCCGCATCATGCTGCGGCGGTAGGGCTTCTGGAAGTAGGAGACCTTCACCATGTAGACCAGGCATTCCATGCCGAACATGCTGCAGGCCATGGACAGTGCGGAGCCCCACTGGCCGGCGCCGGTCTCGGTGGTGAGCTTGGTGATGCCTTCCTGCTTGTTGTACCAGGCCTGCGGCACCGAGGAGTTCACTTTGTGCGAACCCGCCGGGCTTGAGCCCTCGTACTTGAAGTAGATCTTGGCCGGGGTGCCGAGGGCTTTTTCCCATCGACGCGCACGGATGAGCGGGGTGGGACGCCAGAGCCGGTAGATCTCCCGGACCTCATCCGGAATCTCGATCAGCCGTTCTGTCGAAACTTCCTGCGCGATGAGGCCCATCGGGAACAGCGGAGCCAGGTCTTCGGGACCGGCGGGCTGCAGTGTTCCCGGGTGGAGGGGCGGCGGCGGGGGCGTCTGGAGATCGGCCGCCACGTTGTACCACGACGTGGGGATCCGGTCTTCGGACAACAGATACTTCGTCTGCGCCATGCCTTTCTTGCCTTTCCATCCTTTGACGGGGCTGGGAGACTGGAAAGTAGCACAAAAGCCAGCGTGCGTGCATGATTCAAGTGGAACAGGGTATGCTGTGGGCGTTGTACATATGACCAGCGTCCGCGCACGCCCGCCGCGCTAGGCTTACCCCCAACGACACAGGGAGGTGCCATGGCCGATCTTCTCCGCCTGACGCCCGAGACGCTCGAGTTCGTCCTTCTTTCGTTCGAGGGACCCGACCAGTACTCCATGGCTGGCGGCCTCGGCGTCCGCATGAAGGAGCTGGCGCTCGAACTGGCACGCCAGGGGTACAAGACCCATCTCGTGTTCATCGGCGATCCGGACCTGCCGGCCCGCGAGTCTCCCGCAGAGAACCTGACCCTGCACCGCTGGGGGCAGTGGCTGTCCGCCCACTACCGGGGCGGCGTCTATCAGGGCGAGGAGTCGAAGCTGATCGACTGGAACGAGCAACTCCCCGGCTACGTGCTCTCCGAGATGGTGCAGCCGGCGGTGGCCGCCGGGCGCATCACCGCCATCCTGGCCGAGGAGTGGCACACGGCCTATTCCACCTGCCAGATATCGGACCGTCTCTGGGCCGAGGGCCTGCGCGACAAGGCCGTGATCCTCTGGAACGCGAACAACACCATCGGGTTCGAGCGCATCGACTGGCGGCGGCTGGACTTCTGTTCGCAGGTGACCACCGTCTCCCGCTACATGAAGCACGTGATGTGGGACCTGGCCATCAACCCGCTGGTGATACCCAACGGCATCCCGGGCGACCGGGTGAAGCGCGCCGACCCCGCGATGGTGGCGGGGTTGCGGGCGGCGTTCCCCGGCCGCGAGCTGGTCTTCAAGATAGGCCGCTTCAGCCCGGACAAGCGCTGGAACATGGCCCTGGACGCCCTCGCCGACGAGAAAAGGAACGGCCACGACATCGCCACGGTGATCCGCGGCGGTGTGGAACCCCACGGAGCGGAGGTGCTGGCCCGGGCTTACGCCAACGGCCTGAACATCGTGGACGTGAAGCCCCCGCGCGACCCCATGGAGGCCATCAAGGCCCTGGCCGAGGTCCCGCGGGCCGACGTCTACAACATCACCAGCTTCCTGAGCGACGAGCTCATCAACGTCTTCTACACCGGCGCCGACGCGGTGCTGGCCAACTCAGGCCACGAGCCTTTCGGCTTGGTGGGCCTGGAAGTGATGGCGGCGGGCGGTGTCACCTTCGTGGGCACCACCGGTGAGGACTACGCGGTGCCGTTCCTCAACTGCATCGCCCTCGACACCGACGACCCCACCGAGATCAACATCGGCCTCGATTTCCTGCGCCACCACCCGGACATCGTCCAGCGGATGCGCGACGACGCCATGGAGACCGCCGAGAGCTTCAGCTGGGCCAACGTGGTGCAGGACAACCTGCTGGGCAAGCTGCGCTACGTGGCGATGCGGCAACTGGTGACCCCTCCGGGCAAGAGCCGGGTGACGCCGGGGCCCGTGGCGCCGGTCGAGCCGCCGACAGCCGCCGCTGCGAAAGCCGCGGCGGAGAAGAGCGCGGACAAGAAGGCCAAGGCTGCGAGCGGCGACGCCGCAACGAGCGCCGCTGGTGCGACAGGCGACTCCGGAGCGGCGAGCGGCGGTGACACGGCCGGCGCAGGCGGCGCAGGCGCGCCGGTCCCGGCGGAGACCGAGGCCATGACCGATGGCGCTTCCCCGAGCGGAGCGGCAGCCAACGGCGCCGGCCTCGCCTACGGCGGCCAGGCGATGACCAAGCGCCCGCGCATCAAGCCCCGCACCACCGACGGCGCCGACGCCTAGGAGGCGCGATCCATGGCCGAGAACCTCGTCACCTACTGCGTCGTCCACCAGCCGCGCCGCATCAAGCTGCCGGCCCACGTGATCCCCAAGGGGACCAAGCCCGCCCAGATGGCCGGCTACCTTCTCGACGACGTCATGAACAAGCGCTACTTCGACAAGGTCGCGAAGTGGTGCTACTACCCCGCGTGCCAGATGTTCCTCGACATGCTGGATGCCGGATACAAGCTCGGCATCGGCTTCTCGGTGAGCTACCTGTGGCAGCTCGAGCGCTGGGACAAGGCGCTCACGGCGCTGTTCCGCAAGCTGGTGGCCCATCCGAACTGCGAGCTCGTGGGCGTCGAACCGTATCACAGCTTCGCTTTTGCCCTGGATATCAAGCTTTTTCAGAAGGAGATGAAACGGGGCAAGGATTTCGCCGAAGCCTTCTTCGACAAAGAGATCCGCGTGACCGACACCACCGAGATGGTGATGAACAACGAGATCTACTACGCCCTGCTCCAGTCGGGCTACAGCGCCGGCATGCTGGACGGGCGCAAGTGGGTGCTCGATTGGCGGGAGGCCACCCACCTCTACAGCTACGACGAGCGCGAACTGGGCCTGTTCTGCCGCCACCACGAGTTGTCCGACGACGTAGGCTACCGCTTCAGCAACAAGACCTGGGCCGGATATCCGCTGAAGTCCGACACCTACGCGTCCAATCTGCGCGAGGCCTGGGGCGATCTCGTGTTCATCGGCTGGGATTTCGAGACCTTCGGCGAGCACCACAACGTCGACACGGGCATCTTCGACTTCATGCGGACGCTGCCGGCGCAGCTCAAGAAGCAGGGCGTGAAGTGCCTGACGCCCAGCGAGGCCGTGGATGAGTTCGGGGGCGCCTTCAAGCCGAGCCTGCCGCTGCCGGAGTTCGGCACCACCTGGGCCGGATCGGGCGGGATGGAGTTCTTCCTGGGCAACGCGTCGCAGCAGGCCATCTTCAGGCTGATGCACTCGGTGCTCCACAAGGCCCGGCTCACCGGGAACAAGACCCTCATAGACCTGGCTCTGTGGCTCCTCCAGTCGGACAACCTGCATCTCATCCAGTGGGCGGGCCGGTCGGGCTCGGAGGCCGAGGTGTCGGCCTACTTCACGCCGGACGAGTGGTGGGACCTGGGTCCGGACAGGATCCTGACCGAGCAGCAGCGCGTGTATACCAACTTCGTCCGGGCGATGGATGAGTACGTATGAGCCATCCGGCGAGGCGGCGCAGCCTGTAGGCGGGGAGGCCTCGCCTTCCAGTGAGGCGGCGCAGCCGGGCGCCGGACCACCACCCGATGAGGCGCCGCAGCCGGCCCGGACGCCGCACACCTGCGTCGCGTTCGTCTGGCACATGCATCAGCCGTACTACCGCTCGGCGCGGACCGGCACCTTCCAGATGCCGTGGGCCCGCCTTCACGCCATCAAGGACTACCTCGACATGGTGGAGATCCTGGCGGCCTATCCGACCATCCACCAGACGTTCAACCTGGTGCCGTCGCTGGTGGAGCAACTCGAGGACTACGCCGCGGGCGGCTTGCCGCTGCGCGCCGATGAGGCGCCGGGCTCGGGGCGGGGCGGGGAGGGCCACTCGGCCCGGGCCGCAGCCTCTGAGGCGCCGGCCCCCGGCGGCGCGGACCTTGCGGTGCCGCACCCCGGCGGACCCGCAGGTGGCGCTTCGCGCCCGGCGGCGCCCCCCGTCGCCGACCTCTACTGGCACCACACCATCAAGCCTGCCGCCGACCTGCTGCCGAGCGAATGCGCCTTCGTGGTCGAACGCATGTGCGAACGCCCCGACCACCCGCGCGCCAAGTCGCACCCGCGCTACCTGGAACTGGCCCACAAGCGGCAATCCGACGCCTGCAAGGGCTGGGACTCCTGCGCGGCCGGCTTCACCGTCCAGGAGTTGCTCGACCTCCAGGTGTGGTTCAACCTCTCCTGGTTCGACCCGACCCTCCTGGAGACCGAGCCGCTCCTCGGCCTCGTGCAGAAGGGCCGCGACTTCAGCGAGGAGGACAAGCTCGTCCTCGCGCAGGTGCAGAACGACACCTTCCGCAAGATCATCCCCGCGTACCGGCAGGCGCTGGCGACCGGACAGATCGAGGTGTCCACGACCCCGTACTACCATCCGATCCTCCCGCTGCTGGCCAACACCGACTCCGCCCGGATCGCCGCGGGCGACACCATCCTGCCGCATCGCCGCTTCTCGCATCCCGAGGACGCGTGGGAGCAGGTCGATGCCGGCGTGGCAAAGCACGAGCAGGTCTTCGGAGCAAGGCCGCAAGGGATGTGGTGCTCGGAACAGTCGGTCGGGGAGGACGTGCTGCCGCTCCTGATGCGGGCCGGCATCGAGTGGACCATCAGCGACCAGGCGGTCTTGGACCGGTCCGTGGCAGGAAGTGCCGCGGCGCCGGCGGCCGGCGGGCCGGAGGCGGGCCACGCCCCCCGGGGCGTCTCGCCCTACAAGCCGTACCTGCTGCAGCGCGAGGAGGGCGACGTGACCATCGTCTTCCGCGACCACACCCTGTCGGACCTCATCGGCTTCGGCTACCAGAGTTGGGATTCCCGCGATGCCGCGCTCGATCTGCTAGGCCGGATCCGCTCGATAGGCGATGCGGTGCGCGCTGAGGCGGGAACTCCGGCCCCCGGACCGGCGCAGGCAGGGGCGGCGGCGTCCCAACCGGCGGGAGCCGGAACGGGTGCGGCGCCTCAGCGCCCCAGCGATCCGCCGCTGGTCGTCATCGCCCTCGACGGAGAGAACGCCTGGGAGTACTACCCCCACGATGGGCGTGATTTCCTGCACTTTCTTTACGAAGGGTTGGCGGCGGACCCGGACATCCGCTGCGTCACCGTCTCCGAGTACCTGCGGGATCACCCGGCCACGGCTCGCCTCGACTGGCTCCATACCGGCTCCTGGATCGGTGGCGACCTGCGCACCTGGAGCGGGGATCCGGGGCACAACGCCGCCTGGGACCTGCTGCACGACGCCCGCGACCTGGCCGCGTGGCGGCGCCGGTCGCCGGACACTCCGGCCGAGACCGCCGAAGCGGCCTGGCGCCACATCATGGTGGCCGAGGGCAGCGACTGGTTCTGGTGGTTCGGCGAGCATCACCACACTGAACTCGACTACGTCTGGGACCTGGAGTTCCGCCAGCACCTGCAGGAGGTCTACCGCCGCCTCGGGGAGCCGATACCCATCCGCCTCTACCTGCCGGTGTTCGCAACGGCTGCTGAGGCCGCACCCATACTGCCCTCGGCCATGATCACCCCGGCACTCAACGGCCGCATCACCGGCGAGGACGGCTGGGACAAGGCGGGTATCCTCCCTCCCGACCACCCATCCACCATGCAGCGGACGGAGGGGGCGCGCATCGTAGAAGCCCGGTTCGGCTGGGGCCGGGAACATCTCTACCTGCTACTCGTACCGCGCGACCGGTCGGACCTCGACGGGCTCGAGATAGACCTCACGGTGACGCCCACCGCCCCCGAGGATGAATCCGTCTTCCGCCTGAGGCTGGCCGGGGACGGCCGGTTGGGTGTCGAATGCCTCCGCCGCGGGCACCTGGTGGGAACGGCCAGCGGCGCCTGGGACGATGTCGTGGAGATAGCTCTGCCTCTGGACCCCGCCACCATGAGCGACGACGAACGATTGGCCCTGCTGCTACGCGTCGGCCGAGGGGGCATGACGGACCATGTTTTCAGATCCACAGGCCTTGCACCGGTCCGCTGACACGGTGGTGAAACCATGAAATTCCTGCAAAATGTCACGTTTCTTACGGACTTCGGCACTGCCGGGGGCTACGTGGCCGCCTGCGAAGCGACCATCGTCCGGATATCCCGGGACGCGCGGGTCTTCCACATCTCCCACGAGGTCCCGGTCGGCGACGTGGCCGCGGGTGCGCTGGTGCTCGCCCGGGTGGCGCCGCTGTACCCCGAGTCGGTGCATCTGGCCGTGGTGGACCCGGGTGTGGGCACCGTGCGGCGGGCGTTGGCACTGTCGACGGCCCGGGGTGACTACCTGGTGGGACCGGACAATGGGCTTCTGCTGGATGCTGCCGAAGCGCTCGGGGGTCTGACCGGGGGCTGGGCGCTCGACGCCGCTCGGGTCCGGACCACGGCGGGCCTCCCCGCGGGCGGCGTCTCGAGCACGTTCCACGGCCGCGACCTCTTCTCGCCCGCGACGGCGCTTCTCGCCTCCGGGTCCGACCCCGCGTCCCTCGGCGACCCGCTCGACCCGGTCACGCTGGTCCGGCTCGAACCTCGGTCGGCTGCCCGAGTCGACGGAGGGGTGACGGCGCCGATCATCGAGATAGACCGCTTCGGCAACATCGGTCTGGGGGCGGACTTCGAGGGACTGACCTCGGGCGCGGAGGGCTCCCTGTTCCTCGTCGAGGTGGAGGATGACGGCGCGCCGGAGTGGACCGCCCGCCTTGCACGGACCTACGGCGACCTCCGCCCCGGCGAACTCGGCCTAATCCAGGACTCGTGGGGACAGGCGGCCCTCACTCTTAACGGGGCAAGTGCGGCACAATGTCTAGGAGTGGGGCTCGGCGCCATGGTGACGCTGACCCCCGCCACGGGAACGGAGATGCACTCAGCACCGCCCGCCCGCGAGAAACCACAGGAAGAGGACTGATGGCAGACGACCGGCGACGCAACCAGCCGCCACGAGACGACAGCGCCAAGCGAGGCGGGAAGGAACGCACCACGCCCACCCGCCCCGGGACCCGCCCAGCGCCAGGCAGGCCGGCACCAGGTAGGCCGGCCGGTGGTAGGCCGGCGGGGGGTAGGCCGGCTGGGCAGACTGGGCAGACGGGTGCTCGACCGGCAACTGGCCGGCGCGGCGCCGCCCGCCCCACCACTTCTCCGGCTCCCCAACCCGTCCGCAAACCCGACAACTCGCCGCCGGCTCTGCTGGAGCTCTATCGCCCGGACCTCGCCGCCGTGCTTTCCGCGGCCGACGCCCCCGGTTTCCGGTACGCGCAGGTGCTCGAGCATCTTCTGAAGCGCCCTGCGGAGAGCTTCGCCGAAGCGAGCAACCTCCCGGCGGATATGCGCGCGTCCCTCGATGCGGCCGGGACGTCCACGCTGACCATCGCCGCGACGCGGCGCGCCCCCGACGGCACCATCAAACTGCTCCTCCAGGCCCGCGACGGCGCGCAGGTGGAAGCCGTTCTGATGCCGTACGGGAATCGCCTGACCGTTTGCATCTCCAGCCAGGTGGGCTGCGCCGTCGGCTGCGCCTTCTGCGCGACGGGCGCGCTCGGTTTCCGGCGCAACCTATCTGCCGCCGAGATCGTCGACCAACTCCGGGCGGCCGCGACGGTTTCTGCCTCTGAGCAGCGACTTTCCAACGTCGTCTACATGGGGATGGGAGAACCGCTGCTCAATCTCGGGGCCGTGCTCGACTCGGTCCGCATACTCACCGCGCCCGCCGGACTGGGCCTGGGGCACCGCTCGCTGTCGATCTCCACTGTCGGGATCCCCAGCGGCATCGTGCGACTGGCCCGGACGGAGCCGCAGGTGAACCTGGCTCTCTCGCTGCACGCGGCGGATGACGAGACCCGGGCGCTGCTCATTCCGGACCAATTCCGGCACCCTCTCGAGGATGTGCTGGACGCCGCCTGGCAGCATTTCGACGTCACCAGGCGCAAACTGCTGGTCGAGTACGTGCTGATCGACGGAGTCAACGACTCCATCGACGATGCTCGCCGGCTGGCGGCGCTCCTGCGCGGTCATGTCGTCACGGTGAACCTACTCGCCTGGAACCCGATCGCTCCGGAAGCCGCCCCGCCGGCCCCTGCGCCCGACTCCTCCTCGGCGGCCGGTCGGCGCCCCGGTCCCCGTCCCGCGGCAGGCCGGCGTCGGTTCGTCCCGGCGAGCCCTGCGGCGGTCGCTGCTTTCAGAACGGCCCTGAGAGACGCCCACATCGAAGCGGTTGTGCGGCAGAGTAAGGGAGCAGGTATCGAGGCAGCTTGCGGCCAACTGGCAGCGACCATGCGGTCCTACGAAGGCCCCGGAGGACAGGGGAGACCCGGTGGCGGCGACAAGGAGATTTGACCAGCGACCCTGCCTCCAGCACCCTCAGGCGCCTGATGGACGGGTGGTCTTACCATTCACATGACTGCGGAGGCCTCTGAAGCAGAGGAGCGAGGCGGGATCTAGTACTCGATGCCCTTCTTGGCGGGCACGCGCTCGTCGAAGGCGTGCTTGATCGGCCGCATCTCGGTGACGGTATCGGCGGCGGCGATGAGGCCGGCCGAGGCGTTCCGACCGGTGATGATCACCGAGAGACGTTCGGGCTTGCCTGCGAGGAGGTCCAGGATCTCCTGTTCGGAGATGTACCCCTCGGTCACGGCGTAATTGAGTTCGTCGAGCACGAGAAGGTCGTACTCGTCGGAGAGGGCGAGCCGCCGCGCGAGATCCCAGGCTTCCCTGGCAAAGGCCATCGGAATGGAAGGATCGGCCGTTTTCCAGGTAAAACCCGAACCGATGCGGTGGAACTCGACGTTGGGGAACTTCTCGAAGGCGTTCGCCTCCCCGTAGTTCCCGCTCCCCTTGATGAACTGGACGATGGCGACCCTCTGACCGTGGCCCGCGGCGCGCAAGGCCGTGCCGAAGGCTGCGGTCGTCTTGCCCTTGCCGTCGCCGGTGTTGACGATGATGCGCCCCTTGCTCATCCACCCGCCTTGCCCGTGGAGAGCTGCCCGAGCAGGATGCCTACGGAACCCGGTGCAGCCAGGAGGGCCAGCATCACATCCGGCGTGAACGGAGCGAAGACCACGGTCAGGCCTTCGAATTCGATGCTCATGGTGTCCAGCGGGCCGGCGCTGACTTGGTGGCCGAACCGCTGGGCGCTCCTGACCGTATCGACCGCCAGGGCCGCGATGCTTGCGGTATCCACGCCGTCTTTGGCCATGCTGCTCACCACCAGACCCTGATCGGAGACGAGAAGGGCCGCCTTGATGCCGGGGATGGCCAGGTAGCCCGCGAGAGCCTGCTTGAGTGGGTCCGACCCCATCGATGCGGTCTTACCCTGCTGGTGGTCGTCGGGCATTCAGCGCTCCTCTTCGATCCCGGCCTTGAGAAGTTGCAGTCGGATGAGCAGTGCGGCGCGCTCGGCTTCCGCCGCCTGACGATAGCCTATTTTCAGCCCATCCGTGAGCCGCGCGAGTTCAGAGATGAACAACCCGGTACGGACCAGACCGCCGCCCCCAGTCTCGGAGCCGGACGCCTGCGGGGCAAGCAGGTCACCCTCCGGCCAACTCACGATGGAATCGCCTGAGAGGAAGAGGGAGTTGGTCTCGGTAAGAGAAAGAACGACCTTCGCAGTCACCACATGACGGCCGGTGGTCGGATCGGCGCCATGGGTGACTGCGAAGGACATCGGGCTCCTATAGTGCGAAGATCAGTGTTTGAGCGTGTAGGTGACGGTCACGCTAGCGGTCACATCGAGCGTCCCGGCGCTCACAGCGGGCTCGACAGCCTTGACGGCGTCGGCCTGGGCACCACCGGACGCCGCGTAGATGGGCGTGGGCATCTGGATGGCCTGCTCGTTCACGCTCACCACGTCACCTATGGAGACGCCGGCGGCGGCGGCAAGGGACTCGGCCTTGGCCCGAGCATGCGCGACGGCCTGCTTGAGGGCTTCGGTGGCAGCCTTGCTGTCGTCCTTGAGGCGCCAATCCGGGCCGCTCACCAGCTTGATACCGGCGTCGACACCGACCGCCAGGACCTTGGCGACCGTGGGGGCGTCTTTGAGCGTGATCTTGACACTATTGTCGGCGCGGTAGCCCGCCAAGCTCTCTTTCCCGGTGGCCGGGTCGTAGTTCCGGACCGGGTAGAGGGTGATGCTCGACGTCTGGATTGCCGAGTCCTCGATGCCTGCAGCCTTGAGTTTGGCCAGGAGGTCGTTGGACTGGGTGGAAGTGGCGTCCATCGCGGCCTGAGCCGTCGCGCCGTCGTTTTCGACGGTCAGCACGATCACGGCTTCATCAGGCGGGCTGGTGACGGTGGCGCTGCCGCTGACGGTCACCGTGTTGGTGGCCCCCGCTCCCGACAGGACCATAGTCTGCCCGTTGCTGGCAGCGGACCCGTTCGAGCAGCCGGACACTACCACTCCCAGGCTCAGCACGGCGAGCGCGACAAGGCAAACAGCCATGATTTGCAGGAGTTTAGTTGTCTGACGCCCACCACGGGAGCTGCGCACACGGCACTGGCCGCTATCGTTGTCGCGCCGGCGTCCGCTCTTGTGCGCTGCGATCGGTCCCATATGTACCCCTCTCTGAGACAGCATTGTAGGCCCGTACGACGGCCGGTCGGCCTTGGTGGGTTCCTGACCTGTTCTTTGCCCGGTCGGCCGGTCTGCTACTGGAGCCTATCCAACAGTCGAGCCAATTCCTCAGTGTCTTTGTACGGCACCTCGATGACGCCACCCGTGCCCTTGTCCCGCACTTTCGGGACGACACCCAGCAACCCGAAGAACGAGTCGCGGATGTGGTCCAGCACATCGCTGGGGAGACTCGAGGCCTGGACCGCCTTCTCCTGCTTCCCGGCCAGATCGGCCTCGCCCTTACGGCGGACTTCTTCCTCCACCTGGCGCACCGAAAGGCCTTTCTCGGCGATGCGGCGGGCAAGGCGGATCTGGTCACCCCGGCCCTGGAGCCCAAGTAGTGCCCGGGCGTGCCCTTCAGAGAGCTCGCCTGTTGCCAGCGAGTCCTGGATGGGGGCCGGGAGATCCAGAAGCCGGATCTTGTTGGCGATGGCGGAGCGGCTCTTGCCGACCCGCGCAGCTAGTTTTTCCTGCGTCACGCCGAGATCTTCGAGCAGCACCTTCAGAGCGAACGCCTCGTCCACGGGATTGAGCTGCTGCCGGACCACGTTCTCCACGAGCGCCAGTTCGAGACTCTCCACGTCGGACGCCGCCCTGATGATCGCCGGCACGACGGTGAATCCGGCCAGTTGGGCCGCTCGCCAGCGCCGTTCTCCGGCTATGAGTTCGTAGCCGTCCTCCACCCGGCGCACGATGACCGGCTGCACGACACCTACCGCGGAGATCGACGTCGCCAGTTCCTCCAGCGCGCCGGTGTCGAAGGCTCGCCGCGGCTGACGCGGATTGCGCCGGATGGCGGTCACCGGGAGGTCCACCACCCCGCCCCCGTCGCTGGGCAGAGCCTGCTCCAGGGTAGAACCGGCAGTCTGGGAGCCTCCCGAGAGCGTCGCGGCCGAGGACCCGGCGGCATCTCCGGCCGCAGACCCGAGCTCGTCGAGATAGCCGTCCGCACGCTCCTCACGAAGCAGAGCGGCCAGTCCCCTTCCCAATGCAGGCTTCTTAGCCATGGCTGATGACCTCCAGAGCCAGATCGAAATACGCATCCGAGCCTGCGCAGCGCGGATCGAGCATCGAGACAGGTATGCCGTGACTGGGCGCCTCCGCCAAGCGCACGTTCCTAGGCACCACCGTGTTGAAGGTGAGGGCCGGGAAATGCTTCCTGATCTCCTCCTCGACCTGGCGAGCCAGGGCGGTCCGGAGATCCACCATAGTCAGTATCAGCCCCGCGATCCGCAGTGTCGGGTTGAGCCGGTCCTTTACCGCCGAGACCGTGGAGAGTAGCTGCGTGAGGCCTTCCAGGGCGTAGTACTCGGCCTGCACAGGGATCAGGACCGCCTCGGCGGCCACCAATCCGTTCACGGTCAGCAGCCCCAGCGACGGAGGGCAGTCGATGAAGACGAAGGAATAGCGCCCAGGTTCGAGGGAGGCTATCGCCTCCTTTAGGCGGTACTCGCGCCGTTCGAGGTCCGACAGGAGCATGCTGGCTCCCGCCATGTCCGAGGAAGAGGGCGCGACGTCCAGGCCGGGTACGGATGACGGCTGGATGACGGAACTCAGGTCCTGCTCCCCGAGGAGCACGTCGAGGATGGCCGGCTCGCCCTGCGGGATCCGCACGCCCAGCCCGTGGGAGGCGTTGGCCTGCGAGTCCATGTCGATCAGCAGCACGCGCTCGCCCGCCTGGGCGATGCTGGCTGCCAGATTGATGGCCGTGGTCGTCTTGCCGACGCCGCCTTTTTGATTTGCGACTGCGTAGATCAGTGGTTCTTCCCCCGTTGCTTGTCGTCCCCCAGTGGCCGCTGGCTCGCCAGGCCGGGTCTGCGCGGATATGCGGGCGGAGTCGCCCGGACTTTCCTCGACATGTAGACCCAGCGGTTCTCAGCCGCCTCGAATGGCTCGAGTTTCAGCGAATCCAACTCGCCTCCGCCCAGTATATCGAGAGCCTTCTGGCCTTGAATACGCTCTTGGTTGGAGATCTCGCCCTTCATGGCGATCATGACGCCGCCCGGTGTGAGGAGCGGCATCGAGTACTCGGCGACCACCGGAAGCGCCGCCAATGCCCTGGAAACGACCAGATCGTGCGCCGTACGTCCGCCAGCTTGGCCGTACTCCTCGGCGCGGGCGCACTCGACGGATACGTTCGAGAGCCCCATCGCTGCTGCCGCCTCGGCGATGAAGGCGCACTTCTTCCTGAGCGACTCCACGGCTGTGACCCGGGCCTCCGGACGGACTAGGGCCAGAACCAGCGCCGGAAGACCGGCCCCGGACCCCAGATCGGCAGGGTACGAACAACTGCGGATGGGTTCAAGGCCCAGGAGCGAGAGGCAATCCAAGAAGTGGAACTCCTCGATCGCCAGCGGGTCGCGGATGCTTGTGACGTTGAATCCGGGACTGAGCAGCATGTCACCAAGCACGCTCAGCCCCACCAGCGCTTTGTCGTCAAGACCGTAGGCCGCGTAGGCCCGTGTTTGAGTAAGTTCCATGGCGTGGGCCCGCGATCGCCGTCTACAGGCCGGCCGCGTCGGGTCCCGAGACACCCGGGAGGCTCGAGCGGTCAGCGGCGCCGGGCAGACCGGAGCCGTCCGCGCCCTTGCCGTCGCCGGCCCCATCGCCGTCGCCGTCCGACCGAAGATGCCGGTAGAGGTGCACCAGCAGGACGGAGATGTCTGCCGGCGATACGCCTGGTACTCGCGAAGCCTGGCCGAGCGTGGCCGGCCGCAGACGGCTCAACTTGTCCTTGGCCTCGTACGTCAGACCTTCCAGGGGCCAGTAGTCGAAGGCGTCGGGGACCGGCAGGGTCTCCGTGGCGCGATGCCGCCGGATCTCGGCGAGTTGGCGGCGGATGTAGCCTTCGTACCTGGCCTGGACCGCGAGTTGCTCGATGACCTCTGTCGGCGCCGCGGCCAAGCGGTCGCGATCGTCCTGGTCGAGCAGGGTCAGAAGATCGTCGAACGTCACCTGCGGTCTCCGCAGGAGACGACCGGCGGACTGCGATTCTTCCAGAGGCGCCGTCCCAAGAGCGGCCAAGAGGGCATCCGTCTCGGGCGTGGAGCGAATATTGATGCTCTCCAGCATCTCCGCGTACTCGTCGAACCGGCGCTGCTTCTCTTGGACGGACTCGAATTGCTCGTCCGTGAGCAGTCCGAGTCCGTGCCCCAGCCCGGAAAGCCGCTCCGCAGCGTTGTCGTGCCGCAAGAGCAGGCGATACTCCGCCCGCGACGTGAACATCCGGTACGGTTCGTCAACGCCCTTGGTCACCAGGTCGTCTATCAGCACTCCGATATACGCCTGGCCGCGGCGCAGGATGAACGGGGCCTCCCCGCGAACGTGGAGAGCTGCGTTTATCCCTGCCATGAGCCCCTGCGCCGCGGCTTCCTCGTAGCCGGAGGTGCCATTGAGCTGGCCGGCGGAGAAAAGTCCCGCCACCGCCTTGGTCTGCAGACCCAGAGTCAGCTGTTGCGGCGGCAGATAGTCGTATTCCACGGCATAGCCGGGCCGCACCAGACGGGCGTTCTCGAGACCGGGAGTCGCCTTGATGATCTTCTCCTGCACGAAGACCGGCAGGCTGGTCGTGAGGCCTTGGAGGTACATCTCGTTCGTCGTGACCCCCTCCGGCTCGACGAACACCGGATGATGTTCCTTCTCCGGGAAGTTGATCAGCTTCCGGTCGATCGAGGGGCAGTAGCGAGGCCCCTTCCCGCTGACCGAGCCGCTCTTCAGCGGGCTCAAGTGCAGGTGCTTGGAGACGACTTCATGGGTCGCCCCGGTCGTGTGCGTCAAATAGCAGGGGACCTGACGGCGCGGGGACGGAGTCTCCCAGTGGGAGAAGGAGAGCGGCGTCACATCCCCCTCTTGAGGGATCATCTTGTCCGGGTCGATCGTGGTGCCGTCGATCCGGGGCGGAGTGGCCGATTGGAATCTGTCCAGCTCGAGGCCAGCATCCAATAGGCTCTGGGATAGGCGCAACGCGGGCAATTCACCGACTCGCCCTGCCGCAAAGATGCGGTCACCGATTACGATCTTGCCCCGCAGGAACGTCCCCGTGGCAAGGACGAGCGCCTGGCAGGGAAGATGGCGGCCGTCGGCCAGACGCAGTCCGCGGATTGTTTCACGTGAAACATCGAGACCGACCGCCTCCCCCTGAACCACGTCCAGGTTGGGCGTCCGCGACAAGGTAACCTTCATCCAGTCTTCGTAGAGACGCTTGTCCGCCTGCGCCCGCAAGGCCCGTACAGCCGGCCCCTTGGAGGTATTGAGCATCTTCAGCTGGATGGATGCGCGGTCAGTATTCCGGCCCTGCTCGCCTCCAAGCGCGTCGACCTCACGCGTCAACTGCCCCTTGCCCACCCCGCCGACAGCGGGATTGCACGGCATCAAGGCGATGTTGTCGATATGAAGGGTCACCAGCGCCGTGCGGCAGCCAATGCGTGCGGCAGCCAATGCCGCTTCGCACCCGGCATGCCCCGCCCCTACGACCACGACGTCGTATCCGCGACCTGCAGAGGGACGCGAGACCTTGCCGGCGACCACAGGTCCAGAAAGGTCAGGCACCGCAGCCTCGATCCCGAAGGGCAGCGGCGACGGCACCAGCCACTTCCACGCCCGACGTCAGGCTCTCCAGGTAGGTGCGAGCGCCACCGGCCCGCCCCACAACCCACACGGCGGTGGGGCCGCCAGCGGTCCCGAACCTGCCTCCATCCAGACCCGCGACCGTCTTAGCGGTGACGCGCACGGGCATACGAGTGAGGACAGAGGCGTCCTCCACCACACCCACGGGCACCCCCGGGTCCAGGTACACCTCCCGAGTTGCGGAACCGTCAGGCGAGATCACCGGACCTTCGCCGGCCAACTCCGACGCCGCGCTGCTCTCGAGGACCATGGCGAGCCGGGGGTGGTCAAGGTGAGGGGCCGGCGGGAAACCCTCCGGCCAAGCGGTGGTCGGACTACCAGACGCCAAGCCGCTCAGGTGACGGGTCTCCAGACTGCCGCTGTTCGCAATCCGCGCGCCGATGGCCTCCGCGAGCGCGTCGAAGTCACGTTCGAGCGCGCGAGCGCCCACTTCGAGTTCGACGGTCTGGAAACAGGCCCCAAGGCCATCGAGGGCCCGGTACAGCCCTTCGGAAGCCGGCTCCCCGTACCGCCCACCCTGGACGACGTCGCAGCCGACCTCGGTCTGAGCGTCCAGACTCAACCCGGCCGCAAGTATCACTGCATCGGCCTCGAACACCTCGCCGAAGATCGTCTCGACCTGCGCGCGTCGGGGGTGCTGCGCGTGCAGGGGCTGGTGCCCGGCGTCGCCGTCCTGGACAAGCCGCAGATCGGTCACGAACCCCTGCCTGAACCGGAGGTTGGGAACCGCCTCGAGCAACCGTTTGGTCTCGACGCTGATCCTGCGGCGATCGACGTTGATCGAAGACCCGCCGTCCTCAGGCGCCATTCCGGCTTCGAGCCATATCGAGCGTAACGGCTCGGGAAGGGTGGCCAGTTTCTGCTCCAGTTCGCCCCGCCCCATCTCCGAAGCGACGAGATCCGGCCCGTAAGCCGGCAATCCCACGCGATCCATAGCGCTGTTTATGAGAGTCACTTGGATGCCGGACCCCGCCAATGCCACCGCGCAGGCGCAACCGGACACCCCAGCACCGACTACAAGTGCATTGGGAGCATCGGCCCCGGCCCCCTGGCCGTCGCCCGTCACCTGATCCGTCATCCTGTCCGTGTCCATTGCTTCGCCCGTCTCTACTTGCCGATGCAGAATCGGCTGAATATCTCGTCCAGAAGGTCCTGGGTCAGGTCCTCGCCGGTGATGCGGCCGAGCGCCGACACGGCTTCCCGGATGTCCTCGCAGACAAGCTCCTCGTCGTCTTCGCGAGAGGCGGTCGCAAGGGCGCATTCCGTGTGGGAGAAGGCTTCCCCGACCAGACCTCGCTGCCGCTCCGTGGCAAGAACGGGCTCCTCCAGATGAAGGCCCTCACCGCCGCTGATGACCGCCTCGATGGTGGCCCTCAACTCGTCCAAGCCCTCGCCGGTCGCGGCGGAAACGCCGCAGACACGCCATCCGCCCGCCGCGCCGGGTTCTCCACCCAACACCGCCGCCAGACTGTCGATCCTCGAAACGGCTCCCGCGCCGCCCTCTCGGGCCTCGCCAGACTCTTCGGCGCCGCCAACCCCCGCGGCCCCGCCGGCCTCGCGGGCAGATCCACCTTCGCCGCCCCGGCCGCCCTCGCCGGACCGCGCCCGGTCGCCGATGAGGTCCACTTTGTTGCAGACCACGATCGCACGGCCTCGATCCAGCCCACGGATGAACTCGTAGTCCTCCTCGCTCCACTCCGCCGACGCGTCGAGCACCGCAAGGACGAGATCCGCTTGCTCCATCGCCTTCACGGAGCGCGCCACGCCCAGCTGCTCGACATGGTCGCCCCCGCTCCTGATACCCGCGGTGTCGACAAGATGGATGGGGATGCCGCCGATCTCCATGAGTTCTTCGACCGTGTCGCGGGTGGTGCCGGGGATGTCCGACACGATGGCGCGTTCCCGCATGAGCAGGGCATTGAGCAGAGAGCTCTTGCCCACGTTCGGCTTCCCGACGATTGCGGTGCGCAGACCATGCTCGAGAGCCTGGCCGACGAACGCCGTCTTGAGCAGCTTGTCCAGATCCATCCGGGCAGCCTGCAAACCTCCCCGAAGACCGGTCCAATCGAGAGCGTCGATGTCCTCGTCCGAGAAGTCGACGGTCGCCTCGATCTGCGCGAGCAGACCCACCAGCGCGTGGCGCGCCGCCCTCAGCTTCTCGGAGAGACCGCCCTCCAGTTGCCGCACCGACGCCCTCAGAGCCCCGGAGCTGCGGGCCGAGACTATCGCGGCCACACTCTCGGCCTGCGCCAGGTCTATGCGCCCGTTAAGGAAGGCCCTCTTGGTGAACTCGCCGGGTTCGGCAGGCCTTGCGCCGAGATGCACCAGCAGCCGCAGCACCGCCCGCTGCGCCGCCACTCCGCCATGGCAATGCACCTCGACCACGTCCTCACGGGTGTAGGAGTGGGGCGCGCGCATCACGGCCACGAGCACTTCGTCAACGTCGTGCCCGTCACGCGGATCGACCACGTGGCCGTACGAAAGCTTGTACGTGCCCTGAAGCCCCCCGGCAGCCCCCTTGCCCGGCCGGAACACAGAAGCCGCGATACCTACCGCTTCTGGACCGCTCATCCTGACGATCCCGATGGCGCCGATCCCGGTGCCGGTCGAGAGCGCCACGATGGTGTCCTCGTCCCACGCGGGAGGGCCACCGGCAATGCCGGAGCCCAGTGAAGGCTCGATATGTGGACTGTCGGACGTCACGTGCGTGAAAGTGTCCCTTGACCGCTGAAACAGGGCTGAAGATGATGCCAGAAAAACAGGCCGCCCGCATCCGTGGCCGGCTTCTCGCCGTTCGGTGCCGCCACGCCATACCGCCACGCGGCGGCCTGGCCGGTCCGCCATAAGGTCTCGGCCCGCCGGGAGGTCTCGACGATCGAGGCCGCCGCCGGCTTTCGCCGCTCAGGCCGCCGTGCGCCCTCGCCAAGCCTGAGGCAGACCGCCCTCCGAGACAGACCGCGCCCGGAGACAGCCAGCGCCCCGAGGCGCCGTGCTACCTGCGCGAGTCCCTGACCGGCGTGATGACCACGGCCCGGTTCGGTTCGCGGCCCTGGCTGGCAGTGGCGACGTCCCTGCGGTCGCGCAGCGTGAGGTGAACGATCTTCCGCTCGGCCGGGGTCATCGGGGTCAACTGAGCCGGGCGTCCGCGCTTCGCGACCTCGTCGGCCTTGCGCAGAGCCACCCGCTCGATCTGCCGGCGGCGGCGCTCCTTGTACCCCTCAGCGTCGAGCTCGACGCGGCGGCGCGGATGCGCCCCCGAGAACACGGCGATGCTCGCCAGGTATTCGATGGCGTCGATGGTCTGGCCGCGCCGGCCGATGAATATCCCCATGTCCTCGCCACTCACCTCGGCGGACAGTTCTTCCGCCCCTTCAGTGATGTGGATGTCGGCGGCTAGACCCAGCTCGTCGAGCACGCGGGACAGGAACGCCCGCAACCGAGCGGCGTCCGGACTGTCGTCCTCCTCGGAGTCGGGCACCCATTGGCCCCTGGGCCGCCGGTATTCCTCGTCTTCGTAGTCGTCCTCGTCGTCCTCGTCGTCGTCGTGCCGGAGCAGCTCCGGCGGCATGGAGTCGTCCTCGGGGCCGAGGAAATCGAACTCGTCACCGACGAGCGCCACCTCGACCACCGCATCGACGGCACCCACCCCCATGAATCCCTCTTCCGGGGGGATGATGATCGTCACTTCATACTGGTCCTCGGCGAGCTCGCCGGGGGCGAAGTCGAGCTCAGCTAGAGCCCTTTGAACCGCCATCTCCACGGTCCGGCCGTTGGCCCTTGCTACCTGCTGCCTGCCCTTTTGCTGACGTCCCTTGGCCACTGGTATTGCCTCCGCTCTTCTTAGCCGGCTGTGTCGAGGTGGTGGTCTTGGCCTTCGCAGGAGCAGTACCCGCCTTCGCCACCGGCTTTGCAGGCGCTTTGCCGGCGGTCTTGCCGGTGGTCGGCCTGCTCGTGGTCCGACTGGTCGATTTGACGGGTGTCCTCTCCTTGGCCGACGTAGCCGCCACAGGCACAGGCATCGGCATCAACTTCTCTGCGACATACTGCTGAGCGATCGTCCACAGGTTCGATGTGAACCAGTAGATGAACAGACCTGCAGGCCATTTGCCTATGAACATGAACACGCCGACGATGATGGGCATCATGTAGGCGATAGTCTTCTGCTGGCCGGCGCTCTTCCGAGCGGTCTGCCACGAAGCCACGAACTGGCTCCCGATGTAGAGGAACATCAAGATGATGTCGAACTTGGTGATGTCCGCGATCCACAGCCAGCTCACAGGCGGCGACGGGAAGGCGAACTCCCCTCCCGGCTGGCCCGCTATGCGCAGCATGTAGTACAACCCAAGGAACACCGGCAACTGCAGCAGCAACGGGAGACAGGACCCGAACGGGCTGACCTTGTTCTCCTGATAGAACTCCATGGTCTTCTGGTTCAGGAGCTGCTTGTTGTCCTTATACTTCTCCTGCAGTTCCTTGATCTGCGGAGCGAGCGCCTGCATGGCGCGCATGCTCTTGATCTGACGCCAGGTGAGCGGGACCAGCACGATCCTCACTATGATGGTGAGGACGACGATGGACCACGACCAGCTGATCCCCAAGCTGTGGATGTGCAGGATGATCCAATGGAACAGGGAGCTCAGCGGTATGTACTGAGTGAAGATCTTTTCCATGCTAACCCTTCAGCGCCATAGCCTTGGTGTGAGCCTTGGCGTGGCCCACGCAGCACGCCTTCCCGTCCCGCCCGTGGTCGTGCCGCCGGAACAGTCTCTGCCGCGACACCGGGTCGTAGCCGCCATAGCTCAGAGGGTTGCAGCGGAGCACCCGCCACACCGCCAGGACTAGGCCGCGGACCGCTCCGTATTCCCGCACCGCGTCGAGCGCGTACTGGGAACAGGACGGGTAATACTTGCAGCGGCTCGGGATGCTCGGAGACACCACTACCTGATAGAAGCGGATAGCGGCGACGAACAGCGCCTTCACCGGGTTCCTGAGAGCGCGCACGAGACCGTGCTTCAGAAGGGCCCGGGTCATGATGACGCCCGCCGTTCCTCCACAGAAGCCGGTACCAGAGAGGCCTTGCGGAAGACCTCGAGCATCTTCGCCTCAACGGCCTTCGACCCGCCGGTCTCTAGCAGTTCGAGTAGCGGAGTGCGGGCGATGAGAACGAAGTCCATATTCCCCTTGAAAGACTGATCATTGGCTCGGAAGGTCTCCCGAAGGACACGCTTCACCCGATTCCGATCGACAGCCGTACCAAGACGCTTCGATACCGAGAAACCGACCCGCGGCCTTACTTCCCCTCCGGGAAGTGTTGGCTCCGTGCGCTCGAAGTAGTACAGAACTAGGTACTTGTTGGCGACAGACCGGCCCGCGCGGTAGACGCGAGCGAAGTCCTCGGAGCGAGAGAGCCGGCCGCGAGACCGATCCACCTGGTTTACGCCGACAGGCGCTTACGACCCTTGTCGCGACGACGCTTGAGCACGGCGCGGCCGGCGGCGGTGGCCATCCGGGCGCGGAAGCCGTGGGTCTTCTTACGCTTGCGCTTGTTCGGCTGATAAGTCCTCTTCACGTTTCCTCACTTAGGCTCAGCGCCGGTGACTCTCCCTGGGCGCGAAGTAAAAGACGGTTCGATCCCTGCAGGCGCTGGGCGCGCACAAGGGTGGCGAAGTATACAAGTCCCGTGTGCAGCCGTCAATCACCCAGACACGCTGGGTCTTTCCGGCGTGCTATCACATCGGCCGAGGCAGCGCGAGACCAGTGCAAGGGCCGCTGGGGGCGTGACGCTGCAGGCGTACACAGGCTTCTGTGGATACTGTGGAAAACTCCCCCGATACTGCTTTTCCAAGGAATAAAGGCCGGGTCCGGCTGTGGAATCCCGTCTGGGGCCAGGACGCTTCCGGCGTACGAGCCTGAGCAGGGCTCCGTGCGCGCTGTTCGCGCCTCTGGAGCTCGTTGCCCGCACAATGCTTCGTTTACCAGCCGGTTTATGAGAACACGAGGCCCGGGCGCCGCGCTCCCGCCCTGCGAACCGCGAGCGAGCAGCACAGCCGCCGGGCCGGCCGATCCCGTCTGGGACCGGTCGCTGTCCGGTGCGACCGTGGCGGCCGGACGGAGGAGGATGCCCTCCCGGGTATCCGCGCGACTCTCGAGCGACCGCGCGGCTCCCTGTCGGAGTTCCGGGTTCCCGCCAGACGCAACACAATCCACCTGCGCAGCAACCTGACAACCGGCCCCAAAAGCACCCCGCGAAACGGACTTTCCCCATTATCAACAGAAAACATGGTCTATGCGGGGGCTGCCTTCCACGGTTCTACACGTTTTCAACAGCTGTGTACGAACATGTGGATAACTGAGCACTTCTCCCTGCTAAACCGCAATCATCTACCATGAATCGCGGGGGGCGTAAACGCTTGTTCAGAAGGAAAAAGGTGGAGTTTCCGGGGTTCCGGCAGCGACAGACCTGTGGAAAGAGGGGTCAACGGTGGATAGAATGGCGCTGTCGTTTTGACAAGCACCGCCGAACACGGTCGGGAAAGGTCGTCAGTGCCGACGAATCCCCCAACTGAGCCGTCAGTCCCGCTGACTACCCCCGGACAGCCCGCCGGGCAACCGGCCGGGCAACCGGCCGGGTCGCCGGCCGCAGGCCCACACCTGGGAGATGCCCTGCCGCGCATCGCGGTGTACCGGGAAGCGGGGGCGCCCCCCCAGGTGGTCACCGTCTCGGCACCCGCCGTCCCCGGTCCCCCGAGCGGCGCGGAGGCCTCCGCGCCCGGCGACGGCGACCTCATGAGCGAAGTCCTCACCTCCAGGGCGTACGGTCTGGCCAGGGAGCAAGGAGGTTCCATCCCGCTGGACGTGTTCCGGGAGTTGATCGACAACCTGGTGCACGCCTCGTTCGCGGGAGTGGTGGTGACCATCCTCGATGGGGGCAACACCCTGCGGGTGAGCGACCAGGGGCCGGGCATCCCGGACAAGGACGCGGCCCTGCGCCCCGGCTTCACTTCTGCGGACGCCGCCGCCAAGCGCCACATCCGGGGAGTCGGCTCTGGATTCTCCGTGGTGCAGAGGGCATTGGCCGTCCTCGGCGGGACCCTGCAGATCGAGGACAACCTGGGCAGGGGCACCGTGGTGACGGCCAGCGTGCCCGCTCCTGTGGAAACTCCTCTCGCGCCCATCCCGGCCCCGGAATATAATCTCCCTGAGCGCCAGCTCAAGGTTCTGCTGCTGACGGTCGAGCTTGCGCCGGTCGGACCGACCCGCATAGCCCAGGAACTGGGCGTCTCCACGTCGACCGCGTATCGAGACCTTGTGTCACTCGAGCAGGCAGGCTTCGTAGTCTGCCGTCCAAGCGGGCACCGCTCCGCGACGGACACTGGTCTGGCGTATCTCGACGCGGTTTTGTGATCAGGGCTTAGGGGAGTGTGGAGGAGCCCGTGGAGGGAAGCTACAGCGACCCCATCTGGGAGAAGGCGCTCGACGTCATCTCCCGGCAGGTCAACGAGGGGACATTCAATATATGGTTCGCCCAGACGGCGGGCCTGGGGCTCACCGACAGTCTCTATTCGGTCGGGGTGTCGTCGCAGTTCGCCAAGGATTGGATCGACGCGCGCTTCCGCACGATCATGAGCGATGCTGTCACCCAGGTCGTCGGGTCGCCCGTCGACTGTGAGATCGTCGTGGTCCCGGGCCTGGAGCCACGCCTTTCCCAGTCCGGGGGCGGCGGGACACAGGTCCAAGCGGCGGCATCAGGTAGCGCGGCCGGCGCGGGCGCC
>CAIQPS010000108.1 GCA_903873715.1 uncultured Actinomycetes bacterium
TGTGTTCGATAACCTAAAACTTGACCACTTGGAGCCTGTTCGATCACCGAAAAGTTGACCACCTTCAAGACAAGTCCTGTACCGTCAGCAGCCGGGCTGATGACGGACAGGGGGAAGGCATGTGCTGAAGATGGTCGACGTGGAGTTCATCAAGAAGAAGCGCGCGGACGACGGCTGGTCGGTCCGCAAGATCGCCCGACAGCTCGAAGTTTCCCGGCAGACGGTGCGCAAGGTCCTGGCCGCTCCGGCTGAGCCGCCCCGCTACCACCTTTCGGCCCCCCGCCCCCAGCCGGTCGTCGGTTCTTTCCTTCCTGTGATCGAGCGGATTCTTGAGGAAGACAAGAACGCCCCGCCCAAGCAGCGCCACACCGCGCGGCGCATCTACGAACGGCTGGTCGATGAATACGGTTTTGCCGGCTCCGAAGTGACGGTCCGCCGGGCGGTGCGCGCGCTTCGCGGCTCGCGCATCGAGGTGTTCGTCCCCTTGGAGGCCGTGCCCGGCAAGGTGGCCCAGGTCGACTTCGGGGTGGCGACCGTCGTGATCGCCGGTGTGCAGCAGAAGGTCTTCCTCTTCTGCCTGCGCGGGAAATACTCCAAGGTCCCCTTCGTCCGGGCCTATCCCACCGAGAAGCTGGAAGCCTTCCTGGACGGCCATGTGCACGCCTTCCGCTTCATGGGCGGCGTCTTTGCCGAGCTCTGGTATGACAACCCCAAGACGGCGGTCGTCAAGATCCTCTCCGGACCTGTGCGCATCGAACACCAGGAACTCAGCCGCTTGCGCGCCCATTACCTGTTCGGGAGCTCCTTCTGCACCCCGGGTGAGGCGCACGAGAAAGGCTCCGTCGAGCACCTGGTCGGCTATGTCCGCCGCAACGCCCTGGTGCCCGCCTCTCGGTCGTTCGCCTCCTTCGATGAGCTGAACGACCATCTGCTCCGGTTCTGCGAGCGGGAACGGGCCCGACATCAGGCCGCCTGGAAGTCGGAAGCGGCCGCCCTCAAGCCCCTGCCCGAGCGTCCCTTCCGGGCTTCCACCTCCCGGCCGGTCTCGGCCTCCAAGACGGCTCTGTGCCGTATCGACCACAACCGCTACTCGGTGCCGGCCGCCCAGGCCGGGAAACTGCTGCGGGCCGAGGTCTATGCCGACACGGTGGAGATCTACGCCGGCGAGAAGCTCCTCGCCACTCACGCGCGCAGCTACGAGCGGGGGATGAGCCTCATCGATCTCGGCCACTACCTGCCGGTATTTGAGCGCAAACCCCGGGCAGCGGCTTCGTGTGCGGCGCTCTCTCAGGCCGACCCGGTGTTCACCCGGGTCCGAGACCTGCTCCTCTCCGAGCCCGGAGGCTACCGCACCTTCGCCGAGATCCTTATGCTCGGCCTGCGCTATGACCTTGCCGTGCTGGCCGAAGCGCTCCGAGAGTGCCTGGCCGCCAGCCGGCTCTCGGTGGAGACGGTGCGGCAGCACTGCCTCAACCTGACTCATGAACCCGCTCCACCAATCGAACTGCCGGACTTGCTGAACGTTGCGCTCGCTCTGCCCGATCTCGCCCGCTATGACGCCCTTCTGGCGGTGGCGAGATGAACACCGGAGCCGTGAACGCCGACGTCACCGCGGCTCAGGTGAAGCTCTACACGCAGGAGCTCAAGATGCCGGGCCTTCGGCACCACTTCGAGGAGATCGCCCGGGAGGCCCGGGCTAACGGGGAATCGCACGAAGCCTACCTGGTGGCCTGCCTGCGCGCCGAGATCGAGTCCCGGCGGGAGCACCGGCTCCAAGACCGCTTGAAGCAGGCTCGGTTCCCGCAGCGAAAGACGCTCGAGGAGTTCGATTTCACCCTGGTGCCGAGCGTCCCCAAGGAAGAGGTCATCCACCTGGGAACAGCCGAGTTCGTGCGGGCTCGGGAGAACGTCATCTTCCTGGGAGCAAGCGGCACCGGCAAGACGCACCTCGCGCAGGCCATCGGCCAGGCCGCCATCTACGCCGGGGTGCGGGTGCGCTTCATGAGCGCCGTCGTCCTTGCCCAGGAACTCTTGTCCGCCCAGGACGAGCACCGGCTGCCCCGCTACCTCAAGACTTGGCAACGGACGGATCTCGTCATCATCGACGAACTCGGATACCTCGGTCTCGGGCCGGGCGGGCCCTTGCTCTTCCAGTTCTTCGCCGAGCGCTACGAGAAAGCCTCGGTGCTGGTCACCTCGAACCTCGAGTTCTCCCGCTGGAGCGAGGTGTTCGGCGATCCGGTGCTGACCGCGGCGCTGCTTGACCGGCTCACCCACCACAGCCACATCCTGGTATTCGAGGGAGAGTCCTACCGCTTCCGGGAGAGCCAGGGCAGGAAGACGAAGAATCAGAGGAATCCGTGATCACGGGTGGTCAACTTTTCGATGAGCGGGGTGGTCAACTTTTCGGTTGACGAACACA
>CAIQPS010000109.1 GCA_903873715.1 uncultured Actinomycetes bacterium
ACCGGCTTCGGCATCGTCTGCGCCAAGGGCCCGGCCTACGGCAAACTGAAGATCACCATCGACGGGACCCCGCTCACCGGATATCCCGACCTCTACAACGCCACCCCGCTCTCCAAACAAACGGTCTACGTCAAGACCGGCATGACCTACGCCAACCACACCGTGACCATCGACTACTCCGGATACAAGAACGCCGACTCCTCGGGAAGGACTGTCAACCTGGATGCCCTGGACATCTACGGGACGCTGCTGGTGGCGCCATAGGGGGAGGGGACCGGCGCGGCGGCGGTCTCGCGGGCCGTCTGAGGCCGAGGGGCTGTTCTTCAGAGCTCAACTTCTTTTGACCGCTCGGCCGGTCGGCAGTACGCTGGAGGTGTCGGCTGGCGATCATCCGCCACCCGGCCGGCTTGGCGTTCAGGTGCGACGCAGCAGGTGAGGACGTCAGCATCATGGACCGGTTGAGCGCTCATCTTCTCGGCGACGCGTTCGCCGTGATCGATATGCCTTCTGCCTTCCTGCGCCTGCCTGCACCGGTCCCTTCGCATACCCACACATGGAGGTCTGCTCCCGAGCACTCACCGCCCGAGTGAAGCCCCGCCGTCCGGATCGGGGCGGCCACTACTCGTGCTGGCACCCACCGTGCCAGCGGTTCAGATAGAGAGGAGTGGACATGGGATCGATCGGGTGCCGGGCGAAACACCGGAAGATGACGAGGTACGCGGTCTTGGCCGCGGTCTTCCTGGTCGTCACGCTCGTATTCATTCTTCTGACGGCATCTGTGGCCTGGGCTTCGGCCACCTATCAGGAAACTTCGTTCCCCAGCTACGCGTGGTCCACTGGGTGGTCCTCTGAGGGGCCGAACACCAACTTCTTCTCCAGCTACGTGAAGTACACCACGACGCAGGGCTCGTGGTTCATGGTCTTCTTCAACGGGCAGGTCGTCGGCCACTACGGCAATCTGGGGCCCGTTGGGGGCTATGTGGACTATACCTTCGACAGTCTGGCCACTCAGAGCTTTCTCACCTATAGGCCCTCGTGGATGTACAAGTACCTGATCGCGAACTGGGGCTACGACACGCCCGGCCATCACAACATCTTGCTCAGGGCCCGCACCAGCATGTACGGGACCAATATCTCTGTGGATCAGATGAGCACCGACGGGGTGTTCGAGGCCCCTCCCCAGCCGCTGGCACCCAACTACGCCATCTCGAGTAGCATCAAGAGGGTCCACATCAGCTGGGGGTTCGGCGACGCCGCGTCCCGCCACCAGACCGGGTTCAACGTCTACCGCGACCAGGTGAAGCTGAACTCGCATCCCCTTCCGGCGGACCAGTTCTACTTCTACGACTACGACGTTGCCCCCGGGCGTACCTACAAGTACGCGGTGGCCGCGGTCTACGGCCCCAACCACGAAGTGGAGAGCTATCACTCGACTGGATACAAGGAGACCACGGTGACGACGCCGTCCCTGCCGATGATCTCCACGATCACGCCCAACTCCGGCCCCAGCACCGGAGCCACGCTCTGCACCATTCAAGGCAGTCGCATGGACATGGTGACCTCGGTCACGTTCGATACCACATCGGTGCCCTTCAGCCTGTCCAGCGGCGCCATCAAAGCGATGTCTCCGGCTCACAACTACGGCAACGTGCTCGTGAGTCTGGGAACGGCCTGGGGCACCAGCACCACTCCCGTCACGTTCACATACAACCCGAGCCTGGCGAACCGGACATACGCGCAGTCGCTCTCCACCATCGTCTACTCGGGCACTTGGACGACGGGGTCAGGCACCACCGCCCAGTACACCGACGGCGACTACAAATACACGAGTGCTACGAACGCTTGGGTCAAGATCAACTTCACCGGCACCAGTGTCACCTGGTTGGCGAAGAAGGGCCCCGGTCTGGGGACGGCAACGGTCTCTCTGGACGGCGGCCCGGCTCAGACCGTGAACCTGAGCACCGCGACCGCGCTGTACAAGCAGACCGCCTACAGCAAGTCAGGCCTCACCAACAAGCCTCACACCCTCAAGATCACCAGGGCGACGGGAACCATCAACATCGACGGGGTGAAGGTGATCGGAGTGCTGACCGCATGGAAGGCCGAGTACTTCAACAACATGACGCTGACAGGCCCGGCGACGTTCACCGGCAACAGCACCGACATCACGTACCACTGGTGCCTGGGTGGTCCGGGCGGGGGCCTGTCCAACGACGGCTTCTCGGTCCGCTGGACCAAGCATGCCAGGTTCAATGCCGGTACCTACACGTTCAAGACCTACTCCGACGACGGCATACGCCTGTATGTGGATAACGTGGTCAAGATCGACCGCTGGAACGATCACGCCCTCACCTACGATTCCGTGACGGTGACGCTCACCGCCGGTTTCCACGTCATCAAGCTGGAGTACTACGAGCACGGGGACCGCGCGACCGCTGTGTTGTGGTGGTGATGCCTCGGCCTACCCTGCTCACGCGGGCTCACTCTACTGAAGCTGCGGCGGGCCGCCCCTGTGGGGCGGCCCGCGCCCACAGTCCCAAGGAGGTCGGCGATGTCATTCCACCTCTCCCTCCGGTGTCCGCGTCTCTTGCTCTTCGCCGTGGTCTGCGGCGCGTCTCTCGCGGCTCTCGCGATCCTCGCTCTGCCTTCGGTCGCCATGGCGACGGCGGTCGAGCGGGTGAGTGTGAGTAGCGCTGAGGCTCAAGGGAACGGGGACAGCCTCGAGGCGTCGATAAGCCAGGACGGCCGATACGTGGTCTTCACTTCCGCGGCCTCCAATCTGGTGACCGGAGACACGAACGGACGTACCGACGTCTTCCTCCGAGACCGGGTGAGCGGGGTCACGACTCGGGTGAGCGTGAGCAGTGCCGAGGCTCAGGGGAACGGGGACAGCTTCGACCCCAGCATCACCCCCGACGGCCGCTTCGTGCTTTTCCACTCCCTGGCCACCAACCTGGTCGCCAACGACACCAACAGCTGCGGTGACGTCTTCGTGCGCGACCTGTCCGCCGGCTCGACCTTCCGCGTGAGCGTCAGCACCGGCGGGGCCCAGGCGAACCAGGACTGTGCCATTGGCGCCATAAGCGCCGACGGCCGCTACGTGGCCTTTCAGACGGAGGCGGCCAACCTCGTCTCCGGGGACACGAACGACACGTGGGACGTCTTCCTCCGAGATCGCGTGAACAACACAACCGTCCGGGTCAGCCTGACTTCAGGGGGTGCACAGGCGAACAGCGACAGCGGCATGGCGTCCCTCAGCGCCGACGGCCGCTATGTGGCGTTCCAGTCAGCGGCATCCAATCTCGTGTCGGGCGACTTGCCCGGTACCTACGACGTCTTCGTCCGCGACCGCACCACCGGCGTCACCAGTCTGGTGAGCGTCAGCCTAGGCGGGGTCCCGGCCGGTGGCGGACAACCGGTGATCAGCCCGGACGGCCGCTACGTCGCCTTCCAGTCGTCGTCGAACCTCGTTGCAGGCGACACGAACGGGAAGCCCGACGTGTTCGTCCGAGACCGCACGGCCGGCACTACCACGATGGTGTCGCTGAGCAGTTCCGGTGCGCAGGGGAACGGCCAGAGCACCAGTTTCTCTCCGTTCGTGTGCCCCGCGATCAGCGCAGATGCCCGGTATGTGGCCTTCGCGGCTTCGTCGACCAATCTGGTGTCCGGCGACACCAATGCCAAGCTGGATATCTTCCTGCGTGACCGGACGGCGGGCAGCACGCTGCGAGTGAGCGCGACCGCGGGCGGCACGCAGGGCAACGGCGACAGCGACGCTCCCGCCGTGAGCGCGGACGGTTGCTATGTCGCGTTCGAGTCGGCCTCTACGAACCTCGTCACGGGGGACACCAACTCGGCGACGGACGTGTTCGTGGTCTGCCCCAGTCCCCGGGTGACTTCCGTGGCGCCCGTGTTCGGCACTTCCCTAGGGGGCAACAGCGTGATCATCACCGGGACGGGCTTCAGCCGCGTGACCGGCGTCACCTTCGGCGGCACCGCAGCCTCCAGCTTCACCATGGATTCAGCTACGAAGATCACAGCCGTATGTCCTCCTCGCTCCGCCGGCAAGGTGGATGTGGTGGTGACGGCGGCGGGCGGGGCATCGGCCGCGACCGGGACAGGGAACGACTACACATACCTGGCCCGAAACGAGCAGAACGACGCCCGGCTCTTCTACTCGGGGGCCTGGTCCACCTACCAGACGTCGGGGCCCTCCGCCGGGAGCTATGCCCGTGCCAACACCAGCGGCGCGTACGTGGTGATCCCCTTCTCCGGCACCCGGCTGGATCTGATAGCCACAAGAGGCACCACCCTCGGCAAAGCGGACGTCAGTGTGGACGGAGGCAGCCCCGTCGTGATCGATCTCGCCGCAACGACCGTGGCCTACCAGCAACGCGTGTTCTCGACCGGCAATCTGACTGCCGGATACCACAGCGTGAGGATCTCCTGGAACACGTCCAACACCGCGGGCAAGTACATCAGCATCGACGCGGTCGAAGTGGGCGGCTTCCTTCTGAGTAGGACTCGGTTCGAGGAGGGGTCGTCGCTTCTGGTCTACGCCGGTTCGTGGAGTGCGGTCTCAGACCCTTCCGCCTCGTTGACGGCCTACAAGATCACCAATGTGGGCTCCTCCCTGGTGACGATCACATTCAACGGGATCAGCCTCGATCTGATCTGCGCCAAGGGTCCCGGCTACGGCAGGATCTTCGTGACCCTGGACGGCCGGGCCCCGGTCCTGGTCGATCTCTACAACTCGGGCGCTCAGTGGCAGCAGAAGGTTTGGTCCACCGGTTTCATGGCCCCCGGGAACCACACCGTCATCGTCACGCGCGCCGGACAGAAGAACACGTACTCCACCGGCTATGTGGTCAACCTCGATGCTGTGGATGTGCGCGGGATCCTGAAGTAGCGCCCTTCGGAGAGGCGCCTGGTCCAGCCAACATTCGTTTGCCGTCGTCGGACGACCGGAGTAGCGTGGGGATAGAGCCTCGACCCCACCGGTCGCCGCGCGTCTCGCTGGGAGGAGCCATGAAGCTGTCGGAGAAAAGCCGCACCGCAGCCCGCCTTCCGAGAACGAGGAGAGTCCTCTACCCACCCTTACTCCTAGTGTTGTTGGCCGCCATGGCCGTCGGGCTGTCCGGTATGGCCCTGGGGGGAGCCGGCGGCAACGTGGTGAACACCAACTACAACGCCGGGCAGAACTATTCGACTCCGGCCGACAGCTTCAGCAACGGCGCGGTGGTGGGCTGGAACAGTCTGGACTGGAAGATCGACAACCCGTCCGACACCACCGGGGCGGCGGTCACGGGGGCAAGTGGAGCCGGCGGCCCGGTGCTCGACCTGACCACCACCGAGAACGTCGCCGACTGCCGGTCTGAGGACCTCACCAGTGGCTCGACGCCCGGCAAGGCCTTCACCTGGGGGCTCTCGCCGATCGCCGAGGATTCCGGCGAAGGCTTCTACGCCAACTTCGAGGGCACGGTCTCCTTCACCCCGGGCTTCGACGTCTCCCGCTCGGCGGACGACACCAGCTTCGGCTTCGCCGGGGGAGACCAGGTGCTGACCGTGCACTTCACTCCTCGGGTGGCCAGGGAGCGGCTCAATTTCAACTGCAACAACCCGGGCGGGGATGGCGTCTTCACGGCCTCCGTCACCGATGTCCAGTGGCAGGGCGACGCTCCGGCCGGCTCCGGGCTGGATCACGACACCAGCGCCTGCTGGGGCTGGATCGACAACCCGACGCCTGACACCACCTACACCATCATCCTCACGACGCACGTGCACTCCACCATCGACGGGGTGGACGTCGAGTACATGCCAGACGTGCAGGCCAACACCGGCCAGACGGTCGGCAGTTCGGCGGGCCCCGTGACGGGCGCCTCTCTGACACACTCCATCTCCGGGGTGGCCTCCTGGACCTGGACGGCCGAAGGCACCTACCTGTGGACCTGGTACGAGACCGAGAGCAAGGGCGTGCACCTCGAAGGCCGGGTGTTCGCCGACGCCAACACCGTGAACGCGGAATTCAACGCCGGAGAGGGCTACTCCACCGGCGCCGACGTCTTCACGAACGCGGAGGTGTCGGGCTGGAACACCGTGGACTGGAAGATCGACAACCCGCCGGACAGCACCGGGGCTGCGGTGACGGGGGCGAGCGCCGCCGGCGGTCCGGTGGTGGACCTCACGACCACCGATAACGTCACCGACTGCCGGCCCGACTACCTCACCAGCGGATCGACGCCCGGCAAGGCCTTCACCTGGGGGCTTCCGCCCATCGGGCAGAACTCGGGAGAGGGCTTCAGCGCCACGCTCGAAGGGACGGCCACCTTCACCCCGGGCTTCGACGTCTCCCGTTCGGCGGACGTGACGAGCTTCGGCTATGCCGGGGGAGACCAGGTGTTGACGGTCACCATCACTCCGCGGCAGTCCATGGAGTGGTTGAACTTCTCGTGCAACGTTCCCGGCATGTACGGCCCCTTCTCCGCCGCGGTGACCGACGCGCATTGGTCGGGCAGCGCTCCCGCGGATTCCCATCTGGACAATGACGCCAACAACGTTTGGGGTGGTGTCCCCGACCCCACCGTCGACACCGCCTACGTGATCGTCATCACCACTCACGTGGCCTCGACCATCGACGGGGTGGACGTGGAATACATGCCCGACCTGCACGTGAGCCGCAACACCACGGTGGCCAGCTCGACCACCCCCGTGGTAGGCGCGTCGTTGACCCACACCATCGCCTCGGTGGCGAGCTGGACCTGGACCGCCTCCGGCACCTATCTGTGGAACTGGAACGAGTCGCAGACCACCAACGTGCACCTCGACGGCCGCGTCTCGAGCGACGTCAACTGGGTGAACGCCGGTTTCGACGCCGGTAAGAACTACTCCAGCGACGGCGACAACTTCACCAACGGCGAAGTGGACGGCTGGACCGTCCTCGACTGCGGCATCAACAACCCGAAAGACAGCACCGGCGCGGCTCTGACCGGCGCGAGCGCCAACGGTGGGCCTGTGCTGGCGCTCAGCAGTGTCGCCGACGTCGTCGAGTGCCGGCCCGACTACCTCACGAGCGGATCGACGCCCGGCACGGCCTTCACCTGGGGGCCCCCCGCGATCGAAGAGGACAAGGGTGAAGGTTTCAACGCCACCCTGGAGGGCACTACCACCTTCACCCCCGGCTTCGACCTCTCCCGCTCGGCGGACAAGACGAGTTTCAGCTCCGCCGGGGGCGACCAGGTGCTGACGGTGCACATCACTCCGCGGGAGGCCACGGACGGGATCGACATCTACGGCGACTCGCCGCAGGACCAGTTCGGTTCGGCCTCCGCCACGATAACGGACGTCCACTGGGACGGCAGTCCTCCGCCCGACTCCTGGGTCGATCACAACGAGAGCAACTTTTGGGGCGGCATCAAGGGGCCCGCGACCGACACCACCTACACGCTCGTGGTCACCACGCACGTGGCCTCCGCCATGGAGGGGGTGGACGTCGAGTACATGCCCGGCGTGCACGCGACCGGCTCCCACATCGTGGCCGCGTCCACGACTCCCGTGCTCGGCGCCTCTCTCAGCCGCACCCTCACGTCCATCGCCACCTGGACGGTCACTGCCGTGGGGACCTATGCCTGGAACTGGTCGGAATCACGCAACAGGACGGTGCATCTCAACGGCCGGGTCTCCTGTGACGCCAACTTCGTGCAGTCGGGCTTCGGGATAGGCGACTACTACTCCATTCAGGCCAACAGCTTCACCAACCACGAAGTGACGGGCCAGACGGTCATCGATCTCAATCTCAACAACTCCGGGGACGTCGCAGGGGCGGCCATCACTGGGGCGAGCGCCTCCGGCGGCCCTCTGCTGGACCTGACCACCTCCACCAACGTGGTCGAGTGCCGGAGCGACATCCTCACCAGCGGCTCCACTCCCGGGAAGGCTTTCACCTGGGGAATGTCGCCGATCGCGGCCGACACCGGCGACGGGATCTACGCGGTGCTCGCCGGCACGGCTACGTTCACTCCCGGCTTCGACGTCACCCGCTCCGCAGACAAGACGAGCTTCAGTTCCGCCGGGGGCGACCAGGTGCTGACGGTGAGCATCACTCCCAGGGAGTCGATCGAG
Source organism: uncultured Actinomycetes bacterium (assembly GCA_903873715.1). Taxonomy (GTDB): domain Bacteria; phylum Actinomycetota; class Thermoleophilia; order RBG-16-64-13; family RBG-16-64-13; genus CAIQPS01. Next base: position 8,119 of record CAIQPS010000109.1, read on the forward strand.
CAGCTCGAGCTCTACGGTGGCAGGGCGGGTGGCGAATACGGCTACTTCTCCGCCGATTTGACGGACGTCCACTGGGTGGGTGGCGCCCCGCCTTATGCCTGGCTCGACTTCAACGCCGACGGCTTCAAGGCCGGCATAAGCGGTCCCACGACCGGCCACACGTATACGCTCTCCATCACCACGCACGTGCACTCGACCATCTCGGGAGTGAACGTCTTATACATGCCTTCCGTGCAGGTGAGGAACGCCACCACTCTGGACGCCTCCTCGGCTCCCGTGGCCGGCGCCTCCCTTGCCCGGACCGTGCCTTCGGTGGCCACCTACACCTGGACGGCCGGGGCGACCTGCGCATGGACCTGGAACGAGTCTGAGAGCATGACCGTTTCCCTCGACGGGTACGCGCGGCCTCCGGTGCCCACGGTCACTGCCATCGACCCCACCGTCGGCCCCCTGGCCGGCGGCACCACCGTCACCATCACCGGCACCGGCTTCGTGCCCGGGACCACGGTGAAGTTCAATACGTCGGCGGCCACCGTGGTCTCGCGCACGCTCACCAGCATAGTCTGCAAGAGCCCGGCTAAGATCGGCGCCGGCTCGGTGTACGTGTTCGTCGAGACGCCGGGCGGCAACAGCGCGACCGGGACGTTCTGCAGGTTCACCTACTACGCGCTCCCCACCGTCACCAAGCTCACCCCCACCTACGGCCCCACCACCGGCGCCACCTCGGTCACCATCACCGGCACCTACCTGACCGGGGCCACGGCGGTGAAGTTCGGCTCCACCCCGGCCACCAACGTGTCGGTGGTCTCCG
>CAIQPS010000110.1 GCA_903873715.1 uncultured Actinomycetes bacterium
AGCTGCGCATCCCCGCCGACGACGCTCACGCGGTCGCCACCGCCTACCGGGCCATCGCCGGCCGGGCCGGCGCCGCGCTGGAAGGCGTGCTGGTGGAGGAGATGCTGGACGGCAACCGGGAACTCCTCGTGGGGCTCAAGCGGGACCCGGTCTTCGGCCCGGTCGTCGCCTTCGGCCTGGGCGGCATCATGACCGAGGTGTTGGGCGATGTCGCGCTCGCTGTGGTCCCCCTCAGCGAGCGCGACATCGCCGAGCTCCCCGATATGGTGCGGGCCAAGAAGCTCCTCGGCCCCTTCCGGGGCTCTCCGCCCGTGGACCGGACACTGCTCGCGGCTGCCATCGAGGCCATCGGGCGCATCGCCACCGACTTCCCCGAGGTGGCGGAGATCGACATCAACCCGTTGATGGTCGCGGGCGACCGGCCGGTGGCCGCTGACGCCCTGGTGATCCTGGACGCGGCTGTGGCGGCCGGGTCCGCCAAGGCTGCCGCCCAGGCCGCACCCGACCTGAGGGCCGTCTTCGTGCCCGAGTCGGTCGCCATCATCGGTGCGGGCGACGACGTCCGGAAGTGGGGCGGTTCCGCTCTTCGCAACATCCTGGACGGGGGATACTCCGGCCGCATCTATCCGGTGAACCCGAAGGGCGGGGTGTTCTTTGGCATCCAAGCGTACTCGAGCCTGCTCGACCTTCCGGAAGCTCCGGACCTCGTGCTGCTCGCCGTCGGCGGGGCGCAGGTCAAGGGCGTGCTGGAAGACGCCGCCACCCGTGGCGCCAAGGCCGCCGTCGTGCTGACTGCGGGCTTCTCGGAGACGGGCTCGGAGGGCGCGGCGCAAGAGCGTGAGATCCTCCGGGTCGCCGCCGACGCGGGTATCACCCTCATCGGGCCGAACTGCATGGGCCTGCTTTCCAACGAAGCCCGTCTGCACGGTACGGGGTTGGTCGCCCTGCATCCGCCGGTGGGCAAGCTCAGTTTCGTCTCCCAGTCGGGCAGTATGGGCCCGACGGTCATCAACATGTGCCAACGCCGGGACATCGGCCTGGACAAGTTCATCAGCGTGGGCAACGAGGCCATGGTCAGCGCTTTCGACGTCATGGACTATCTGCGCGAAGACCCGCACACCGACTGCGTGATGCTCTATCTCGAGGGCATCGACGACGGCAGGCATTTCCTCGAGGCCGCGAAACGGACCACGGCCGTCAAGCCTGTGGTCGTCCTGCGGGGCGGTCTCACCGAGGCAGGCGGACAGGCGGCCGCGTCCCACACGGGCGCTCTCGCCGGCTCCGCCGCCGTGTACCGGGCCGCCGCCCGCCAGGCTGGGGTCGTGACCTGCGGAACCACTCAGGACCTCGTTGATGTGGGCGCCTGCTTGGCGCAACTGCCACTGCCCCGCGGACGCCGTGTGGCGGTCATCACCAACGGCGGGGGACCGGGAGTCCTCGGCGCCGACGAAGTGGCGCTCAACGGTCTGACCCTCGCGCCCCTGGACCCAGCGCTCATCGCCGCGCTGGACGAGGTGCTGCCCCCGTTCTGGAGCAAGCGCAACCCGCTGGACCTGGTGGCTGCCGGTTTCGGGGAGAACGGCTTCAAGGCGCTGGAGTTGGTCGTCCGGTCGGAGACGGTGGACGCCGTGATGTTCCTCAACTTCCTCGGCGTGCCCGCTGCCTCTGAGACCAGGCCGCGCTTCGCGAGCGGAGAGTTCGATGGCTTCTCGGCGATGGAACTCACCATGCTCCAGAAGACCGCCGAACTGATGGCCGAGACGGGTAAGCCCGTCATCCACGTGCCGGACACGCCGGTGCACGGGGAGATCGCGCGGGCCGCGGCCTACACCCCGGTGGTGCTGGGCTCGCCGCGCGCGGCCGCGCAGGCACTCTCGCACATGGCTTGGTATGCGGAGTACAGGCGTGCTCTCGCCCAGACGAAGGACCTTTGATGAGCGGAGGACGCGAGAAGGCTGGTATGCTGGGCGGAAGGGCTGGTCTCTTCAGGGCCGAACTCCTTGACACCCATGGTTCAAAGGCATATTGTATTTTCCAATCTCAGTCTGTCCACAACCAGGACAGGTTTGACTCTACGCTCGCTAACGTAGAGAAGAGGTCCTATAGTGGGCCTCGGCGCGCACACGGTGCGCGGGCACAGGGATACGGGACGCAAAGGGGGCATTTCTTGAGCGACTGCGGTGTCGCCGTCAATTCGGCGCATGCAGCCCGGTATGGCCGGGCAGACGAGGGGGCGGTGAGCAATGGATAAGTGGCTCCAGCTCCTCGTCACGGGCATCACGATGGGTTCTGTCTATGCGGTGATCGCCCTCGGTTTCGTGACCATCTACCGGTCGTCCCGCATCGTCAACATGGCGCAGGGTAGCTTCGTCATGTTCGGCGGGTTCTTCGCGTTCTCCATGTTCTCGGAACTCGGGCTCCCGTACTGGCTGTCCGCGATCATCGGGGTGATCCTGGTGGTCGTCCTCGCAGTGCTCATGTGGCTCGTGGTCCTCAAGCCGGTGCTCAAGATCTCCTTGGCCCCGATGATCCTCCTGACCGTGGCCCTCAGCCTGCTTTTCGAAAACCTGTCCCTCGTCAAATACGGGGGCTACACCAAGACTCTGCCTGCCTTCGGCGGCGACCATACCTTCCAGATCGGGGGCGTGTTCATCACCGCGCAGAGCCTGTACATCATCGGCATCGTCATCGTGATGCTGGTGGCTCTCTACTTCTTGAACAACCGGACCGTCGTCGGCAAGCGCATGACGGCCACCGCCACCAACCCCATGGCGGCCAGCCTCTCCGGCATCAACGTCACGAAGATGATCAGCATCTCGTTCATCATCAGCGCGGCCATCGGTGCCATCGGTGGTGTAGCCATCTCCAGCTACGTGGGCGGCATCACCTACGCCTATGGTGGCATGTACGGGATGATGGGCTTCATCGCAGCCGTGCTCGGCGGCTGGGGCTCCAGCTCCGGCGCAGTCGTGGGCGGTCTCATCCTCGGCATCGCTCAGGCGCTCTCCACCGGCCTCGTGCCCGCAGGCTACAAGAACGTGGTCGCCTTCATCATCCTGCTGATCGTGGTCTACTTCAGGCCGCAGGGGCTGCTCGGCAAGAGCGTCCCGGAAGGTGAGGCCTGATGGCTATCGACGCGAAATCCCAGCCGCAATCCAACCGTTTTGCGGCCATGTTCGGTGATATGACCAAACCGTCCACCATCGCCAAATTGGCCTTGGTGGTGCTCCTGCTGGTCTTCCCGGTCATCTACCGCCAGTTCTCGGATAGCAGCTACGCTCTCAACATCATGAGCCAGGCCGGGCTCTACGCCATCGTCACCATGTCCGTGGGCCTCGTACTCGGGCAGGCCGGCCAGCTTTCCTTCGGGCACTCCGCTTTCTATGGCATCGGCGCCTATGTCTGCGGTCTGCTCATCCTCAAGCTCCACGTCAACACGTTCCTGGCCTGGGTGGCCGGGGCTGCCGCCGCGGGTATCGTGGCGCTCCTCGTCGGCCGTCCGGTGCTCAAGCTCAAGTACTTCTACCTCGCGCTCGCGACCATGGGCTTGGGCCAGATCTTCTTGGCCTTCGTCATCGAGTGGAAGTGGGGCGGCGGATCCAACGGCTTCGGCCCGGTGAAGGCGCTCAACCTGTTCGGCTTCGCCTTCAACACCCAGATGCGCAAGTACTACCTCATCTGGGTCGTCGCGATCATCATCCTGCTGTTCCTCGCCCGGGTGCTCAAGTACCGGGTGGGCCGCGCCCTGCGCAGCCTGGCCATCAGCGAGATCGCGGCCTCGACCCTGGGCGTCAAGACCGCCAACTGGAAACTGCTGGCCTTCGTCTTCAACGCCGTCTTCTGCGGTATCGCCGGCGGCATGTTCGCGTTCATGTACGGCGCCGTCTCCCCGCAGAACTTCGTGTTCGCGGCGTCGGTGCTCCCCATCGTCATGATGCTCATCGGTGGCGGTGACACCATCTGGGGCAGCATCATCGGCGCCATCATCCTCACCTGGGTCACCAACGGCTTCTCGCAGGCCATGCTGCAGTACAACGGCACCATCTACTCGGTGATCATGATCCTGCTGCTTCTGTTCCTGCCCATGGGCATCCTCGGCCTCCGTCCGAAGATGGCCCGCCGCCTCTGGGCCAAGATCAAGGGTGAGGAACTCCAGGAAGTCCCGTCGGCCGCCGCGGCGATCGCGGCCCAAGGGACCGCGGGTGCCGGTATCGGCGCGGCTCCTGCCGCCGGCCCGCGCATCGGGGGCCTGCTCGCCGCCGACCTCGCCAAACAGAAGGGCGAGATGCGTGGTGGCGCACTGCTCCGCGTTCAGGACGTGTCCGTGCACTTCGGTGGCCTCAAGGCCGTGAGCGAAGTCTCTCTCGAGGTCAAAGAAGGCAGCATCACCGCCCTCATCGGCCCCAACGGCGCCGGCAAGACCACGCTGTTCAACGCCGTGAGCCGCCTGCAGACCATGACCACCGGACGGGTCTTCTTCGGCGACACGGAAGTCACCAATATGCGCCCGGCCGCCACGGCCCGGCTCGGCATGGCGCGTACCTTCCAGAACCTGCGCATCTTCGTGAACATGAGCGTTCTCGACAACGTCCTGGTGGGGTGCCACCGGCACGAGAAGTCCGGCTTCTGGTCGAGCGGATTCGGCATGCCCTGGCAGCGCAAAGAAGAGAGCCGCTCGCGCGAGCGGGCGCTGGACGCCCTCGACCTCGTCGGCCTAAAAGACAAGGCCATGCTCCCGGCCGCCAGCCTTCCCTATGGGCAGCAGCGCCTCGTGGAGATCGCCCGGGCCCTGGCGTCCGAACCTCGTCTGCTGCTTCTCGACGAGCCCGCCGCCGGCATGAACTCCGGCGAGCGCGAGCATCTGGTGGCACGTATCCGCACCATCCGTGACGCCGGCGTGACCGTGCTCATCGTCGAGCACGACATCGACCTGGTCATGGACATCTCCGACGAGATCAACTGCCTCGACTACGGCCGCCTCATCGCGTGCGGCGTGCCGGAAGTGATCCAGAAGGACGAGAAGGTCATCGCGGCCTACTTGGGTGTCGAGCGCGGCGAGGTGGACCTTTGCGCCAGCCGCCACCTGGTGGACGGCGAGAGTTGCCCGGCGCCCGAGGACCTTCTGGTGGTCGATGGGCTGGTGACGAGCTACGGTTCCATCGAGGCCCTCCACGGAGTATCGCTCAAGGTGCACAAGGGCATGGTCGTGACCGTGCTCGGCGCGAACGGCGCCGGCAAGAGCACCCTGCTCCACACCATCTCCGGGATCATCCACCCCGATCGTGGACGCATCACCTTCCAGGGTGCGGACATCACCAAGTCGGCTCCCGAGAAGATCGTCTCCCGGGGTATCTGCCAAGTGCCGGAAGGCCGTCAGCTGTTCCCGACCCTTTCTGTCGAGGACAACCTCATCGTGGGTGCCACCGGCCGCAAGGACCGCAAGAGCCTGGCCGACGACATCGCCTACGTGTACGAACTGTTCCCGATCCTGGGGGAACGGCGCAAGCAGGATGCCGGCACGCTTTCCGGTGGTGAGCAGCAGATGCTCGCTATCGGCCGTGCGCTCACCGGGCATCCGACTCTTCTCCTGCTGGACGAGCCCTCCATGGGCCTCGCCCCGCTGGCGGTCGAGCGTATCTTCGAGGCGCTCGCCAAGCTGAACCAGGAAGGTCTCACCATGTTGATGGTCGAGCAGAACGCCGAGATGGCGCTGTCTCTCGCCCACAACGCGGTCGTGCTCCAGACGGGCAACGTGACCCTGTCCGGCACGGCCACTCAACTTCGGCAGGATGACCGCGTGCGGGCCAGCTATCTGGGCGGCCAAGGATAGGGGCGCAGCGCGGTCGTTTTCGCATAAGGCAGCACAGGGGCAACAAGCAGTTTCACAAGGAGGAGGTTGTAATGAAGAAAGGGTACTGGATGGCCTTGGCGCTCGTCCTGGTGCTCGCTCTCGGTGTGTTCGCCGCCGCTTGCGGTGGCAGCACTGAGACCACCACCACGGCGGCCACCACGGCGACCACCGCGGCTCCGGCCACGGATACCACCGCGGCTCCGGCCACGGATACCACCGCGGCTCCGGCTACGGACACCACCGCGGCCAACACCACGCCGATCAAGATCGGTATCGCGATCTCTCTGACCGGCGACTCTGCCGCTCCGTGCGCGCAGATCAAGCAGGGCTTCGACACCGAAGCCAAATTCGTCAACGCCAATGGTGGCATCAACGGCCGCCAGGTAGAGCTCGTGTATGTTGACGACCAGTCCAAGATGGACACCGCGACCGCTGCCGTCCAGCAGCTCGTCGACCAGAAAGTGGACGTCGTGATCGGCCCGTTCCCGCAGTGGACCCAGGCCCCGACCCGCGACATCACCCAGAACGCCAAGATCCTGCACGTCGCCTTCGGTCCGCCGCTCCTCTCCGAGCTGAACACCGATCAGAGCGCGTGGCCGTATTACTTCATGCCGGCTACCGGCGCTGACGGCTGCGCCGACGCGTATGTCCGTGAGATGCAGGCCGACGGCAAGAAGAACGTGCTCGCCATCGGCGACCAGATGGTCATCAGCCAGGAAGAGCTGAAGATCACCGACGCCGTGCTCAACCAGCTCGGCATCAAATGCACCCTGATGAGCGACTCCTGGGGCCTCGGCGAGACCGACGTCACCCCGATCGCCAACAAGATCGCCGCCAAGGCCAAAGAGATCCAGCCGGACGCCATCCTCCTGGGGAGCAACCCGGTGCACGTCAACCAGATGACCAAGATCCTGCGTAGCCTGGGCATCACCGCCCCGATCTACAACCAGGGCTCTGGTTCCCATCCGCTGGTCATCTTCGCTCCGGCCGGCAACGATCCCAAGAACGTCGCGGGCGACTTCGCCTTCGGCCCGGCCATCGTCGACCCGACCCAGGTTCCCGATACCTACAAGGCCAAAGCCGACCTCGTCGCGTTCGTCGAGCGTTGGAAAGCCGGCGACGGCGCCAAAGAGCCGTTCGCCAGCCTGTTCCTGGGCTTCGCGTACGACACCTTCCACCTTGCTGAAGCCGCCATCAAGACCGCTGCGGACCAGACCCCCGAGGGCTGGGCTGCCGCTATGACCAAGGTCGATTGGTGGGGCGCTCAGGGCCACTACGTCTTCTCGAACACCGACCACGTCGGTGGCCACGGTGGCTTCTTCCAGTGGCAGTACACCGCCGAGGGTGGCTTCAAGTTCGTTCGCGACCTGAACGCCATGACCGATCCGGTCAACCTCCCCGAAGTCACCGCTGCTGTGAAGGCTGCCAAATAAGGTAGACCTCCAGCTGGGAGACCAGCGCAGCGACTCTCAGGTGAGTCCGGGGCGGCTCGCGGGAAACCGCGAGCCGCCCCTTTTTTGTCCCGATCTGAGTGGCCGCGCGCAGCCAACCCGGCCGCGCGCGGGTTCTCGGCTACGTCCGGATCCGCCTCCCCAGGAAGAACGACAACGGCAGAGACAGCAGGCAGATGATGGCCGCCACGATGAACGGCCAGCTGTAGCGTCCCACCGCTTGGAAGACGGCCAGTAGTACGGCGATGCCGAGGGAGTTCCCGAAAGCCCTCGCGGTGCTGTTCACGCCCGACCCGACCCCCTTGGACGTCTCGGGCAGCGGGGTGAGGCCCGCCGCAGTCAGCGCGGGCATCGTGAAGCTCATCCCGAATCCCAGGATCGCCTCGCGCCAGGAGATGTCCCAGAGTGAAGAGCCCTCATCGAGCTGGGCGAGGAGTATGAAGGCCAGTGCGAAGAGGATCGCGCCGAGAGCGGCGAGTTGCCGCGGTCCGATGCGGTCCACCAGGCGGCCGCTGAACGGCGACAGCACCATGGCCACCGCCGCCATGGGGACGGTCCCGATAGCCGCCCACAGGGCCGAGTAGCCGAGCACGTTGACCATGAAGAGGATCAGCAGCAGCATGCCTCCGCCGATCCCGATGCCGCCTATGATCATCATTGCGGTGGAAACCGAAAAAGGTGTGATGCGGAAGAGCCCCAGCGCCAGCATGGGGCGCGGCGCCCGGCGCTCCCACCAGAGGAACAGCCCGTTCAGCGCCACGGCAGCCACCAGGAGGCCTATCACGGACGCGGACCCCCATCCCCAGGAGTCCCCCTGGATGATGGCCAGGATCAGGCACCCGATGGCGGCGCCGGAGAGGACGATCCCGGGAAGGTCGATACCCGCTCCTCCGGCGTCACGACGGAACTCGGGCACCACGAAGACCGCGATCCCCACCGCGGCGATGCCTATCGGCACGTTCATGAAGAATATCCAGCGCCAGGACGCGTACTGGATGAGCACCCCGCCGATGGGCGGGCCGATGATCGCGGCCAACGTCCCCAGGGATCCCCAGAGGCCTGTGGCAAGGCCGTGCTCGCGGGGCGGGAAGGCGCTCAGCAGGATGATCAGCGATATCGGCACGATGCCCGCGGCGCCGACGGCCTGGCCGATGAGGAACACTATCAGCCACTCCACGTTCGGAGACAGCCCGCACGCGAGCGAGAACACTGTGAACACGATGAGGGAACCGATGAACACAACCCTCTGTCCGAAGCGCTCGGCGAGGCGGCCCAACGTCAGGAACAGGACGGCTTGGGCGACGTTGTAGGCGTTGAGCACCCACGAGATCTGGGCGACGGTGGCTGAGAGGCCGGTCATGAGCGTCGGGATGGCGATGTTCACCACCGAGGCGTCCAGGATGCCCAGGATGAGCCCCGTGGATACCGCTGTCAGCACCAGCCACTTGTGCGGATGGCCGGCGCCCGCCACCCCGGCGGGGGATAGTGCGGCTACTGTCTCATGAGCCGACAAAGAAGGCGCGCTCGTCCACGGCGGCGCGCTGGCGAGGGAACTGGTTTATGGGGGCGTCGGGGTCGGGATACCCCAGCGCTATCGCAACCATGAACACGAGGTCCTCCGACTCGGGGATCAGGGCGCGGAGCAGGTCCGGATGCCGCACGGCGCCGGCCATGATGCAGGTGCCGAGCCCCCGGGCGTGGGCGGCAAGGGTCAGCGACTGCGCGAACGCGCCGGCGTCGAAGCAGGAGTACGGCACCGAGACACCCCTCGTGGTGCAGACCAGGAGCAGGTGGGGCGCCCCGAAAAGAGCCGCGCCGGCGAGCGGCCCGGGCACCGGTAGGTCCGCCGCCGTGATCCCGCGCTTCTTCTCCTCTGCCGCGACGTACGAACTGCGCGCCTGGGCGAGACCGCCCGCTCGGGACTTGTACGGTTCCGGCCAGGAGCCGGGCCCGGGCATCTCGATATCCGGACCGCCGGGCTCCTCGTTCTTGGCGCACTCGAGCAGTCCGGCCTTGAGCCTCTCGAGGACGTCACCGGACAGGACGTACACCGAAGTGGATTGCGTGTTCCCCCACGATGGCGCCCACACCGCGTCGGCGATAGCCTCGCGGATCAGAGCTTCGGGAACGGGTCGAGCAAGATAGCGGCGGATACTCCGTCGCTCTCGGATAGCGGTGCTGAGATCTTCCACGTCGGCCCCCCCGGCTGGAGATTTCTGTTGCGTGCCTATAGTACCCGCTCCGGCCAGAATACCTGCTAGTATGGGCGTTGCACAATGGATAAACCACATAACCAAGGAGTCGGCGATGGCCGGTAGGCTCAACGGTAAGGTAGCGGTCGTGACTGGTGCCGGCGGACTCGGCATCGGCCAGGGCTGCGCGCTCATGTTCGCCAGGGAAGGCGCCCACGTGGTCGGGTGCGACATCAACAAGGCCGCCGCGGACGAGACTCTCGCGATCGCCAAGGCGGAAGGTCTCTCCTATGAGAGCTACATCGCCGACCTTACCGATCCGGCCGCCAGTGACGCTCTCATGCAGTATGCCGTCGACACTTTCGGCGCTCTGCACATCCTCGTCACTGCCGCGGCGTTCGTGGAGTTCGCGCCCATCGAGGAGTTCGACTACGAGAAGCACTGGAAGCGCACGCTCCAGGGCGAGCTCGACCTCGTCTTCCTGCCCTGCAAGGCCGCCTGGAACCACATGAAGGCCAGCGGCGGCGGTTCCATCATCAACTTCGCCTCGGCGAACGCCTACGTGTCGCTCCCGAGCGGCGCTCTGGCCCACTGCGCCACCAAGGGCGGCGTGCTCGCCATGACCCGGCAGCTGGCTTCCGAGGGCGCACCGCATCACATCCGCGCCAACACCATCTCGCCCGCCCTCATCGTGACCTCTCACACCAAGGAGCGCCTGGACCACGAGCCCGGCTTCAAAGAGATGGTCATGAAGTCCATCATGCTCGACCGGCTCGGCCAGCCCGAGGACATCGGCTACTGCGCCACCTACCTCGCCTCGGACGAATCCAGCTGGGTCACCGGTGCGGACATCCGGGTGGACGGGGGCGCGACCGCTTTCTAACCCCGGTGGTGTTCGGGGCGCAGGCGACTATTGGACGCAAGAGCGGCCGCTCCTTCGGGGGCGGCCGCCTGACTTCACAGGAGGTTACGATGGACCTCGAGCGGATGCCGCTCAAGAGCGAGTTCCTGTACAGGGCTCATGTGGATGTCGAGGAGTTCTACGACGTCGGCGAGACCTTCAGGGGCCACAGGCAGATCGTCAAGGTCAAGGGCGGCTGGTTCGAAGGGCCCAGGGTCAAGGGTGACATCCTGCCGGGCACCGGAGACTGGTTCATCGTACGGCCGGGCGGGGTAGCCGAAGGTGACGTCCGCGATACATACCGCACGCACGACGGTCATATCATCTACGTGAGCTACCGCGGGATCATCAATGCCTCTCAGACCGTCTGGGACCGTCTGGGCCGCGGCGAGGACGTTCCCTACACCGACTACTATGCCCGCATGCAGCCGATGTACGAGACCGCGACCGGCAACCCATACGAATGGCTCAACAACGTGTTGGCGGTGAGCGTGGGTAAGCAGGAAGCGCTCGGCATCACCTACGACGTCTACCAGATCCTCTGAGCCGGTGGGCGCCCGGTGTGGCGCCCCTCTCGGAACCTGCGGGGTGAGCGGCGCGGCCAAGGGCAGTGCCGCCGCCCGGCTGCAGGTCTAACAGGCCAGGCGCAGGCCTAGAGCGCCGGCCGTGCGATGCCGGCGGCCGCCAGTGCCTTGTCGACCAAGGACTCGACCAAGCGGATGTGCCCGGTCATCGACTCGGAGGCCGCGCTCGAGTCCTTGCTCCGGATGGCCGCGATGATGGCCATGTGGGTCTCGTTGACCTGATGCGGCCGGCTTTCGAGCCGGTCGAGGTGGATGGGCACGAAGAGGTCGCCGCGCGCGGTCATCATGGCGCGCTCGAGCCGGGGGCTGTGGGCCGCCCGGGCGATGGCCCGGTGGATGTCCACGTCTGTGCGGAAGAGGGAGGACCAGTCCTGCGGCTGGCGCTCTCCGGCGGCGGCGCGCTCCATGGCGTGGAGGTCTGCGTCTGTGCGGCGCTCCGCGGCCAGCGCCGCCAACCTGGTCTCGATCGTCACGCGGAACTCGAAGATGTCGCCGAGCTCACCCACATGCTCGTTCATCCACTGGGTCCAGCACCGCGACAGGGAAGCGGCATCCGCGACCCTGGACCCGCCACGCGATCCCCGGGTGGTGACGATATAGCCGGTGCTTTCCAGAGCCTTGAGGGCAAGGCGGAGGGTCATGCGGGATATGCCCAGACGGGCACCCAGGTCACGCTCCGGCGGCAGCTTGTCGTCGGGTCCCAGTTCGCCCGAGAAGATGAGCGCGCGCAGGAAGCGCACGGCGCTGTCGCTGGCGGTCTCGGTCTCGAGAGCGATGTCAGGAGAAGTATCGAAATCGTCTTCCACGGTGCCACCCCGTATCCCCGCACCCCTTTGGACTATAGCTTGTCCACTATACCAAAGGCGCTGCTCTTGACAAGAAGGTCCAAACATCTAGTATATGGACCAAAACAGTGCCTTGCATTAAAAGGTATAAAAAGCTACCATTAGACATATTCATAGATCATATCGGGGGAACACCGTGGCCAAAGAACTGATAAGGGCCGCTCTTGCGGCCGGGAAGACCGCTCTGGACGAGTGGGAATCGAAGAGCCTGTTCGCCTCGTACGGCATCGCCGTGCCGAAAGGCGCGCTGGTCACCAGTGAGGCCGACGCTGTCGCCCAAGCCGCCGCCATCGGTGGCAAAGTGGTGATGAAGGGCGTGGCCGCGGATATCCATCACAAGACCGAAGCCGGTCTGGTGGTCCTGGGCATCGACGCTGCCGACGCGGGTGCCGTGGCCGCGACCTACCGCCTGCTGGACGAGCGGGCGAAGGGCGCTCTGGAAGCGGTTCTCATCGAGCAGATGATCAAGAGCAACCGCGAACTCATGGTCGGGATGAAGCGTGATGCCGCGTTCGGACCGGTGGTGGCCTTCGGTCTCGGCGGCGTGCTCACCGAGGCTCTGGGCGACGTGGCCCTGGGCGTAGCCCCCCTCGACGACCGCGAGGCGGCCGACCTCCCCGGCTTCATAAAGGCCAAACGGCTGCTCGGCTCGTTCCGCGGCTATCCGGCTGTGGACCGTGCGGCTCTGGCCAAAGTCATCCAGGCAATCGGGCAGATGGCGCTGGACAACCCCGAGATCGCCGAGATAGACGTGAACCCGCTCATGGTGGAAGGCGACCGGCCGATCGCGGCGGACGCTCTCATCATCCTGTCGGGTGCCACTAAGGGTGCGGCCGAAGCGCAGTCCTCTTTCAAGCCGGAACTCAAGTATCTGGTGGCTCCGCGGTCCATGGCCGTGGTCGGAGCTTCCGGTGACATCACCAAGTGGGGTGGGTCGGCTCTCAAATCCATCATCGACGGCGGCTACGAGGGCACCATCTACCCGGTGAACCCCAAGGGTGGCGAGTTCTTCGGTATCCCCGCCTACACCAGCATCGACGAACTGCCCGAAGCGCCGGACCTTGCGCTGCTGGCCGTCGGCGGGCACCAGATCGCCCCGATGCTCGAGCAGTGCGGCAAGAAGGGCATCAAGGCGGCCATCGCCATCGCCGCCGGCTTCTCCGAGATGGGGGAGAGCGGCGCCGAGGCGGAGAAGGAGATCGCCCGCATCGCCACGGAGGGCGGGGTGACCCTGATGGGGCCGAACTGCATGGGCATGATCTCCAACGAGGTCTCGCTGCATGCCGTGGGCTTCGTGGTGCTCCATCCGGCGAAAGGGAGCCTGAGCTTCATCTCCCAGTCGGGCAACATCGGGGTCATGACCACCAACACCTGCCAGCGCCGAGGCATCGGCATCGACAAGTTCCTGAGCGTCGGCAACGAGGCCCAGATCGGCGTGGTCGAAGCCTTCGACTACCTCAAGGACGATCCCAACACCACCAGCGTCATGGCCTACATGGAGGGCATCGACGACGGCCGGCGCTTCATGGAGGTGGCCAAGAACCTGACCGCCGTGAAGCCCTTGTCGGTGCTGCGCACCGGCCTCACCGAGTTCGGCAGCCGCGCGGCGGCGTCGCACACCGGGGCCATGGCCGGCAACGCGGCCGTCTGGGAGGCAGCGGCCCGGCAGTGCGGCGTCATCACCTGCACGTCCACCCAGGAGGTCGTGGACATCGGTACCTGCCTGGCCTACAACCCGCCACCCAAGGGCCGGCGGGTGGGCATCATCACCAACGGCGGCGGCGCCGGGGTCATGTGTGCCGACGAAGTGGCCCGGGCCGGCCTGCAGTTGGCGGACTACCCGGGCGCGCTCTGGGCGCAGCTCGACCTGATCCTGCCCCCGTTCTACAGCCGGCACAACCCGCTCGACATGGTGGCGGCGGCCGGCGGCGACGTGGCCAAGACGGTGGTCAAAGCCATCGCGGAGAGCGACGACGTGGATGCCATCATCCTGCTCTCCTGCCTGGGCGTGCCCACGAGCGGTCTCGGCGAGGGCCGTATGGCCGCCGACGGCGAGTTCACCGCTCTCAGCCCGTGGGAGACCGAGCTCATGACCATCATCGCGGACCTTATGGAGCAGACCGGCAAGCCCATCATCAACGTGCCCGACAGCCCAATCCGCGGGTCGGTGTTCGACTTCGGGCGTAAGTACAAACCCATCGTTCTGAGCACTCCTGAGGCGGCCGCCCGGGCGCTCGACCGCATGGAGTGGTATGGTTCCTACCGGCGGGCCATCGGCCTTGCCTGATTCGACTGAATACCTGCATATGCAGCATTTGTAAGCGCGCACAACCCGGTGTGGAGGAGATATGGCGATCAACGTAGAGCAAGAGCACGTAGCAGAGATCATCTCAGGTAACGAGGCCATCGCCCGCGGTGCCTGGGAAGCCGGTGTCAAGTTGGCGTCCGCCTATCCGGGCACGCCCAGCACCGAGATCCTCGAAGAGATGGCCCACTACACGGGGGTCTACTCCGAGTGGTCCCCGAACGAGAAAGTGGCCATGGAAGTCGCCATCGGCGCGTCTATGGCCGGCGGCCGCGCCCTGGTGTGCATGAAGCACGTCGGCCTCAACGTGGCGGCCGACCCGTTCTTCTCCGCCGCCTACATCGGCGTGAAGGGCGGCCTGGTGGTAGTCTCCGCCGACGACCCCGGCATGCACTCGTCGCAGGACGAGCAGGACAACCGCAACTTCGGCAAGTTCGCACGGGTCCCCGTGATCGAGCCGTCGGACAGCGGTGAAGCCAAGGACTACATGGTCATGTCGTACGATCTCTCCGAGAAGTTCGACACGCCGGTGCTGTTCCGCACCACCACCCGGACCTCGCACTCCAAGAGCATCGTGACCTTCGGCGACCGCACCGAGACCGAACCGGTCACCAAGCTCGACCGCGACTGGAACAAGTACGTCATGATGCCCGGCAACGCCATCGCCCGGCACGTCATCGTGGAGCAGCGGGTCAAGGCCCTCGAGGAATACGCCGATGATTGCCCGTTCAACCGCATCGAGATGGGTGATCCCAAGATCGGCATCATCTGCTCGGGTTCCGCCTACGGGTACACCCGGGAAGCCCTGCCCGACGCCAGCTACCTCAAGCTCGGCATGACCTATCCGCTGCCCAAGAAGATGATCGAGAAGTTCCGCTCGATGGTCGACAAGATGTATATCGTCGAGGAGCTCGACCCGTTCATCGAAGACGCCATCAAGCTGATGGGCATCAAGATCGATGGCGGCAAGGAACTGAACAGCCTCCTCGGCGAGATCAGCCCCCGTTCGGTCGCCCAGTCGCTCGACAAGGGCGGCGTCCCCGGGGTCAACGACTCCCTGCTGGTGGATCTCATGGCTCCCGTGGAAGGCCTACCGAACCGCCCGCCGACGCTGTGCCCCGGTTGCTCGCACCGCGGCGTCTTCGTCATCCTCAAGAAGCTGCGCGTGTTCGTGAGCGGCGACATCGGCTGCTACACCATGGGCGCGCTCGAGCCCTTCAGCGCCGTCCACGCCAGCACCTGCATGGGTGCCAGCATCAGCATGGCGCACGGCATAGCCAAGGTGCAGGAGGCGGAAGCTCCCAAGGCCGCCGGCGCCCGTCCTGACTACCGCAACAAGGTGGTCGGCATCATCGGCGACTCCACGTTCTATCACTCGGGCGTGACGTCCCTCATGGACGTGGCCTACAACAAGGGCAACACGCTCACGATCATCGTGGACAACAACACGACGGCCATGACCGGCGGCCAGGACAACCCGGGCACCGGCAAGACCCTGCTGGGCCAGCCCTCCGAGTCCGTCGACCTGGTGGCTCTCGTCAAGGCCCTCGGCATCAAGCGCGTGCAGACCATCACCGACCCGTTCGACCTCGAACTCGTCGAGAAGATCATCCGCGAAGAACTCGAAGCCGACGAGCCGTCGGTCGTCATCACCAAGTATCCCTGCGTGCTCGAGTTCAAGGTCAAGCGACCCATCTATCAGGTGGACCCGGAGCTGTGCATCGGCTGCAAGCACTGCCTGAAGGCCGGCTGCATGGCCCTCAACCTGACCATCGACGCCAACGGCGATCGCAAGGTCGAGATCGACCCGGCGCAGTGCAACGGCTGTGGTATCTGCGCCCAGCTCTGCAAAGAAGACGCGATCAACCGGCCCGTGGCCGAAGGAGGGAACGCCTGATGTCCCGCCCCACCATCAACATGCTGCTCTCCGGCGTCGGCGGCCAGGGTGTCGTCCTTGCCAGCTTCGTGCTCAGCCACGTGGCCATGGCCGAAGGCTATGACGTCAAACAGAGCGAAGTGCACGGCATGAGCCAGCGCGGCGGCAGTGTGACCAGCCACTTCCGCTTCGGCGATAAGGTCTGGGCCCCGCTGGTATCGCCCGGCGCAGCCGACATCCTCATGGCCTTCGAGTCTCTCGAAGCCCTGCGGTACATCAACTGGATCAAGAAGGGCGGCCTGCTCGTCTACAACGCCCAGAAGATCAACCCGAGCCCCGTGGCCGCCGGCCTCGCCACGTATCCCGAGGACATAGACGGCAAGATCGCCGCCGCGTGGCCGCGGGTGCAGTGCGTCAAGGCCAACGAACTGGCTGCCAAGGCCGGTACGGTCAAGTCGGCCAACGTGGTCATGCTCGGCGCCGTCTCCCCGGCCCTGCCGTTCGCGCAGGAGACCTGGGAAGCCGTCATCCGCAAGGCCGTCCCGCCGAAGAGCGTGGACGTGAACATGGAGGCCTTCCGCCTCGGCGTGGCCACGGCCGCGCAGCCGGAGGCCACCTGCGCCACCGGCGCGTGACCGCTAGCGGCACAACGCAGGACGTAGGACGCTCGGGGGGCGCGGTGAGAGCCGCGCCCCCCGTCTTTGTGCCCGCAAAGGCAGCCGCCGGGCCGCGCACCGCGGGGGTGCGCCCGTCACCAGCACCGGCACCGTCGCCCGAGGAGGCTTGACATGACCGACCCGCTCGCCGGCCTGCGCCCCGACCACGCCGGCATCAGCGTGGGCGACCTGGAGCGGGCGATCGCCTGGTATGGCGAGATGCTGGGCTTCACCGTCGACCGCATCGTCGACATCCCTGAGGACACCGGCAGGCTGGCGCTCATCCGCAAGGGCGACTTCCTGCTCGAACTGTTCTGCATCCAAGGGACCGCCCCGGTCCCCGAGGAGCGGAAGCATCCCACCACCGACCTGCGCACGCAGGGCATGAAGCATGTGGCCTACGCCGTGGACGACGTCCGCGCCCTCATGGCGGACCTCAAGCGCAAAGGCGTGGACGTCGTGTGGGACGTGGTGGAGCACGACGGCACCTGGTGTGCCTTCGTCCGGGACGACTCCGGCAACATAGTCGAGTTCGTGGAGCGCTAGAAGACCGCTGTAGATCCCGTCCATCCGACCGCCGGCTGCGAGGAGACGTCATGTACTACAAGGGCTCTGTGGGACTGGAAGAGGCGCAAGGAGCCATCGAGGCGATGCTCGCCGAAGTGCGCGCCCATCCCGATAGGTACTGGCAGCACGGCGGCTTCGCCGTCGTGGACGAGCGGGGCGAACTCGTGGCCTTCGCCAAGATGGACTCCGGACACGAGATCCCCGGGCAGGCCGCCATCCGCAAGGCCTGGACCGCAGCCAAGTGCGCCCAGAACAACGATTCCGCCCGGGCCATGCTGGAGAAGGGCGGGGCGACCCTCGAGGAGTTCTGCCCCGGCGGGTGCTCCATCCCCGGCGGCATCGCCATCTTCGACCCTGCCGACGAGGACCGCACGGCGCCGCCCGGTTCGGCGCAGCCGCCGTTCAAACCATCCTGCATCGGCGCGATAGGCGTGGGCGGGGTGGGCCTGCCCGCCGAGGACTTCGCGGTCGCCATGGTGGGCATCGAATACATCCGCCGGACGCTCTGGCCCGAAAGGAACGCACGATGAACCGCATAGAACTGGACTTCGAGGCCTGCACCGGGTGCGGCGCCTGTTTCGACTCGTGCTTCGTGAACGTCTTCCGCTGGGACGACGGCGCCGGCAAGCCCGTGATCGCCTACGTGGAGGACTGTGTGGAGTGCAACAAGTGCGAGCTCGCCTGCCCGGTGGAAGCCATCCGGGTGATCCCCGATTACGCAGGCGTCTACTGGCCCCCGGTCATCTGAGCGGCGAGCGCGGGAAGGAGTGACGATCTACATGGATGCGCGCAACACGCAGGACCTGATCCTCGCCGCCGACGTGCTCGTGGTGGGAGGGGGCATCGCCGGACTGACGGCAGCCATCAGCGCCAAGGAAGCCGATCCGGCCGTCTCCGTGCTCGTGGTCGACAAGGCCACCTGCGGGTTCGGTGGCAAAGCCAACAAGGGCGGCGGTAACCTGGCCTTCCTCGAGCCGGACGACGACCTCGACGAGATGCTCCGGTTCCGGGTGGAGAAGGTGGGCTCCTATCTCGAGGACCAGGAACTGCTCCGCGATTTCCTCTCCGGGACCTACGGGGTGCTCAAGCGCATCGAGACGTGGGGTTGCACCGTGTTCCACGACCCGGACGGCGCCTACGTGTACGTGCGGTACTGGGAGGGGCATCCCTGGCGGATGGCGCTGTGCGAGCAGGACATCACCGAGAGCATGCTTCGGCAGGCCAAGAAGCTGGGCGTGAAGTTCGTGGACCACGTGTCCGTCGTCGACATCCTCAAGGACGGGGACCGGGCCGCCGGAGCGGTCGGTTTCAGCATCATCGACGGGCGCTTCTACACCTTCAAGACCAAGGCCGTCATCCTCGCCAACGGCTGCCAGAACTACAAGCTCATGCGCCGCTGGGCCAGCGGCCGGGGCGACGGCATCGCCGCGGCCTACCGGGCCGGCGCCGAGATGCGCAACGCCGAGTTCGGGAGCTTCATCAACTGGGTGTTCGCCGACACCAAAGAGGTCTGCCAGGGCGCCGAGAACGTGCTCTACAACGCCAAGGGCGAGAACATCTCCAAGGCCGTGAGGCCGAAGATCGAGGCCGACCTCGACTCCAAAGAGGTCGTCGCCTGGTACAAGGCCATGCTCGCCGGCGACGGCCCGGTCTACGCGAACATGCCCGAGAACGAGATCGCGGCCTTCAGCCAGAAGGCCTTCCACAGCGACGGGGTGGCCGTCCGGCCGATCACCACCGCCTTCTGGACCCGGACCATCGGCAAGGCCATGGCTGCGTCGACCAAGCCGGGGCCCATGCAGGAGGTCTTCCCGGGATTCATCGGGGAGCAGTCCCCGGTGCGGGTGGATCATCAGATGGCCACCACGGTGCCGGGGCTCTACGCGGTGGGCGACATCGCTGCCGCGGGTTCGGCGTGGGCCGGCGCGGTGCCGGCGCCCCCCGGCCGCATGCGCGGCGGGGGCATGATGGGCGCGATGTGGATGGCCATGCGCGGCGGACCGGCTGCGGCCGGATACGCGGCGACGGCGGGCGAGCCGGCCGTGGACGCCGCCCAGGTGGAGGCGCTCAAGGCGCGGATGTTCGCCCCGCTCGGCCGCCAGGGGGGCATCGAGCCCCAGGAGATGGTCCGCGCCGTCCAGGATGTGCTGTCGCCGGTCGGCAACACCATCTACAAGAGCGACGCGCGCCTGCGGGATTCCTTGGAGCGCATCCTGGCGATCAAAGGGCAACTCGCTCTGCTCACCGCCGACGACCCGCACCACCTGGCCGCCTGCAACGAGGTCGTCTCCATGGTCAACAGCGCGGAGATGTTCTTCGTGGCCTCGCTCGAACGCAAGGAATCCCGGGGATGGCAGATCCGGGAAGACTATCCCGAGCGCGACGACGCGGAGTGGCTCAAGTGGGTGGTCCTGAAGGATGATGGGGGAGAGATGAAGGTCTGGACGGAGGATGTCCCCATAGACCGGTACCCGCTCAAGCCGTGACCGTGGCCCCTGTCCGCCGCACCGCCTCCCGAGGAAGGTGATCCCATGCTGCGCAGTTTCGCCCTCCACGACGTAGCCCTGAACCACATCGCGGCACTGGAGCGCTGGTACTACCGGGACCACGCGCCCGAGATCGTGCGGCGCTACGGGCCCTGGATGACCCGGTTCGAGTGCTATCTGCCGGTCCCGGTGCCGGAGGAGGCCCAGGTGTACGGCTTCCACAACTGGAGGATGACCGAGGGCTGGTGGCGCCACCTGCCCGAGACGGGCACGCAAGACGATCTCTGCTTCACCCCGCCGCCGGTGTGGGCTCGGGTGGCGCCGGTGTTCGTGCCGCCGCAGCCGACGGAGCACTTCCTCGCATGCGACTGGCTGCCCCTGGAGAAGTCCTGCATCCGCTGGCTGATGCTGCTGCGCTACCCCGGTTGGGTGCCCGCGGACGTGGGCGACGAGTGGTTCTTGCGCGTGCACGCGCCCGAAGTGGCGGCACTGCCGGGCCTCGTCCGGTTCCTGAGCTGGAAGGCGCTGGCAGATGTGGGCCATGTTCCGGGCCGTTGGCGGCCGGACACCGCGCCTCCGGCGGGCAACGTGCAGCCGCACTGGCATCGGGTCGCGGAACTGTGGTTCGAGACCCTCGACGATTGGCGTGAGTTCGTGGAGGCCGCTGCTTCCTGCAGCCGGCCGAAGTGGGCCACGGCGCCGTCGTACCCCTTTCTGCGGCCCTACGAAGGACTGGCGAGCACCTTTCTGCTCGAACGCCCCAACGACGATTTTCTGCGCGATCTCCGCGGCTACGTGCCCTGATAGCGGCGCTTTTCCGGGCCGCGCCGGCGCCTGACGAGCCACAGCGCGCGCGTCGCATGCTGGTATACTCATACCAGTTTTGTGGGGCGCGTGCCCTGCCGTCGTCAATCCTCTCGGAGTCACGTGGACCTAGGGAAAGTCGCTATATTCGGGGCGGGCACGATGGGGCCGGGCCTGGCTCAGGTGTTCGCCACCGCCGGGTTCGATGTGGCCCTCTGGTCGCGGACGGATGCCACGCTCGAGAAAGCCGCCTCCGTCATCGCCGCGAACCTCGCCACCTTCTCGGAGCGGGGGATCATCGAGCCTTCCGACATCCCGGTCATCGCGGGGCGTATCGCCCCCACGCAGTCGTTGGAGGAGGCAGGCACCGGAGCAGGCCTGGTGGTGGAGAACATCATCGAGGACCGGGCGGCCAAGACCGTCCTGTTCGAGCAACTCGACCGCATCTGCCCCGACGGCGCCATCTTCGCCAGCGACACGTCGTATCTCAACATCTTCGAGATGGTGCCCGCAAGGCGCCTTCCCGAGACCGTCATCGCCCACTGGTTCGCGCCGCCGCACATCATCCCCCTCGTGGAGGTGGTGCGGGGTCCCGAGACCCTGGACGAGACGGTCGATACCGTCGTGGAACTGATCAAACGGGTGGGCCACGTTCCCACCGTCATGGAGAAGTTCGTCTCCGGGTTCTGCGTCAACCGGCTCTTGCGGGGCATCGGCCGGGAGGTGCTGTACCTGCTCGACAACGGCTACATGACACCCGAGCAACTCGACATCGCGGTGAAGGCGAGCATCATCCCCCGCGCGATGGTGCTGGGCTTCGTGCAGCGATACGACTTCACCGGGCTGGACCTCGCCTACAACAACCTGCACAACAAGTGCTTCGTCGACGCTCCGGTGGAGAGCGAACCGCGCAGCCTTCAGGAGAGGGTGGAGCGGGGAGATCTCGGGGCCAAGACCGGCAAAGGGTTCTTCGATTACGAGGGCAGACCGCTGGAGGAGATCCTCCGCGAACGCGACGCGGCGATGCTCGACGTTTTCAACGATATGAAAGACCGTATCTACAAGCGGATATAGACCTGGGAGGACATGTATGGACACGTCGGCGCGAAAACCCAAACCTGCTGATCTCGAGGGCCTGTTCTCCCTCGCCGGCAAGAACGTCGTGGTCGTCGGTGGCGCCGGTGGTATCGGCCGGGGGCTCGCCTCGGGCATGCTGGCCTACGGCGCGAAGGTCGCCATCGCCGACGTCAACCTCAGCGCTCTCGAGACTGCGGTGGAGGAACTCAAGGAGTTCGGCGACGGGAGCGTCCTGAGCTATCGCCTCGACACCAACGAGGAAGCCAACATCGAGGAGTTCGCGGCCAAGGTCATCGCCGACATGGGCGGCCGGGTACACATCCTCATCAACGCCCAGGGCTTCAACACCAAGGCGCCGGCCACCGAGTTCCCCGCGGCCGACTGGGACAAGCTTTTCATGGTGAACGTCCGCGGCGTCATGCTGTGCTGCAAGCACTTCGCCAAGCATTTCGTGGAGCAGGGCGGCGGCAAGATCATCAACCTGTCCTCCATCCGCGGGGCCCGCGCGGCCCTCGGTGGCAACCTGGCCTATTGCTCCAGCAAGGGCGCCATCGACATGATGACCAAACAGCTGGCCGTCGAGCTCGCGTCGAAACACGTGAACGTCAACGCCATCGCGCCGGTCATCACCATCACCCCGATGACCGAAGAGCGCGTCAAGCGTGAGGCCGACCGCTACGAGAAGATGCTGGTGAACATCCCCATGGGCCGGATGGGCCAGGTGTTCGACCTCATCGGACCGGCGGTCTTCCTCGCCTCCCCGGCGTCCGACTTCGTCACCGGCAGCATCATCTACCCCGACGGCGGGACCATGGCGTTCGTCTAGCACCAGACCGTCTCGAGAAGCGGCGCCGCTCCGGCGCCGTGGCAGAGTCACACCGGACCGCGGGCCCCAGGGCCCGCGGTCTTATTCTAGGGCTGGTCCGCCCGCCGCCGGCGCGGGGGGCGGGACCGGGGCAGCCGCCGCGGCGGGGACCGCCGGCGCGGGCTCCGCGGCCAACCGGGAGAGCAGTCCGTCGTACGCCGCGACCCGGGCGTCGATGTCCACTTCTCCGTTCCGGGCGGCCTGCGCCGCCAGGAACAGCCAGAGCCTGGCTTCCAGGACCTCCCGGCGGCTGTACTCACGGCCGAGCGGGGGCAGCGAAAGAGGCTGATAGCTGGCGAACAGATTGAGGGCGAGCAGGTCGGCCGGGATGCGCGAAGGGCGGGCGCCGCCGGGCCCGGCGGGATCGAGGGCGCGGGTGATGCGGTCGACCTCGGTGGCCAGGGCCTCGTGCATGAGGCCCTGGAGGCCGTCTTCGTCGTCCGCTCCCTCCACCCGCATCACCGCCAGCGCCGACGAAGCCAGGGCGAACGATTCGGTGTGGCCGTGCAGGTCCCACAGCAGGCGTTCGGCAGGGTCGGCGGCCTGCGCCTCCTTCTCGTCTGCGTATGCGGTGCTCCAAGCGATGGATGCCGCCACGCACTCCGCCAGGAGACGGCGCTTGCTCGGGAAGTGGCTGTAGAAGAGGGTGGCGGTGATGCCCAGGCGGCGCATGATGGCCGTCACGTGGGTGTTCTTGTAGCCGTTGGCTATGAACTCTCGCGTGGCTTCCTCGACGATGCGGTCGTGCACGGCGAGCCGCTCCTGGGCGGCAAGGTCCACGGTGCTCTCGTTCGCCTCGTCCAGCCGGGCCTGCAGACGCTCCTCGATCTCCGCGAGAGTGCGGCCTTGCTCCTTGAGTTCCGCGATCGCCAGGAGAATGGCCACGTGCTCGTCCGTGTAGAGCGAGCGGCTGGCCGCGGTCTTCTGGGCCCGGGGCAGCAGGCCCTGGCGCAGGTAGAAGTGGATGGTCGTCCGGGGGAGCCCGGTGGTCTGCTGCAGGTCGCGGATGGTGTAGGCACGCATACCTGCACACTACCACCGTAGAGAATCGGGTATCAAGTCGCATACCGAAGGGGAAAAAGAAACGGCCCCTGGAAGGGGGGCTTCCAGAGACCGTTTCAAGCCTAAGCCTCCGTCCCGTCGCCGGGCGAGGACTGAGGTTACTATTATCGGCCGGTCGGCAAATGAACCTCGGCCACCGGATCGCGCTGGGCGGCGCCATGCGTCGTCCTGAGTCGCGCCCGTAGCGCTGCTACGAACGCTCCCTGCGTCCTTGCCTTGCGCGTACCCATCGCAATCCTGTGGCGAGGCATCATTTATCTTCCGGCCTTCGGGTGCCTAAACGTCTTGCATCCCCGAGGACGGGACGAAGCCGTACTCTTCGGTGTGGAACACGCTCTCGGTAAGCTCCTCGTCCTTCGCCTTGTACACCTTGCAGAGCAGGCAGGTGAGGTCGGGGGAGCCGTACATCGGGTCGAGATGGTTGTTGCTGGTGAGCACGTTCGGGTTCGAGATGAACACGCCGTGGTAGCCCTTCGCCGGCTCTTCCGGGTAGAAGCAGTTGGCGGTGGCCATCAGGACGCCCTTCTTGATGCCCGGGAAGGTGCGCAGCTTCTGGCGGATCCGGCCGCGCGGCGACTCGATCCAGACGATGTCGCCGTCCTCGACGTCGTAGAGCTTGGCCGTCTCGGGGTGCAGCTGGCAGGTGGGGAACTCCATGAAGCTGCGGAGCCACGGGATGTTCCGGTACTGGCCCAGGAAGTAGAAGGGCTGGCGGTAACCGGAGCTCATGACGATCGGGTATTCCTTGTAGAGGTCCGGCGTGCTCACGGGGCTCTCACCGGGTTCCGCGAACTGCGGCAGGCCGGGGTAGCCCAGCGATTCCAGGTGCTGCGACTTGAACTCGAACTGCCCCGACGGGGTCGGGAAGCCGCCGCCTTCTTTCCAGAAGTCGGTCTTGTACTTGTAGTACACCTGGTCGGGGCCGTAGCAGCCGCTGATGAGCTTCTCGCTGAAGTCCTTCCAGGTGAGCGCCGATTCGCCGTCTTTGCCCTTGCCGCGGCGCAGCTGGTAGTCGAGCATCTCGTAGTCGTCGTTCCACCACTTGTCGGGGACGACGCGCTTGCCGACCTCGTTGAAGATCCATGCGTCCGACCGGGCTTCTCCCGGCGGGTCCACGACCTTGTTGTGCGCTTCGATGAAGAAGCGCGGATGCATGTCGTAGACGTCGTCGAGTTCGAGCCAGTGGGCCGCCGGCAGGACGATGTCCGCCGCTTCGGCCATGGGACCCATGAACAGGTCGGTGTGGCTCATGAAGTCGACCATCTCGATGGCCTTGACCACTTCCTTGGTGTTGGCCATGTGAACGATCTGCTGCCCACCCACGGAGAACCAGACCTTGATGGGGGATTTCCCCTCGAGGATCCGCTTGACCATGGCGTCGGGGTTGCAGGTCCGCGTAGCGCCCATCTTGAAGCGGTCCCCGCCGATGATGTTCTTCTTCATCTCGTCGGTGATGGGGAGTTCGAGGTTGAAGTCCTCGATGAGGCCGGTGTCCGGGAGGACCCAGCTGATCATGCTGCCCGGCGCCTCGATGTTGCCGGCGAGGCCCATGAGGCAGGTGATGGCGCGGAGCGTGTGGCCGCAGTTGGCCTGGCGCTCGAGCGAGCTACCCACCTGGATGGTCCCCGGGGTGTCGATGGCCCACATGCGGGCGGCCGTGATGACGTCTTCCTTGGGGATCCAGCAGGTGTTGGAGACCTTCTCGGGCGTCCATTCCTTGACGTGCTCGCGCAGTTCCTCG
This sequence comes from uncultured Actinomycetes bacterium, assembly GCA_903873715.1. Lineage (GTDB taxonomy): Bacteria > Actinomycetota > Thermoleophilia > RBG-16-64-13 > RBG-16-64-13 > CAIQPS01. The sequence goes on from CAIQPS010000110.1 coordinate 25,264, forward strand.
AACCCGTACGTCCAATTCTCGACGAAGTCCTTGTCCCACAGTTCCTCTTCCATGATGACGTTCATCATGCCGAGGGCGAGGGCGGAGTCCGTGCCGGGACGCGGCTGGATCCAGAGGTTGGCGCGGGACGCGTACGCGCTGGCCCGCGGATCGATGATGATGAGGTTCTTGACGTAGTCGAGAGAGTTCATGAACCAGTAGCACATCTCGGAGTCGGCGCTGCTGATCTCGAGCTGCTTGGCCCACATGATCTGGGTCTTCGGGAAGACCCCGCCCCAACCGTGGTAGTCGCAGTAGAGGCGGCCGTAGCCGGTGACCAGGGCGTAGAGGCCCAGGCGCGGGCTGTGGCAGACGTAACCCGGGGTGATGGCGTTACCGGTGCCCAGGGAGCGCGCCATCCGCATGGTGTACCGGTTGTAGCCGCGGCCGGTACCCTGGGAGATGGCGATGCTCTGCGGCCCCGGATCGGCGATGGCGGCCTTCATCTTGGCGGCGACGGTGTCCAGGGCTTCGTCCCAGGAGATCCGCTTCCACTTGCCCTCGCCCTTTTTCCCCACCTGCTTCATGGGGTACTTGATGCGGTAAGGGTTGTCGATGTGCTGGATGCTCGAGAGGCCCTTGGCGCACATGGTGCCGCCGGTGAGGGACTTGTCGTTGCCCTCGATCTTGACGATTACGCCGTCCTCTTTGGTGACCTTGACCCCGCAGCCGCCGTGGCAGCTCTTGCAGGTGGTATAGACAACTTCTCTGTTAGCCATAGTGTCTCCTCAACACACTGCCGTGCGTCTAGTACGCGTGGGCTTTGGGGAGCAGGGGCCGGTAGATGCCAACCTTGAGGACGCCGTACTTGAGCGAGAACGCCCCGATGGTGTGGCAACAGATCGCGAAGACCAGCAGTCCGAGCGAAGACGGGCCGGAGAAGTAGCTGGTCACCGAGATGATGAACGGGACCAGGATCCCGAGGATCACGATGCCGAGCCAGAAGACCCAGGCGACGTGACCGCGGACCAGTTCCTTGACCGACAACTCAGCCGTCTCCGACTGGTAGTTGGCGTTGACCAGATACGCGACGATGAGCAGCGAGTTGAGGATCAGCATGATCCTTGTGGCCTGCTCTGCGATCTCAGTGACTTCCTGTCCGGCCACCAGGCCGGTGGCCATGGCCAGCGCCAGCCCGTCGGCCACGCCCATGAAGAGGAACACGATGGGCAGGAGGCCCGTGTTCCAGAAGGGCACGCTCTTGCAGTAGCTCATGGCGAAGCCGCAATAGACGGCGGTCATCACACAGAAGACACCGGCCAAGACCATGAAGACGTAGTTCGCGTCCATGGCGCCGGAGGCGAAGGCCACCACTTTGTAGCCGATGAGGCCCTGCAGGACCAACTGTATGGCGCCGAACGCCAAGAAGATCATGGTGAACACGATCCCCCGCGCGAACCAGGAGGTGCGCCACGCCTTGCTGAACGGCGGGAACGCCCGCCAGAAGCGGTACCACTTCCCGAGGTAGAAAGCGTGGAGGGGCAGTTTGAAGATGGCGATGCCCACCCAACCGAGGAGACCCGCCCAGAAGGCTGTCAGGGCGAATTCCTCCTTGAGGCCCAAGAAGAGGGCGACCAGGTAGAGACCGGTGCCCAGGGCCGAGAAGACCTCGGCCAGCCACACCATGAGGCCCTTGCCCTCGATCCATTCGGTCTGGGCCATGGGCTTGACCATCCACTCGTGGGTGACCATCCACTGACGAGCTGTCCTAGCATTCATGTGTCAGTCCCCCCGGCCTACTCGCAGTTGTCTTTGACGGCCTTTTTGCCCCGCTCATGCTTCACAGCGAGCTTGGCCTTGCTCGGCTCGTACACCGTGCTGAGATGCTGGACGACGTACCCGGTCTGCGATTCGCGCGGGGCCGTGTTGTCGTTGCCGCCCAACTTGTAGTCGATGTAGTAGACGGAGGGGTCGGTGCCGTACTCGGGATGGAGCACGAAGCCGCTCTTCTCACGCAGGAGCCTGGAGACGTTGCTGTTGGGATCGTCGAGATCGCCGAAGGTGAGCGCCTTGGCCTGGCAGGTGTTCACGCAGGCCGGCGTGGCGTCCCGGTCGATGCCCGGTTTGAGGCCCTTGGGCAGGCCCTCGTCGATCCGCTCCATGCAGAAGTTGCACTTCTCGGTGGTGCCCCGCTGGTGCGGATAGAGCTTCTCGCCCTTCTTCTCGATGGAAGTCTTCGGATGGCCGGGGAACCAACCCGGGTCCCTCTTGCGGGACAGGTAGGTGCGGTTCTGATACGGACACGCGATGATGCAGTACCGGCAGCCGAAGCACTTGTCGTGGTCGATGGCGACGATGCCGTCTTCACGCTTGTACGAGGCCTCGGTCGGGCACGCGTCCACGCAAGGCGCATCCTTGCATTGGTTGCAGCGCACCGGATAGGTGGAAACATCGACCTTGTATCCCTCGTCCACCTCGAGAGCGATCAGCCTTGGCCACGTCACCCTCAATGGCAGAAAGTGCTCGATGCGGCACGCAGCTACGCAAGCATGGCATCGGGTGCACTTTGCGAGGTTGATGACCATCCCCCATCTCGCCATGGGCACCTCCCCTTTTAACCCGTCACGAATAAACCCGGACTCATAGCACGATAGCACAAAACATATCAGGTGATATCAAGATAACGAGGAATGGAATACTAAGGGGACTTCATTCTGAGTCCGCATGGCTCTTAGGCCCGAAATCCGGTATACCGATATCACCTTCATGCTACCATCGTGTGAAGCCGACCGCCTGGCGTCGAGTGGCTTTTTTGGGGGTTCAGCACATGGCACGACCGCGAACGAGAGAAGAACAAGGGGAGGGTCTTGGCGGATCCGCCGAGAGCGCCTTTCTCGTTCGCGCGCTCTCCAAAGGTCTCACCGTGCTGGGTCTTTTCGACGCCGAGAACCGCGAGTGGACCCTTGACGAGATAGCCGAGCACGCGGGTCTCCCGCGGATGACCGCCTATCGGATGATCCGCACCATGGAGTCGTCGCGGTATCTCGTCCGCGATCCGATCACCAACCGCTACCATCTCGGGCCGGCGCTCCTGGCCGCCACGTACCTCTCCGAGGGCTATGCGGAACTCGTGGACATCGCCAAGCCCTATCTGCGCGAACTGGTGGAGAAGACCGGTGAGTCGGCCACTCTGGCCGTCGAGGTGGACGGCGTGGCCGTCAGTGTCGATTTGGTCGACACCCCGCGCCCCTTCCGCCGCGAGGTGGCCGTGGGGCGCATCATCGGCGACACCGCCAACGCCAACGGCAAGGTCTTCGCCGCCTTCAAGACGGGGGCCGAGAAGGCCGCCCTGCTGGCTCAGCCGCATCCCCAGATCACGCCGAACACCATCACGGACCAGCAGCAGCTGGCCCAGGAGCTCGAGGCCGTGGTCCGCGAAGGCGTCGCGTTCGACATGGAGGAACGGAACGTCGGTACCTGTGCCGTGGCCGCTCCGGTGCGCGACCAGTTGGGCAAGGTCATCGCGGCGCTCTCTATAGTGGTGCCCACCGGAAGGTTCGGTGTGGGCGAACGGCCGCGCTACGCCGAGGCGGTCAAAGCCGCCGCGGATTCTCTCTCAGCCTTCCTGGGCTACTCCCGGCGCGACTGAGTCCGGGGGCGAGGCGCCGGCCCCGCGGGTCAGGCGGAGGGTTCGAGCGAGGCGAGCACCGATTCTATGAGTCCCCGCATCAGGTCCATAGTCCCGCGCACGTCCACGCAGCCGGGCTCGGCGAGCGTCTGGACCGAGAGGCCGTCGGGTAGCGCGACCAGCATGGCGGCCAGGTCGTGCACGATCTGGGGCGGTTCTCCGGGCCGGTCGCCCCACAGCGCCCGCACGTTGACCTCGCGATAGGTCCTGTAGAGCTCCGCGAGTTGCCGGGTCATGCTGGGGTTCTCCAGAAGCCTCGGCAAGAGGTCGAACAGCAGACGGTAGGACGGGGCGTCCGCCGCGATGGACTCCATGGTATCCGCCAGCACGCTCGCCCGGTCGTGGGCGCCGGAGAGCCCGGAAAGCCTCTGCCTGGCCCCACTCAGGGTCTGGGAGATGAGCGCGTCGGTCAGGGCCACGAGGAGCCCGTTCTTGGAGCCGAAGTAGTAGCGGATGAGGGCCTTGTTCTCTCCGGCCTCCTGGCCGATGGCCTCCACGGAAAGGGAGTTGTAGCCCGAGCGGACGAGCAGCCTGTGGGCCGCGTCCAACAGCCGCTGGGCTGTGGGAGGCCAACCGGGCTGCGCCCCGGGCAGGAGCGCGTCGCTGCGGCCGGCGCTCTCGCGCGGCTTCCGGCTCGTCTTCCTGCTGTTCGTCGGCATCGGGTTCTCCCTTCCCCTGGGTCGCCCGGCTCGTCACCCGCCCATCCGAGTTCAAGCATAGTACCATTGCACCATTCTTGTACAAACGGGTAAACCCTCGCGTCCCTCCGGACGGCAGCCGCCTAGTGTGCAGGAACAAACTTATCTGGCATGGGGTCCGGTGTCTTGACTGGCTGCCCCGCGTGCGGTTACATAGCAAGAGTTAATCAAACGTGTAAACAATATCGTCTGAGAGACGCGTCGCGGGGGGCGAGCCATGATCATCGGCGTTCCGAAGGAAGTCAAGAATCACGAGTACCGGGTCGCGATGGTGCCTGCCGGGGTCAAGGCTCTCACCAGCGATGGGCACACCGTACTCGTCCAGTCATCCGCCGGCGTGGGGTCGGGCATCTCCGACGCCGAATACGTCGCCGCGGGAGCTCAGATCCGCCCGACGGCCGAGGCCGTCTTCGCCGAGTCCGAGATGATCGTCAAGGTCAAGGAACCGCTCCCGCAGGAGTACCCGCTCCTGCGCAAGGACCAGGTCCTGTTCACCTACCTGCACCTCGCTCCGGCCCCGGAGCTCACCAAGGCCCTTCTCGACTGCGGGGTCACGGGCATCGCCTACGAGACCTGCCAGCTCGCCAACGGCTCGCTGCCCCTCCTGACCCCGATGAGCGAGGTGGCCGGACGGTTGTCCGTCCAGGTGGGGGCCTATTGGCTGCAGAAGGAGAACGGCGGGAGCGGCGTGCTCCTCGGCGGCGTACCCGGCACCCCGCCGGCCAACGTCACCATCGTCGGCGGTGGCACCGTGGGCATCAATGCGGCCAAGATGGCGCTGGGCATGGGCGCCCACGTCACCATCCTGGACCTGAGCCTCGACCGGCTGCGCTACCTGGACGACGTCCTCGGCGGCCGGATCACGGTCCTCGCCTCCAACGAATACAACGTCGAGAAGGCCGTGGTCGATTCCGACCTGGTCGTCGGTGCCCTGCTCATCCCTGGGGCGAAGGCCAAGAAGGTGGTCACCAAGGAGCACATCGCCAAGATGCGCAAAGGCTCGGTCATCGTCGACGTGGCCATCGACCAGGGCGGCTGCGTGGAGGGCGCCCGGGCCACCAGCCACGCGGACCCGGTCATCGACATGGACGGCGTGATCCTCTACTGCGTGGCCAACATGCCCGGCTGCGTGGCCCGGACGTCCACGTTCGCTCTCACCAACGCGACCTTGCCGTATGCGCTGAAACTGGCGAACATGGGCTGGAAAGCCGCCCTCAAGAGCGATCCGGCCCTGGCGAAGGCTCTCAACGTGGTCGACGGGAAGCTCGTGTCCAAAGCCGTGGCTGACGGCACGGGCATGGACTATACGGCCTACGAAATCTAAAATCACAGGACTTCGCCGACGCAGCAGCTAGCTCGCACGTCGCGGTCTCAAGGAGAAAGGATGGGGGGCAGATGATCTCCGAAGCCGAACTGATGGCATTGTCGTTTCCGGACGCACCCAAGATGGCCACGTCAGTGCCGGGGCCGAGAGTGTCCGCGCTCATGGAGGAGTCGGCCAAATACGAGGCGTTCACCCGCGGGGGTGGCAGCTTCCCGGTGATCCTCTCCGAGGGCAAGGGCTCCACGGCCAAAGACCCCGACGGCAACCTCTATATAGATATGGCCGCCGGCGTGGCCGTCAACGCGGTGGGCCGCGGGCATCCCAAGGTGCTCGAGGCCATCCAGCGCCAGTGCAGCCAGATCATGCACACCACCGACATCACCAACCCCAGGCGCATCGCGCTTGCCAAGAGGGTGTCGGAGGTCATGCCGGAGGGGCTGCGCGGCGATTGCCACACCTCGTTCTTCCAGGCGGGCTCCGACGCTGTCGAGACCGCCATCAAGTTCTCGCGCAAGATCACGGGGCGCACTCAGATATACGCCTTCCAGGGCGCCTACCACGGGGTGTGGTGCGGCACCACCGCTCTCACCACCGGGTATAACTACCGGCACGGCTGGGGCCCGCTGATCGCAGGGGTCCAGCATCTGCCCTACGCGTACTGCTACCGCTGCCCGTTCAACATGACCTATCCCAACTGCGACGTGCAGTGCGGCAAGTACGTGGACTACGTCCTCAACACCCCGTACACGGCCGCCGACGACGTCGCCGCGGTCATCATCGAGTCGCAGCAGGGTGAGGGCGGGTACGTATCGCCGCCGCCGGAGTTCTTCCAGATGGTCAAGGCCGCCTGCGAGAAGAACGGCGCTCTGTACGTCGCCGACGAGGTACAGTGCGGCGCCGGGCGCACCGGCAAGATGTGGTGCATCGAGCACTACGGCGTGAAGCCCGACCTGCTCACCTGGGGCAAGGGCATGGGCGGCGACGTGGCCATGGCCGGCATCAGCTACCGGGCCGAGTTCGAAGCCAAACTGCCCGAGGGCTCCCAACCGAGCACCTTCGCCGGCAACGCGCTGTCGAGCGAGGTCTGCATGACCAACATCGACCTCATCACGGATCCGGAGATGGATCTGCTCGGCCGCTGCACGAAGCTGGGCGAAGAAGTCAGGGGCAGGTTCACCGACGCCATGAGCACGGTCAAGTGCATCGGCGACGTGCGCGGCCGCGGCCTCATGGTCGGGGTCGAAGTGGTCGCAGACCGCAAGACCAAAGAGCCTCTCGCCGGCGAGAAGTGCGGCGAGATAGCCTTCAAGCTGCTGCAGAAGGGCGTCCTCATGACGCCGTGCGGCCGCTACGGCAACGTCTTCCGTTTCATGCCGCCGCTCACGGTGCCGCACGAGTATGCGATGAAGGCCATCGACATCACGCTGGACATCCTCAAGGACTACTGAGCCGGACGCGCCTGACCGAGAGGACCGAGGAGAGATACTACCGCTGGGGGGGCGGATGTCTGATCCTACTCGATGGATATCTGTGGGCGAACTCGCCGAGGCTTTCAGCCCCGACAGTAACGTGCCGCCGTTGACGGGGGACCTTGCCGGCACGGTGCTCGTGCTCCACTACCAGGATGGCGCCGCGACCGAGTATCGGTTCCTGTCGGCTTCCCGGGTGGCTTTCACATCTTCCGGACCGGTGGCCGCCGCCGTGCCGGAGGGCGAGTGCGGCTACTTCGCCGTCTCGCCGCGCCCGGGCATCTACCTGGTGGACATGGTCACGTCCGGGGCCCCGCCCACGGCGGTCAGCCTGGTGCTCGACCGGGATCGGGGGATCGCCACGCGTCTGACGGCCGTGTTGCCCCAGTCCCCGGATTGCGGCGAGTCACCGGCCGCGCGGGCCGCCCGCGGCGACGAGTTGACCTCGGTGTCGGCGGAGTTCGCCTCCGCGGCGATCGGCGCGCCGTTCACCGCGGCCACCCCGCGGCACGAGACGACCTCGGAGTTGGTGGGGCGCAGGGTCGAATACACCTACAGTCCCACGGAGCGGTACGAGCACATCTACCTGAACGATCGTTTCTACACGTGGCACTGCCTGTCCGGCTCCGAGAAGGGCCTTGCCGACACCGACCGCTGCCACTACCTGAAGCTCGACGACGAGCTCTATCTGTTCGTGTGGCGGGAGAAGATCATCCCCACGCTGGGTCTGGTGATAGCCGATTTCAAGGCTATGCGCACCATGGGCAAGATCTTCGGCCACGGCTCCGCCGGGCCGGCCGACTTCCTCGTGGGGGCTCGTGCCCGCCTGGAGAACGTGACCATCCACGGTGAGGCCGTGGGGCCATGATTATCGGTTTTTCCTGCGTGGTACTCTTTTGCACGGCGTTCTTCCCTGGGGTGGGGGGGCGATCGAGGGAACATCTACCTACAGTCTTGGGGGGAGAATGAGCCAAGCAGTAGTAACCGGGCTCAACGGCCTGTCGTACGCGTTCATCCTGTTCCTGCTTGCCGCCGGCTTCTCACTGACGTTCGGCGTCATGGGCGTCCTCAACCTGGCCCACGGGGCCCTGTACATGCTCGGCGCCTACATCGGCATGCAGGTCATCGCCTCGGTGCATCAGTTCTGGCTGGCCGTCGTCGTAGCGGCCATCGCGCTGGCCATCATCGGCTATGCGCTCTACTGGTTCTTCCTCAAGAAGCTCTACAACAGGGTGCCGGAGCAAGGGGTGCTCACCATCGGGTTGGCGTTGATAATCGCAAACGTGGTGATGTGGATCTGGGGGCCGCGAGCCCACAGCATGATGAGCCCTCACGGCCTCACCGGAGTAGTGCACATCGGCAGCCTGGGCTTCCCCGTCTATAGACTGTTCGTCGTGGGCATCGGCGTCCTGGTGCTGGCGCTGCTCTGGTACATGCAGGACCGCACTCGGGTGGGTGCCATCATCCGGGCCGGCATGGACAACAAGGACATGACGGTGAGCCTGGGTATCAACTATGGGCTGGTGAGCACCTTCGTCTTCCTCCTCGGGATGGCTCTCGCGGGGGTCGCCGGCGTCATCGGGGCGCCCATCACCGGGGCGTACCCGTCGATGGGTGACAACCTCCTCCTGCTCACCCTCATCGTGGTGGTGGTCGGCGGTACCGGATACATCCAGGGGACCATGCTCGGGGCACTGGTCATCGGCCTGCTCGACACGTTCGGCAAGGCCTACATCCCCAGGGTCGCTCTCTTCTTCGCCTGGGTCGTCTTCCTCGCCATCCTGCTGCTGCGGCCGAGCGGCCTCATCGGAAGGAAGGTGTTCTGATGTCCCGCAGATTCCCAGCGGCGAACATGCAGAACGCCGCGGCCGTGTTCGTCATCGCGGTAATCGTGCTGCTGCTCCCCTTGTTCCTGCCTACGCATTGGTCCAGTCTTGTCGCGAAGATGATGATCTACGGGCTCTTCGCCACCAGCCTCAACATCATCTGGGGATACGCCAACATCCCCAGCTTCGGTCATGCCGCGTTCTTCGGCGCCGGCGCGTATTCCGCCGCCATCCTGGTGCTCAAGCTGGGGATCACCAGTTTCTGGCTGGGACTGCTCTTCGCGATCGTGGTCAGCGCTGCCATCGCGGCTATTCTGGGTATCCCGGCGTTCCGCGTCTTCGGAGTGGGGGCCGGTGCCGTCAACCCCATCTACTTCCTGCTGGCCACCATCGCCTTCGGGGAGTTGCTCTCGAAGCTGGCCATCACCATCCGGCCGGTCACCGGCGGCAGCACCGGCATGTCCGGGGTGCCCAGAGCGCATCTCGGGTTCGGCTCGGCCATCAACGAGGAGCAGTTCTACTACCTGGTCTTCGGTATCGGGATCGTCTGCCTCTTCCTGATGTACCGGATCCTCCACTCGCACTACGGGTATGCGTTGCGCGGTATCCACGACAACGAGAAGCGCATGCAGGCCCTCGGCTACAACACCTGGCTCTACAAGTACACCTCGTGGATCGTCGCAGGGGTCTTCGGCGGCATCGCCGGTGTGCTCTTCTGCTACTTCGGCTCCACCGTGATGCCCAACAACTTCGCCATGGCCACCAGCGACATCTCCTTCCTGTTGGTGATCCTCGGCGGCACCACGGTGTTCTTCGGGCCGCTGGTGGGTAGCATCTTCTACGTGGGCATCGAGTACGTCGCGAGCATCTACCTCCAGGAACGCTGGCCGCTCATCTTCGGCGCCATCATCGTGATCGCCATCATGGCGACGCCCTGGAGCAAGGACCGCTACAAGGGGCTGGGGCCGGGCGTGCTGCTTCTGTGGCAGTGGCTCTGCAGGGTGGTCCCGCGGCTGTGGGGCCGCAAGCCCGCCCAGTCCGTCCCGACCGGGAAGGGGGTGTGACCGTGGCCCCGCTTCTCGAGACCAACGGCCTCTCGGTGCACTTCGGCGGCTTGGCTGCCGTGCGCAGCGTCAACCTGGCCATCGAGCCGGGCGAACGGCTGGCGCTCATCGGGCCGAACGGCGCCGGCAAGACCACCTTCTTCAACCTGCTCACCGGCCAGCTCAAGCCTTCGAGCGGCAAGGTGTTCTTCAAGGGCCAGGACATCACCCACGCCAGCGTGTTCTCGCGGACTCACATGGGGATGTCCCGCTCCTTCCAGATCACCAGCCTCTTCCCGCTGCAGAGCGTCATGGTCAACGCCATGATCGGGCTGCAGGGGGTGGAAAAGAGCCGTTACGGCTTCTACCGGCCCATGTTCAAAGACAAGGACCTCGTCAAAGCGGCCCAGGAGCTGCTCGAGTCGCAAGAGCTATGGGATCTCCGGGACGAGATCGTGGGCTCGCTGGCCTACGGTCAGCAGCGCAAGCTGGAGATAGGCCTGAGTCTCGCCAGCCAGCCGGAGCTGCTGCTGCTGGACGAACCGAGCTGCGGCCTGACCATGGTGGAGAGCGCGGACATCACCAAGCGGATCAAAGCTCTGGGCTCCAAGATCACGGTGCTCATGATCGCGCACGACATGGACCTGGTGTTCGGTGTGGCCGACCGGGTGGTCCTGCTCCACTACGGCGAGATCGCCTGCGAGGGCACCTGCGAGGAGATCAGGCAGAACGCCATGGTGAGGGAGATCTACATGGGCAGCCGCAAGCAGTTGGGCGGTAAATGACATGCTGCAGGTTACCGACATCCACACCTGGTACGGCGACAGCTACATCCTGCAGGGAGTCTCCCTGGAGGTGAAGGACGGCACTTGCGTGGTCCTGCTCGGCCGCAACGGCATGGGCAAGACCACCACCATCCGCTCCATCATGGGGTTGGCGCCGCCTCGGCAGGGCAGCATCGTGTTCAACGGCAACGAGCTCGTCGGCATGCCGACCCACAAGATCGCCCGGCTCGGCATCGGGCTCATCCCGCAGGGGCGGTTGATCTTCCAGTCGCTTTCCGTGGTCGAGAACCTGAAGATGGCCGCCCGGCCGGCGGGCAAGAAGGATCCATGGACCCTGGACAAGGTGTTCACGGTGTTCCCGAAGCTGGCCGAACGCCGCAAGAACAAAGGGAACCTGCTGAGCGGGGGCGAGCAGCAGATGCTGACCATCGCCCGGGCGCTCATGACCAACCCGGACCTGCTGCTGTTCGACGAGCCGTCGGAAGGTCTCGCGCCGGTCGTGGTGGACGAGGTCTTCAGGGTCATCGGGGAGCTCAAGAAGGCGGGCGAGTCCATCCTCCTGGTGGAGCAGGACTTCGGTATGGCCATGAGTGTCGCCGACTACGCCTACATCATGAGCCGGGGCGCCGTAGTGTACGAGTCGGCCCCCGAGCAACTCATAAACGACGAGCACGCCAAAGCCACGCATCTTGGCGTGGGTGAGTGATACATAAAGAGGTTCGAGATCCGAGGGGGAAGGAGGGCCACTTCTCGAGCGGGATGATCGAAGCGATGTGGACAAACTTGTTAGGGGGGTTCGAATGAACAAGAGACTTCTTCTGATCCTGATGGTCCTGGTGCTCGGCCTCGCTGTGTTCGCCGCAGCCTGCGGTTCGAGTACGACGACCACGACGGCGGCCGGTACCGCCACCACGGCGGCTCCCGGCAGCACCGATACCACGGCCGGCGCCGCGACCGGCGAGCCCATCAAGCTCGGCTACGACGAGGGGTTCACCAACTTCATGTCCTACGACACCCTGCAGGGTGAGATGGGCATCAAGACGGCCCTCGCCATGCTCAACAACCAGTGGATGGGCCGTCCGCTGCAGTATTTCCCGGAAGACAGCACCTCCGACCCGGTCGTCGCGGTGGACAAGGCCCGCAAACTCGTGGAGAGCGACAAGATCAACGCCATGATCGGCCCGATCTTCTCCCCGGCGGCCAAATCCGTCACCGACTACCTGGGCAAATCCTCCGGCATCCCGATGATCTCCATCAACGGGCAGCCGACCGACAACCTGGCGACGGCGAGCGGGCTGGCCTTCCTCCAGATGGGCCTCTTCGACTCCCAGGGCTACTACTTCGGTAAGTACCTGGCTGAGAAGGGCTACAAGACCGCCAACCTCATCAACTACGACGACACTCCGGCGCACGCCCTCATGGCGGGCTTCAAGAAAGCCTTCGTCGATGAAGCCGGCGGCAAGGTCATCAGCGAGAACTACATCGACATCACCACCGTGGACTTCAGCTCCTACCTGTCGGCGATGAAACCGGCCGATGTGACCGTGGACTGGATCTTCGGTAACGGCGCGGTGCCGTTCGTGAAGCAGTACAAGGACTATGGCCTCACCGCCCCGCTCGCGGTGCCGATGTCCAACAACTACACCGACCCGCAGCTTGCCGAACTCGGCGACATCGCCCTCGGCATGATCGCCTGCGACTTCTACGCGTACACCCTCACCAACCCGGGCAACGCTGAGTTCGTCGCGGCGTTCGAGAAGCTGTTCCCCGACCAGGGCGGACCGAACTCCGAGGTCTACGGCGCCTACCAGGCCGTCATGGTCTACCTCGAGGGCCTCAAAGCCGCCGGTGGCGACACCACCCCGGCCAAGGTCATCCCCGCGATCGCCGGTCTGAAACTCGACACCCCGGCCGGTCACGTGGAGTTCCAGAAGTTCCAGAACGCCTACATCCCGAAGCGCGACTGGTTCATGCTGGAAGCCCAGAAGGTCGGCGACGTCATCACCTGGGTGCCGGTGAAGACCTTCAGCCAAGTGGTGCTCGGGGACCTTACGACCGTCCCGTGAGCCAAGCCTTAGAATCGCGACATTGATCGCGCCGGCGCCGCGCCGCCCTTCGGGGCGACGCGGCGCCGCTCTTTTCCGCCGACGTTCGAAGGAGGCACGCACATGAGCCAAGGGCCGGAGCCGCTGGCGCAGCCCGGGGGAGCGCAGCCCGGCGACCCGGGCGGCGTGGACATGCGGACGGTCGCGGACCTTATGCGCGAGGAGGAGCGGGCGTTCGAGGCGGCGCACCCGCTCTCGAAGCAGTCGTACGAGCGCGGCCTCGGGTGCTTCCTGTACGGGGCGCCGATGCACTGGATGCAGCAGTGGCCGGGCCCGTACCCCATCACTGTGGCGGACGCCCATGGCGCCCGCCTCACCGACGTGGACGGCAATGAATATGTCGACTTCGCCCTGGGAGACACGGCGGCCATGTTCGGGCACGCCAACCCGGTGGTGGCCGAGGCCGTCTGCACGCAGATCGGGCGCGGCTCGACCATGATGCTGCCCACCGAGGACGCCGCTTGGGTGGGGGAGGAGTTGGCCCGGCGCTTCGGACTGCCCTACTGGCAGGTGACCACCTCGGCCACCGACGCAAACCGGTTCGTCATCCGGTTGTGCCGCATGTTCACCGGGCGGGACAAGATCGTCACCTTCAACTGGAACTATCACGGGAGTGTGGACGAGACGCAGGTGGAGTTCGACGAGACGGGCGCGATGGTGCCGCGCACGGGCGTGCATCCGAACGCCGTGCACCACGAGTCGACCACCCGCCTGGTGGAGTTCAACGACGTGGCGGGGTTGGAGGAGGCGCTCGCGCACGGAGACGTCGCATGCGTGCTCACCGAACCGCTCCTCACGAACATCGGGATGGTGCCGGCCCTGCCCGGCTTCCACGATGCGCTTCGGCGGCTCACCCGCGAACACGGCGTCCCGCTGGTCATCGACGAGACCCACACCATCTCCACCGGCCCGGGCGGCTACACGCGGGCGCATGGCCTGGAGCCCGACTTCCTGGTCGTCGGCAAGAGCCTGGCCGGGGGGATCCCCGTGGCGGTCTGGGGGGCGTCGCAGGACATGGCCGAGCGCATCTGGCGCGTGTTGCCGCACTTCCGGACCGGCGAGGCGATCAACCACTTCGGTTTCGGCGGCACCCTTGCCGGCAGCGCGCTGCAGATGGCCGCCATCCGGGCGACCCTGGAGCGAGTGATGACCGACGAGACCTTCGCCCGCATGGCCGGCCGAGCCGAGCGGTTCGAGCAGGGGGTGCTGGGCGTGTTCGCTCGCCGGAGACTGCCGTGGCACGTGACCCGCATCGGCGCCCGGGTGGAGTACCTGTTCAGGCCGGACCCGCCACGGAACGGCGGGGAGGCCCATCACGCGAGGCACCCGGTCCTGGAGGCGTGCATCCATCTCTACCTGCTGAACCGGGGAGTCCTTCTGACCCCGTTCCACAATATGGCGCTCATGTGCCCGTTCACCACGGACGAGGACGTGGATCTGCACACCCGGCTGCTCGACGGATGCCTGGCTGAGATCGTCTAGCCCCGGCACCCTCGCGGCGAGGCGCAGCCGTAGCCTGGCAATGAAGAAGGCCCCCCGGCGCTGAGCGCCGGGGGGCCTTCTCGTCAGGCCTGACGATGTCCGAGGACTACTTGGCGAGAGCGATGTCTCCCAGGTTGACGTCCTTGGCGGTCACGATCCCGTCGATGGTCTTGGTGGCGAAGCCGGGGGCGGCGATCGTCAGCGTGAAGCTGGCGTCGTCGGCCAGGCCGCGGAACCAGAAGTCGCCGAAGCCGTCGGTGGTGGCGGTGCAGGTCGCGCCGTCGGCGCCTTTGAGCGTCAGGGTCGCGCCCTCGACGATCTCTTTGGCAGCCGGGTCGTAGATCGTGCCGGCCACGAACTTCTTCGGGATGTTGAGGTAGTACACCCGGGGCTTGCATCCCTCTTCAGGCATGAGGATCTCAGCCTTGGCGATGAGGTCCGCGAAGTCCTCTTCCTCACCGAACATGATGGCTTCGGTGTGGCAGGCGTCCGCGCAGCGCGGGACCTTCCACTCGCCGCCGTCGAGCAGGTGGGCGCACCCGGTGCACTTCTGCGCCAGGTTCAGGTCGTCGTTGAAGTAGATGGCGTCGTACGGGCAGGCGTCCACACACATGCGGCAGCCGATGCACTTGTCGGCGTCGATCTCCACGAGACCGTCTTCGCGTTTGTACATGACACCCTCGACGTCGCACGCCTTGATGCAGGGCGCGTCGTCGCAATGCTGGCAGAGCAGCGGGATGTAGTGCATCTCGACCTTGGGCACCGTGCCGCGGATGTACTCCTTGAGGTGCATCCAGAACTGCCCGGTGTCGGGCTGCGGCTTGGCGATCGGCGACCAGTCATTGCCGACGTGCTCGTCCTTGCAGACGAACTGGCAGGCGTAGCAGCCGGTGCACTTATCGACATCGATAACGAATACCTTCATCTATGCCTTACCTTTCCACGACCCACGCGTCGAAGCGTAGGCCTGCGCCGGGATCGTACTTACGGGCGAAAGCATCCGGGTAATCCCTGCGCCACGCCTCCCACTCTTCATTCTTGACCTTCTGGACGTCCACGATGTAGCCACTGGTGGCCTGGCCGCAGCAGTTCTTGGAGGTCAGTCCGTTCGGAGCGATGGTGTTGATGGCGCCGCCGCGGTCGACCTTGCCGGGGATCAGCGGGTCGTGCCGGGCGCCGTGGTCCACGTAGACCACGCCGGGCATGATGCGTTCCCAGACACGGGCGCCGACGAGGACGATACCGCGCTCGTTGAACACCTTGACGACGTCGCCGTCTTTGATGCCGCGGGCTTCGGCGTCCCCAGGGTTGATCCAGATCGGCTCGTAGTTGTAGCCGTCGAAGCCGAGGACCTTGCCGGTCGGGGTCTCGCGGGCCCACACGATGTCGTCACCCTGGGCGTGAGTACGCCAGCGCGGGTGGTTGGACATGAGGAGGAGCGGGAACATCCCGGCGCGCTCGCTGGCGAGGGATTCGTCGTGCGTGATACCGCGTTCGACCCACTGCGGGAAGGGCGGGCGTTCTTTGTCGTCCGGGAAGTGGTCCGCGAGCCGCTGCGAGTAGAACTCGAGCAGGCCGCTCGGGGTCAGGAGCGGGTTGCTCTTGGGATCCTCGTAGAACTTGCGGAATCCCGGAGGATCCTGCTCCCAGTCGGTCGCAGTCTTGTACACGTAGGTCTTCTTCTCGTAGAAGTCTTCCCACGTGGTCAGCTTGTCCATCTTCATGGCGTCGAAGACGATCTTCTGCAGGTCCATGGTGGACAGGCCGCCGGTGAACTCGTCACCGTAGCCGAGTTTGTCGGCGATGGCGGCCACGATCTCGTAGTCGCTCTTGGATTCGCCGACCGGGCGGACCGACTGTTCCTGGATGGACACGCTCGCGAAGTGCGGGCCCTGCCGCACGGTGGTCACGATGTCCTCGACCTCGAGAGTGGTGTTGGCCGGCAGGATGATGTCGGCGTACAGGCACTCGTTCTCGAGCCAGGGATGCTGGGCCACGATGGTCTCGATGCTGTCGTGCTTCATGGCATCGATGGTCCAGTTGCCGTGGTTCCAGCAGGTGATGCGGCACGGGGTGTCGGTCCAGATCATGTGGATCGGGACGCCGCCCTTTTCCTTCTCGATCGGGTAGGTGTACTTGGTGAACTGCTCTTCCGTCTGGCACTCCTGGCCGCCGCTACCGTGGAAGACCAGCGGGGCCTTCATGATGGCGTCCTGGATGAGGGTCTTCGGGATGAGCTGCGGGCCCCAGGCGTGGACGGTGGTCCAGCAGGGTTTGGTGAGGCGCTCGGGGAGGTCCGGGTTGAAGAAACGGACGCTGCCCAGGCCCTCGGCGCGTGGCATACCGAAGTAGGTCATCTGCGCCTGGTGCACGCCGGGGCCGCCGAGGCCCTGCATGCCCAGCATGACGCACTCGAGACGGCCGGGCTCGTGAGAGTACGGGCCGCGGAAGGCCGAGCCGCCGAAGTAGTGGATGATGGAGGTGGTGTTCTTGGCGAACTGGCGGGCGAGGGCCTTGATGGTCCACTCGGGCACGCCGCACTTCTTGGAGGCCCATTCGGGGGTCTTCGGGAAGCCGTCTTCATCGGTCCCGAGGACGTAGGCCTCGATCTTGTCCATGCCGACCGCGTGGGTCTTGACGTATTCCTTGTCCCAGGTGCCCTCGGTGAGCCACACGTAGATGACGGCCAACTGGAGAGCGGCGTCCGTGTTCGGCAGCACCGGGATCCACTTGTCACCATGGACGGCGTTGGCATAGTTCAGGTCCGGGCAGATGTAGACCTGTTTGATGCCGGCGCGAGTCCAGAACTGGGAGATGCGGCTGGCGTACTGGCCGGTGAAACCCCAGGGGGTGGTCTCTTCGTCGCAGCCCCACTTCAGCACCATGTCGCAGTTCTCGGAGATGTCTTTGATGAGGTTGGCCGCCGGGGACATCATGCCCTGGAAGCCCTGGCCCCACACGTGCTTGGCGCCCCAGTACCAGCCCTCCCAGGAGTCCGGGTTACGGACCTGCTGGGTGAAGCCGCCCATCATGTCGAGCAGGCGGGCCTGATGGCCGTGCGGGGTATGGATGGTCTTGTTCTCGCCGTGGCCGTCACCCTGGGCGAGGATGGCGAGCGGGCCGTATTCCTTATGGATCCTAGTGACTTCGGAAGCCACGAGGTCGATGGCCTCTTCCCAGGAGATGCGCACATACTTGCTCTTGCCACGGTTCTGGGGGTTGCGTTCCCCGTTCGGGTCCCAGTCCACGCGCTTGAGCGGGAACTTGATCCGGTTCGGGGAGAAGGTGCGCTTCTTGTAAGCCAGGGAGAACGGCGCCGGCAGGGCCTTGGACAGCGGGCTCAGGCTCTCGCCGTTGCGCGTGATGGTCCACGGGCGCAGTGATTCGAAGTCGGTCTTCCAGTCGTATTTGTAGGGCCGGATACGGATGGCCTTGCCGTCCTTGACGTCGACGAAGCACTCGCCGCCGCCGCCGAGGAGGCCACCCATGGCCAGGTTCTTGATGGTGACCTTGTCGACGCTTACGTCGACCTTTTTACGGTCCTTATCCCCCATATCAATCGTCTTCCTTTCTTGTTGATCTGCCCGGCGTGTCGTTGTTGGTTGGTGAACTGACCTCCCCCAGTAAGGTCGCTCTACGGTCTTGCTGCATTGGAACCGCTAGGAAGCGGCTGCCAGCGTCGGATTGGGGTTCCACCCCAGGTAGGCAGAGAACGCGGCGCACGCGGATTTCACCGCCTGCGTGCAGAGCTCGCGCTCGGTGGGGCCGAAGCGGCCGGTCGGGACGACCACCGACACGGTGGCCGCGATGTTCCCCACCTGGTCACGCACCGGCGCACCCACGGCGCAGGTGCCGATGTAGATGCCCTCGAGGTCGTACGCCACGCCTTCGTTGGCCACCCTGTCCAACTCGGCCCGGATCTCGTCCGGGTCGGTGACCGAGTAGGGGGTGTGCTGCGGGTGCGGCTGGGCGAGGAGGGACTCGCGCTCCTCGGGTGACTTGAACGCGGCGTAGAGCTTGCCGTGGACCGAAACGAGGTCCCCGAGGATGCGCCCTGGCGCCGTGCGGCGCTTGAACGGGCGGTTGGTGTCGATGATGTCCACGCAGACAGGGAAACCGTCGATGTCGACGGCCAGGGTGACCGACTCCCCGGTCTCCTTGGTGAGTCTTTCGAGGAACGGCCGGGCGGCCTGCACGAGCGAGGAATTGTCCTCTGCTATATATGTGAGGGCCAGAGCGGCGGGGCCCAGGCGGTATCGGTTGGCGCTCGAATCGCGCACGAGGAAGGCCATGGATTCCAGGGTGCGGACCATCCGGTACGCGGTCATGCGGAGCAGACCGGTCTGTTCGGCCATCTCGTCGATGGTCCATTCCCGGTGGTCGACGTCAAAAAGGCCGAGGATGGAGAGCCCGCGGACCAGCGCCCTCACAGAAAAGGGGTCGGTTTCCCGGGATTCTTTACTCGTCGCCATCAGCCCCCCAACGACTGCTGCTATCTCCGTGGCCCCTACTCCTTGCATTGGAGCCCAACGCTCCGCTACGATAGCCACGATACTATCAATATTATTCAACAATATCGAGATATCAATTTGCGCTAGGTCGGTGCTCAATCCTCGATAGCTTGGGGGCGAAGTGTAATGGCTGAAAAAGTGTTCGCGAACCTCACCAACAGTGGGCCGGTCTCGGTCTACGTGAAGGACGGCAAGATCGTCCGGGTGCGGCCGCTCGTGGTCGAGCCTGACGACTACAAGCCGTGGGTCATCGAAGCCGGCGGCAAGAAGTACTCGCCGCCGAAGAAACCCACCCTCTCCCCGTACATCCACGCCGAACGCCGCCGCATCTACTCCGACGAGCGCATCAAGTACCCGATGAAGCGCGTCGACTTCGACCCGGACGGCGAGCGCAACCCGCAGAACCGCGGCAAATCCCGCTACGAGCGCATCTCCTGGGACGAGGCCGCCAGCATCGTCGCCAAGGAGATCAAGCGGGTGCGCGAGACCTACGGTGGCTCCGCCATCTCCGGCATCACGTCGTCCCACCACAACTGGGGCATCGTGGGCTACAAGATGGGCCCGTTCCTCCGCTTCATGAACATGCTCGAATACACCCCGGTGCTCGACAACCCCGACAGCTGGGAAGGCTGGCACTGGGGCGCTTCGCACACCTACGGCTTCTTCTGGCGCCTGGGTATGCCGGAGCCCTACGATTGCCTCGGCGACGCCCTGCAGAACGCCGAGCAGATCGTCTACTGGTCAAACGACCCGGACTCGACGCGCGGCACCTACTCCGGCCAGGAGTCGTCCCTGTGGCGGCAGTGGCTCAAGGAGAAGGGCGTCAAGATGGTCTTCATCGACCCCTTCCACAACTACACGAACGCTGTGATGGGCGGCAAGTGGATCGCCCCGCGGCTCGGCACGGACACGGCCATCGCCATGGCCATCGCCTACGTGTGGATCGAAGAAGACACCTATAACAAGGAATACGTCGCCAACCGCACCATCGGCTTCGACAAGTTCAAGCCGTACGTGATGGGCGAGACCGACGGCGTGCCGAAGACCCCTGAGTGGGCGGAAGAGGAATCGGGCGTGAGCGCCCGCACCATCCGCACTCTGGCCCGCGAGTGGGCAGCCAAGCGGACCATCCTGTCCGGCGGCTCCCGCGGCGGCGAGGGCGGCGCCTGCCGTACGGCGTACGGCACCGAATGGGCCCGCATGATGGTGCTGCTCCAGGCCATGCAGGGCCTGGGCGGTCCGGGCCGCAGCATCTGGGGCACCACGATGGGCGCCCCCAACGACACCTCCACCTGGTTCCCGGGCTACGGCGAGCCGGACGGCCGCATGTCCATGTCCAAGGCCGCCAACTGGCTCCCGCAGAACCCCACCAAGCAGCGCCTCTGGCGTCTGACGGTGCCCGAGTCCATTCTCGACGGCCACACCGAGTGGTACGGCGAGGGCTTCTGCGGCAAGTCGCTCGAGCAGCAGTTCACCCACTTCGAGTACCCGATGGAAGGCCACTCCGAGATCAAGATGTGGTACCGCTACGGCGGCTCCTTCATCGGCACCATGAGCGACACCAACAACTGGGTGCGCATGTACCAGAGCCCGAAGTTGGAGTTCGTGGTCAACCAGGACATCTGGTGGCAGAGCGAGACCCGCTTCGCCGACATCATCCTGCCGGCGTGCACCAACTTCGAGCGCGACGACATCGGTGAATGGGCGGCCATCGGCGGCTACACCGTGCACGCGTCGAGCGGCTGCAACTACCGCTACATCGTCCGCGAGCAGAAGTGCATCGAGCCCCTCTGGGAGTCCAAGTCGGACTACGAGATCTTCGCCCTCGTCGCCGAGAAGATGGGCCGCCGCGACGAGTTCACCGACGGTGGCAAGACCGAGCTCGACTGGGCCAAGGCCTTCTTCGACATCTCCGACCTGCCCAAGTACATCAGCTGGGAAGAGCTCAACGAGAAGGGCTACCACATCGTCAACATCCGCGACGACTACAAGCCCACCCCGTCCATGCGCTGGTTCTACGAGAGCCGCGACTGCGACACGCCCGACACCGGCAACCCGAAGCGCCTCACCGAGAAGAAGGCCGAGCTTGGCACCTTCTCCGGCCTCATCGAGTTCGAGTCGGTGAGCCTCAAGCAGTACTTCCCCGATGACGACGAGCGCCCGGTGGTGCCGCGCTACATCCCCAGCTGGGAGGGCCACCACACCACCGAGCTCTTCGAGAAGTACCCGCTGGCCCTGATGTCGCCGCACCCTCGCATGTCGTTCCACTGCCACTACGACAAGCACACCGACTGGCTCAACGACATCCCGGTGCACCGCATCAAGAAGGATGGCTTCGCCTGGTGGCCGGCCCGCATCAACCCGGTGGACGCCTGCGTGCGGGGCATCAACAACAACGACATCGTCCGCCTGTACAACGACCGCGGCTCCGTGCTCTGCATCGCGGTGGTCACCGACCGGGTGCGCCCCGGCGTCATCCACAGCTACGCGTCCGCGGCCCATTACGATCCGCTGCAACCGGGCGACCCCACCTCGATAGACCGGGGCGGCTGCGTGAGCATCCTGACCCCCGCCCGCATGATGTCCAAGAACGTCCCGGGCATGACTCCGAACTCTTGTTTGATCGAGATCGAGAAGTGGGAGGCCTGAGATGACGCGCCTTGGTCTGCTCATCGACGTCACCAAGTGCAGCGGTTGCCACAACTGCTTCCTCGCCTGCCGTGACGAGTACTACGACAACGACTACTCGCCGTACTCGGCCCCGCAGCCGCTGGACGGCCAGTTCTGGATGCAGGTGAAGGAGGTCGAGCGCGGGAGCTATCCCAAGGTCAAGCTCGACTACATCCCGACCCCGTGCGTCCACTGCGACGACGCTCCGTGCATCGCCATCGCGGCCGACAACGCCGTCTACAAGCGCGAGGACGGGTTCGTCATCATCGACCCGGTCAAAGCCAAGGGCCAGAAGGACATCGTCAACTCCTGCCCGTACCGGGTGATCTTCTGGAACAAGGAGCTCGATATCCCGCAGAAGTGCACCATGTGCGCCCACCGGCTGGACCAGGGCGACAGGGAGCCCCGTTGCGTGGAGGCCTGCCCCACCGGCGCCCTCACCTTCGGCGATCTCGACGACCCGAACAGCACCATCTCCCAGTACATGGCCGAGAAGAAGATCGAGGACTTCCACCCGGAGTTCGGCACCAAGCCCACCGTCAAGTACGTGGGCGTTCCCAAGCGCCTCGTGGCCGGTGAAGTGGTGCGCGCGGACAAAAGGGGCGAATGCGCCGAGGGCGCGAAGATCACCCTGGAGGGCGACGGCGTCAAGCTGGAGACCGCGTCCGACAGCTACGGCGACTTCGAGTTCGAAGGCGTGGACAAGAACAAGACCTACAAGCTGACCGTCTCGCTGGCCGGCTACGCCACCCTGAGCTGCGACATCAGCACCCATACCGACGTCAACCTCGGGGAGATCGTCCTCGAGCGCGCGTAGGCCACCCTTTCCCAAGTAGCACCCAGCCGCCGCCCGGCCCTCTCGGCCGGGCGGCGGTATGATTTCTGGAAGTGAGCGAGTCCGAGAGTAGGACCCTGGAAGCAGGACCCTGAGCAAACGGCGCGGCAGCGCGGGATCCCAGCAGGAGCTGAGATGAACGAAGTGGTCATCGTCAGCGCGGTCCGGACCCCCGGGGGGCGGATCGGCGGCAGTCTCAAGGACGTGCAGCCGGACGACCTGGCGGTCACGGTCATCAAGGCGGCCCTCGAGCGGGCCCGGGTGGAGCCTGGGGCCGTCGGCGAGGTCATCTTCGGACAGGCCAAGCAGAGCGCCGACGCCGCCAACCTGGCCCGCGTCGCTGCCCTGCGCGCCGGTCTCCCCGTGGAGGTCCCCGCCTACACGGTCATGCGCCAGTGCGGCTCCGGGCTGCAGGCGGTCAACAACGGCGCCCAGGCCATCATGTGCGGCCTTGCCGACATCGTGCTGGCCGGCGGCGTGGAGAGCATGAGCAACGCCCCCTACTACCTGCGCGGAGCCCGCTTCGGATACGGCGCCGGCAACGCCGTGCTGGTCGACTCCAACACGGAGAGCCAACCGCGCTCCCAGCCCTACGAGACCTACGGCAACCTCACCATGGGGCTCACGGCCGAGAACGTGGCCGCCAAGTACGGCATAACCCGGGAGGAGCAGGACCGCTTCGCCCTTCAGAGTCAGCAGCGGGCGCTGGAGGCGATAGCTTCCGGCCGCTTCAAAGAAGAGATCGTGCCGGTGGCGATACCGCAGAAGAAGGGCTGGCCGGCACAGTTCGACACCGACGAGCACCCCCGGGAGACCAGCCTGCAGGCGCTCTCCAAGTTGCCGCCGGTCTTCAAGGAGGGCGGCAGCGTGACCGCCGGCAATTCCTCCGGCAGGAACGACGGGGCAGCGGCCCTGGTGCTGATGTCCGCCGCCGAGGCTCGCCGCCGAGGCCTCATGCCGCTCGCGGCCGTCCGCAGCCAGGCCGTCTCCGGCGTGTCGCCGGAGATCATGGGTATCGGGCCCGCGCCGGCCAGCCGCAAGGCGCTGGCCCTGGCCGGGCTCGGCCTGTCCGACATCGGGCTGGTGGAGTTGAACGAGGCCTTCGCGGCCCAGAGCCTCGCGGTCATCCAGGAGTTGGGCCTGGACCAGTCGCGGGTGAACGTGAACGGCGGGGCCATCGCGCTCGGTCACCCGCTCGGGTGTTCGGGGGCCCGCATCCTCACCACCCTGCTCTACGAGATGCGGCGGCGCGGCACCAGGTACGGCCTTGCCACCCTGTGTATCGCCGGGGGGCAGGGCATTGCCACAGTCGTCGAGGGGGCGGGTGGATCGTGAAGACCTACGAGTACCAGGCCAGGGAGATTCTCAAGGGCTATGGCATCCCGTTCCCCGAGGCTCAGGTCGCCTCCAGCCCGGAGGAGGCCGAGTCGATCGCCCGTGGATCGGGCGGCAGCGTCGTGGTGAAAGCCCAGGCTCTCGTCGGCGGCCGGGGCAAGGCCGGTGGGGTCAAGAAGGCCGCCGACCCGGCCGCCGCTCGGGAGGCCGCGGCGGGCATCCTGGGGATGACGCTCAAGGGCAGGGCGGTGCGCCGCGTGCTCGTGGCTCAGACGGTGCCCGTGGTCCGGGAGTACTACGTCGGGGCGGTGCTCGACCGCTCCGCCAAGGCCGTCACCCTCATGGCCAGCGCGGTGGGGGGGATGGATATCGAGGAGGTCGCGCGCACATCCCCGGAGGCCATCGTCAGGGTCTCCGCCGATCCTCTGTTGGGACTCAGCGACTACCAGACGCGGGACCTGGCTCGCGGGGTGGGCCTGTCGGGGACGCAGGCACGGGCCTTCCGGGCGATCGTGGCCGCTCTCTTCAAGGTCTTCGTGGAGAAGGACTGCACGCTCCTCGAGGTGAACCCCTTGGCCCTCACGGAGTCCGGCGGGTTCATGGCCCTCGACTCGAAACTGGTGGTCGACGACAACGCGCTGTTCCGGCAGCCGGTCTTGGCGGCGGTGGAAGACTCCGAGTCCGAAGAGGAACCGGAGGAGATCGAGGCGCGCAAGGTCGGGGCCAGCTACATCGCGCTGGAGGGGAACGTCGGCTGCCTCGTCAACGGGGCCGGCCTCGCCATGGCCACGATGGACGTGATCAAGCTGTTCGGGGGAGAACCGGCGAACTTCCTGGACATCGGCGGCGGGGCGCATGTCGACCAGGTGCGGGCAGCGCTGCGCATACTGCTGCACGATCCGCTCGTGCGGGCCGTGCTCGTCAACATCTTCGGGGGCATCACGCGCTGCGACGTCGTGGCCCAAGCGGTCGTGGACGCGATCGCAGCCGGAGAGGTCACCGTGCCGGTGGTCGCCCGTCTGGTGGGGACCAACGCCGCCGAAGGCAGGGCGATCATCGAGAAAGCGGATGTCTATCTGGCCGCGACGATGACGGAGGCTGCCGTGAAGGTCGTCGAACTCGCGGACCTCCGAAGCGCGGGGCCGGACGGCACAGCTTCGACGGGAGAGGGCAGGCCATGAGCATCCTGGTCACCGGTGAGACCCGGGTCCTCGTGCAGAACATCACGGGGGATGAGGGCCGCTTCCATACCAAGCAGATGCTGCTGTACGGCACGAAAGTGGTGGCAGGCACGGCCCCAGGGCATGGCGGCGAAGATGTCGAGGGCGTGCCGGTGTTCGAGTCGGTCGCGGAGGCGGTGTCGGCCACCGGCGCGGATGCGGCTCTGAGTTTCGTCCCTGCGCGTTTCTCGGCCGACGCCATCGTGGAAGCGGCCGACAACCTGATCCCTCTCATAGTCTGTCTCAGCGAAGGGATACCGGCTCTGGACATGGTCAAGGTCTGCGCCCACGTGAAGGCCAAGGGGTGCAGGCTGATCGGGCCCAACTGCCCCGGGTTGATGGTGCCCGGCGAGTGCAAGATCGGGATCCTTCCCGGCAACATCTTCATGCCCGGACCCGTGGGGATCGTCTCCCGGAGCGGCACTCTCACCTACGAGATCGCCGCGGCTCTCACCAAGCTGGGAGTGGGCCAGTCGGCGTGCGTGGGCATCGGCGGCGATCCGATCATCGGCACCACCTTCATCGATATCCTCGCCATGCTCCAGGCGGACCCACAGACCGAGGCGATCGCTCTCATCGGAGAGATCGGTGGGTCCGACGAGGAAGAGGCGGCGGTGTTCATCGCCGAGAACGTCACCAAGCCCGTTGCGGCCTTCGTCGCCGGCCGGACGGCTCCTCCCGATAGGCGCATGGGGCATGCGGGAGCCATCGTCACCGGTGGCAGGGGCACGGCCGCGGACAAGATGGCCGCCTTCGAGAGTGCCGGCGTGACGGTGTGCGAGACCACCGACGAGACTGCGGCGATGATCGCCGACATGCTCCGCCGGAAGGCCGCTGCCCGCTGACCTCCGCGCTGAGGTCCCTGGCTAGGGCTCCAGGGTGACGGTGGGCGTCTCGGCCGTGAGGTAGTCGATCCGGCTCGTCCCGCCGCACCAGCAGGTCACCAGGTCGGCCACTTCCTTGCAGGCCGCCTCGACCTCTTCCCTGGTCACCGGCGGCAGGCCGTCCACGTTGAACTCCACAGCGCGGGTCTCCGGCAGGGTGAGGGTGTGGTTGCCCTGGCGCCAGGTCCAGCGGCGGGTGAGCACCTGCTTGCCCTCCACGAAGACCACCTCGCCCGGCAGGGGATGCTCGAGTTCGTTGGTCCCGAAGGGGATGAAGTCCTCGTCACCGTCCGCGAACTTGAGTTCGATGTCGCCCTTGAGCACGTCGATGGCGTGGCTGCCGGCGGGCAACAGATGGCGCAGCGACACGATGTTGCCGATGTCCACCAGACGGGTGATGGCCGGCAGTTCGTCACCGCGGAGGGCGCGGCGGGCCATGGCTTCGATGGAGGAGCGGAATTCGGCCGGTTTGGCGCCGAAGGCCCGGTAGGCGTCGCGCCAGGCCTTGATGTGCGGTTCCTCGGCGATCTGTTCGATGGCGATCCCACGGGCGCGCAGCGACGCCTCGGCGTCACGCAGCATCTGCACGAGCTCGTCCGGGGAGGCGCCGTTGTCCAGGTCGTAGCAGACCACGACGCCGCGGACGTAACCGGGGAAGCGTTCGAACACTTCCGGGGCGATGTGGTAGCTGTGGTATTCCATGGCTGACTCCCAGTCCTTCGATCGTGATCCACCGCGCACGCGGTCCTTTCCCCGATTCTACCCGAAACGACCCCTGCTCCCCCCAACGGGGGCCGCCGGCTGGGGTATCCTCAGGCCGCACGCCGCGATGTCTGCGGCGGGGCGTGGGTGACACCGACGAGACCGACGGAGCCGAAGATGCAGGTGCACGTGCCGTGGAGTGCCGGGACAGTCCCGGTGGAGATCGACGAGGCCAGGGTGGCCGGGGTGCTGGGCGCCAGCGTCGGACGGGCCGCCGATCCCGAGGGCGTGCTGCGCCAGGCCCTTCAGGCTCCGGGCGCCGGTTGGCAGGCGTTCCTCGCCGAGGCCGCATCGCCGCTACTCGTGGTCGTCAACGATGCCACCCGTCCCACACCGTCCGCCGAGGTGCTGCGGGTCATCCGCGCCGATCTCGAGGCCTGGCTCGCCTTGGGGGACCGGGAGATGTCGCTGGTGGTGGCCACGGGCACCCACCGGGTGGCGCTGCCGCAGGAACTGGATCACATCTTCGGCACGGAGTTCCTTGCCGCCCACGCGCACCGCATCTCCTCGCACGACTCCAAGGACAAGGCCCAGCTCTTCCACCAGGGCACCACGTCCCGGGGGGTCGACGTCTGGGTCAATCGTCTCCTGAGCGACGCCAAGAGCGTCCTGGTCGTCAACTCGGTGGAGCCCCATTACTTCGCCGGGTACACCGGCGGCCGCAAGTCGCTCTTCCCCGGCTTGGCCGGCTATCACACCGTGTGGGCCAACCACGCCCTCTCCATGAAGCCCGGCTCCGAGAGCCTGGTGCTGGAGGGCAACCCGGTCCACGAGGACATCATGGAGATGCTGGAGGTCGGCGTCGCCGGGAAGCTCGTCTATTCGATCCAGCTGGTGCTGGACGAGGACCACCGGGTCGGCTTCGCCGCCGCCGGTGAGCTGGAGGACAGCTGGCGCAGCGCAGTCGCCGTGGCCGACAAGCAGTTCGTGCTCGACATCGAGCGGCGCTACGAGGTGGTCGTGGCCGCGGCGCCGCACCCCATGGACTGCAACTTCTATCAGACCAACAAGGCCGTCCAGGGCGGGGCCGCCGCGGTCAAGGACGGGGGCGTCCTCATCGTGGTGTCGGAGTGCCCCTTCGGCCTCGGCGAGAACCAGACCCTCTACGACATGCTGGCCGCCGCCGAATCACCGGCCGCAGCCCTCGAGCGCGCCGATCAGGAGGAGTACGTGCTGGGCGTGCAGCAGGCCACCCGGGTGGCGTCGGTCATCCAGCGCGCCGATATCTACGCGGTCACCTCGCTCCCCGAGGAGCAGGTGCGCGACATGTTCATGACCCCGTTCGCGACCGTGCAGGAAGCGCTCGACGCTGCTCTCGCCGCCCAGGGCCCGGATGCGCAGGTGCTCTTCCTCACTGAAGCGAGCATCACGGTGCCGCGGCCCCGCGCCTAGGCGGCTGGGTCTGACAGACCTCGCGCAGGCGCGCCGCGCCGGTGGAGGGCGCTGCCCCGCCGGGGCTCAGCCTTCGATGCGCACGCTGGTGCTGATCGCAGTCCCGTCCTTGAGCATCGCCCACACCGGGCAGAGCTGGTCCTCGGCCATCTTCAGCGCCTGGGCCACCTTGTCGGCGGCGACGCCCGCGCCTGTGACCGTGAACTCCAGCGAGATATCCGTGATGACGGTCGGATGTTCGTCGCGCCGCTTGCCGCGGGCATCGACGGCCAGCCCGGCGACCGGCTGCTTCATCCGGTCGAGCAGCAGTCCCAGCGTGCTGCCGGCGCATACGGCCAGGCTGGTAAGGAGCATCTCCAGGGGAGTGGGACCGGCGGTGGCTCCCGGCCCCAGGGGGTAATCGAGGCAGACGCTGTGCTCTCCGGTGCTGGCGGTGAAGCACATCTGGTCTTGGCGGACGGCGTGGACGGACAGTTCCTGGGGCA
Source organism: uncultured Actinomycetes bacterium (assembly GCA_903873715.1). Classification (GTDB taxonomy): domain Bacteria; phylum Actinomycetota; class Thermoleophilia; order RBG-16-64-13; family RBG-16-64-13; genus CAIQPS01. The sequence goes on from CAIQPS010000110.1 coordinate 53,757, forward strand.
TGGCGGGACTCCTATCGGGCGATGCGGACGGGTCCATGATAGGCGCGGCCGCGGCCGGTTGGAAGGTGCCAAAAGAGCCGCCGTGTCTCCTTGAAATGGCAAGGGCCTTTGAGTATCATGCGAGTTCGCCTCCGCGTGGGACGTGCGCGTGGCGGGGTGCCCGAGTGGCCAAAGGGAGCAGACTGTAAATCTGTCGGCGATGCCTACCGAGGTTCAAATCCTCGCCCCGCCACCTTCACGGACAGGTGGAGGCAAAGCCGGAAGCGCCCTCCAGGCCGCCCGGCAAAGGGCCTCCATAGCTCAGTTGGCAGAGCACTTCCATGGTAAGGAAGGGGTCTTCGGTTCAAATCCGAATGGGGGCTCCATAGGACCCGTTTCGAACCTCGGTTCGGGGCGGGTCGCTAATCAAGGCGGCGGCGTAGCTCAGTCGGTCAGAGCAGCGGAATCATAATCCGCGTGTCAGAGGTTCGAGTCCTCTCG
>CAIQPS010000111.1 GCA_903873715.1 uncultured Actinomycetes bacterium
AGCAGCACTGAGCCACTTAGGACCCAAGGAGTGATCTGATCATGCGTTTCATCGACGCCCATCTCCATACCGACATGATCGAGGACAAGCAGCTGCAGAAGCTGGTCATGATGGGCATGGAGGCCGCAGTCGTCCCCAGCCCGCACATGTTCCTCGGCCAGCGCGACGCCGACGCGGTGATGCTCCTGTGGGAGCGCTTCCTGGGTATGGAGACCACCACCGCGAAGACGCTCGGCTTCGAGCCCTTCACCAGCCTGTCGGTGCCGTTCTTCGGCGTCAACAGAGCGGACACCGAGAAATGCCTGGAACGGCTGCCCGAGTTCCTCGAGAACGAGCGGGTCGTCGCCCTCGGCGAGATCGGCCTCGATACCGCCACCGAGTACGAGAAGGACCTGTTCCGCGAGCATCTGCGGATCGCGAAGGCCCACGACCTTCCCGTGATCCTGCACACTCCCATCCGTCTCGCCCCACAGGGCCCGACCGTTCTGCCGCAGGTCCTCGACATCATCAAAGAAGAGGGCTTCCCGGTGGAGCGCTGCGTCTTCGACCACGCGGGCGAGGCGAGCCTCGACTGGCGGGCCAAGACCGGAGGCGCCATCGGTCTCTCCATCTGCTGGGACAAGATGCCGCCGGAGCCGGCGGCCCACTACGTGATCGACCACCCCGAACTCAGGGACAAGATCCACATCAACTCTGAGCTGGGCGGCGAGGGCAACGACTACTTCATGGTCCCGCGGGTGATGCTGGCCATGAAGCTGTTCGGCCTCGACAAGGCCACCATAGACAAGGTCTGCTACCAGAATCCCAAGGACTTCTTCAAGCTGCCTGTCGAGTGAGCTCGCGTGGATGCGGCCGGCGAAGCTGGTCGTGTCTACTGTTTGATTTGAGCAAGCGGTTAGTCATATGATGTGGAAGCTACCGAGTAATAGGTAGCTTCGCGGGACCAAGAGGAAGGGGGTCCGGCGGAAGGAATCGGCGTAGGGTTACAGGGTTCGTAGACCAAGACACTCCACGAGGAGGGGATATGTCAGAGATGGACGAGCTGAAGTCGAGCGTAAGTCGCCGCGACTTCCTTAAGATCGCCGGCGTCGCCGGCGCGACCATCGGCGCCGGTGGCGCTCTCGGTGGGCTCATCGCCGCGTGCGGTGGCACCGAAGAGACCACCACCACGGCCGCCGCTGGGACCACCACCACGGCAGCAGCCGGTGAGACGACCACGACCGCTGCCGGTGGCGAGACCACCACGAGCGTGTCCGCGGGCGTCGAAGAGGGCCGCGAAGTCAAGATCGGTTTCGTCACCCCGTTGACGGGCCCGATCTCCAACTTCGGTATCCCGGACAAATACTGCGTCGACCGCGCGTCCAAAGCCTTCGGCGACGGCTGGGTCTGCGGCGACGGCAAGAAGCACAAAGTCACCATCGTCGTGCAGGACAGCACGTCCGACTCGCAGCGCGCTTCGCAGGTGGCCGGCGACCTCATCAACAACGATAAGGTCGACATCCTCACCGCCGCTTCGACCCCGGACACCGTGTCCCCGGTCGCCGAGCAGGCCGAAGCCGCCGGTACGCCGTGCATCACCAACGACTGCCCGTGGCAGCCGTACATCGGTAGCCGTGGTACCCACGAGCTCACCCAGGTCTTCAAATGGACCTACCACACGTTCTGGGGCCTGGAAGACGTGCAGGCCACCTTCCTCGACATGTGGGGCCAGCTGAGCACCAACAAGCAAGTCGCGGCGATGTTCCCGAACGACGCCGACGGCAACGCTTGGCTCCCTGGCTGGGAACCGGTGTGGGGCCCCGCGGGCCTTACCCCGACCATCCCGAGCCAGTTCCAGCAGGGCACCGAGGACTTCTCCTCCCAGCTCGGCGACTTCAAGAAGAACGGCTGTGAGATCGGCATGGGCGTGTTCGTTCCGCCGGATTTCACCACCTTCTGGAAACAGGCCGCTCAGCAGGGTTGGAAACCGAAGGCCGGCACCTATGCCAAGGCCCTCCTGTTCCCGCAGTCCGTGGAATCCATCGGCGTCGACATCGCCAACGGCCTCACCACCGAGGTCTGGTGGACCCCGGCCCACCCGTTCAAGTCGGCGTTCCTGGGCGGCGAGACCTGCCAGCAGTTCGCTGACGGCTTCACCGCTGCCGGCAACGGCCAGTGGACCCAGCCCCTCCTGCACTTCATCGTGTTCGAGATGGCTGCCGACACCCTGAAGCGTGCCACCAGCGTGGACGACAAGGAAGCCATCCTTGCGGCCATCAAGACCACCAAGCTCGAGACCATCGGTGGTCTGATCGACTTCACCGAGCCGGTCGTCGGCGCCACCCCGCCGTTCAAGGTGGGCCCGTGCCACATCACGGAGAACGTCTACAAGACCCCGCTGGTCGGCGGTCAGTGGCGTAAAGGCGCGAAGTACCCGATGGAACTGACCGTTGTCAGCAACGCGGCGTGCCCGAATTCCGGCATCGCGGTGCAGGACAAGATCAAGGAGTACGGCGCGGCCTAAGAGTCCCGAGGCTAGATTCTGGACTCCAGTTTGGGGGCTGCCGCGCGGGAACCGCGCGGCAGCCCGTTTTTCGGGCAGGAACGCCCCATTTTGGAACGCCATGGGGCAGGGTTTTTCTTGACCTGGAATGGGCTTGTATGACATTCTGTGTCACTGCATGCTGGGACCATTCCGGGACGGGCCCTGCGAAGTAAACACGCAACACAGGGAAGGAAGGGGGACTGGAATGAAGCATGGAGGTGGGTCCACTTGACTGTAGCTCTTGAAACCCAAGGCCTTCGAAAATCGTTCGGAGGGGTCTTGGTGATCGACGACCTGAGCATCAGCGTCGCGGAAGGCGAAGCTCTCGGTATCGTCGGTCCCAACGGGGCAGGCAAGACCACTTGGTTCAACCTGATCACGGGTGCCTATCACCAGGATGCCGGCAAGGTGATCTTCGGTGGGACCGACATCACCCACATGCCCCGTCATGAGCGTTGCCGCGCCGGCATCGGCCGCACGTTCCAGATCCCCAAACCGTTCTCGGGCATGACCGTGTTCGAGAACGTGCTCGTCGGCGCCACGCACGGCCGCAACATGAAGGAGCGGGCGTCCTACGAGCACTGTGTCGATATCCTCGACATCACCGGTCTCACGAAGAAGGCGAACGTCCTCGCCGGTTCCCTGACCCTTCTCGACCGCAAGCGTCTCGAGTTGTCCAGGGCCCTCGCGACCGACCCGAAGATCCTGCTTCTCGACGAGATCGCTGGCGGCCTCACCGAAGCTGAGGTGGAAGACCTCCTCGAAGAGATCCGCAAGCTCCGGCAGACCGGCGTCACCATCGTCTGGATCGAGCACATCGTGCACGCTCTCCTCGCCATCGTCGACCGGATCACCGTGATCCAGTTCGGCCGCAAGCTGTGTGAGGGCGACCCGCACGAAGTCATGAACAGTGCCGAAGTCCAGGCCTGCTACATGGGAGGGACGCCGGCATGAGTCTCCTCGAATTCGAGAACGTCAATGTGTACTACGAGGATTTCCAGGCGCTCTACGACCTCAACTTCAAGGTCGAAGAGGGCGAGATCTTCGCGTGCATCGGCGCCAACGGCGCCGGCAAATCCACGATGCTCAAGACGGTGGCCGGTGCTCTCGTCCCGCGCCGGGGCCGCATCCTGTTCGATGGCCAGCCCATCGACCACATGCCCACCTACAAGCGCGTGGAGATCGGTATCTCGTCCGTGCCTGAAGGCCGCCGGGTGTTCCCGAGCCTCACGGTGCACGAGAACCTTCTGATCGGTGCCTACAGGAACCGCAAAGGTCCCTGGACCACCGACACCATCTACGAACTCTTCCCGCTGCTCGTGCCGCTGCGCAAGCGTCAGGCCGCCGGTCTCTCCGGTGGCGAGCAGCAGGCTCTGGCTATCGGCCGGGCCCTCATGGCCAACCCGCGCCTCATCCTCATGGACGAGGTCTCGCTGGGTCTGGCGCCTGTGGTCATCAAGCGCATCTACGATGCCTTCCCGACGCTGCTGAACAACGGCACCACGATCCTGGTGGTCGAACAGGACGTGCAGCACGTGATGACGGTGGCGGGCCACGTGGCGTGCTTCCTCGAAGGACGCATCAAGCTCGAAGGTAGGCCGAGCGAGCTTACCAATGAACAGATAACCGCGGCCTACTTCGGGGTGTAGACATGGACTGGTTAAACGCTGCTGTCCAGGGCATCCTCCTAGGCGGCCTCTACTCTCTGTTCGCGGTGGGTCTGTCGCTGGTGTTCGGCACCATGCGCCTCACCAACCTCGCCCACGGCGACTTGACGATCCTCCCGGCGTACGTCGCTCTGATGATCGTCAACGCTCTCAACTTCAACCCCTTCTACTCCATCCCGATCACCATGGTGATCATGTTCATCGTGGGCTACCTGCTCCAGCGGGGCCTGCTGAACTTCGTGGTGGGCAAGGGGGACGTGGCCGGCGTTATCGTGACGTTCGGTATCTCCATGGTCTTGCAGAACGCCTTGCTCCTCGGCTTCACGGCCAACTCGCAGGGTCTCGACGCAGGCCGGGTTGAGAACCTGAGCATCAAGATCAACGATCGTCTGGCCGTCGGTTGGCTCCCGTTGATCATCTTCCTGATGGCTCTCGTGGTCATCACGGTACTGCAGGTCTACATGGGCCGCACCAAGATGGGCCGCGCGTTCCGCGCCGTCTCCGACGACCAGGAAGCCGCCCGTCTCATGGGCATCAACACCAAGCACATCTGGGCTGTGGCCATGGGTGTGTCGCTCCTGATCGTCACCATCGGCGGTGTCATGATGGGCATCCGTACCACCTTCGACCCGCTGCTGGGTAGCCAGCGCCTCATCTTCGCGTTCGAGGCCGTCATCATCGGCGGCATGGGCTCGAGCTGGGGCACCCTGCTCGGCGGTATCGTTCTCGGCTTGGGCCAGACCCTTGGCGCCCAGGCATTCGGTTCGGCCTGGTCAATCCTTGTCGGTCACATGATCTTCGTGATCATCCTGGCTGTGAGACCGCAAGGCTTCCTAGCGAAGACGGTGACGACATGACAGCGGCTAAAGCAGCAACCTTGGAAAACAAGCGGTTCACCGTCTGGGTGGCCAACCGCACCAACCTGGCGATCGGTATCTTCGGCCTCCTGATCGTCGTCGCGCTCGCCCTGTTCCCGACCTACGCGGGCACTCCGCTCACCCGCCGCCTGGTGGACTTCTTCACCCTGTTGGCGCTGGCTCAGTTCTGGAACCTGATGCTCGGCTACGCCGGCCTCATCTCCGTGGGGCAGCAGGGCTTCATCGGGATCGGCTCATACACGCTGTGGCTGTTCTCCGACATCATGCACATCAACCCGTTCATCAGCGTCATCTTCGCTGCCATCGGCGGTGCCATCATCGCCTTCCCGGCCGCGAGCCTGGTGTTCAAACTCAAGGGTGGTTACCTGGCCATCGGTACATGGGTCATCGCGGAGATCCTCCGCCTGATCGTGGCCAACATCAAACGGACCGGGGGCGGTTCGGGCATCACCATCCAGGCTGCCACTAAACTGGGCACCACCGTGCGTGTCCCGGGCAGCTACTGGTGGGCTCTGGCCTCCGCGGTCATAGCGATCGCAGTGACGTACTTCCTACTGCGGTCCCGCACCGGTCTGGCCCTCAAGGCCATCCGCGACAACGACCTGGCGGCGGAGAGCAACGGCGTCAACCTCTGGCGCACCAAGCTCTACACCTACATCATCGGTGGTGCGGGTTGCGCCATGGTCGGCGCCATCGTGGCCATCCACCTGCTGCGCGTGCAGCCGGCGGCCGCGTTCTCGATCAACTGGACCGGCTACCTGATCTTCATCTCGGTCATCGGTGGCGTGGGCACGATCGAGGGCCCGATCATCGGGACGATCATCTACTTCGTCCTCCGCGAGACCACGTCCAAGTACGGTGAGTGGTACTTCATCGTGCTCGGTATCCTCGCGATCATCGTGACCGTGTGGAGCCCCGCCGGCATCTACGGTTACGTGGTCCGGAAGACCAACTTCTTCCTCTTCCCGCTTCAGCGCAAACTGAGGATGCTGGAAGGCGCGAAGGAGTAAGTCTAGAAGGCGGGAGCGCCACGGCGCTCCGACATGCAGAACGGTCGAGAGGCCGCCCTTCGGGGCGGCCTCTTCCTTTTTGCGGGTCGCCATCGCCTCCGTGTGGTATCGTTGGCTTCCCGCGGAACGGTCAGCGGTTCCGCTGGATGGAATATACGAACAGGGGAGTGGGCCGTGCCCAGGACCAACGATACGAAGGCCGGCGGTGAGGATTCGGATCTCAGCGTCCGCGCCGTAGTCCGTGCCGTCTCGATACTCGAGCAGTTCAATCTCGAGAGGCCGGAGTTGAGTCTCACCGAGGTCAGCGCCGGGATCGGCCTGAGCAAGAGCACCACTCACCGGCTGCTCAGCACGCTCGAAGCGACCGAGATGGTCGAGTTCGACAAGCGCACGTCCCACTACCGCCTGGGGCTCAAGGCCTACCGCCTGGGCAGCATCGTGGCCAAGAGCATGGAATTGGTGAAGCAGGGCGACCCGCTGTTGGCCCTGATGGCCGAGGAGACCAGCGAGACCGCGTTCCTCGTCCTGCCCGACGGCAACGAGGCGCTCTGCGTGCGCCGGTTCGACGGCAGCCACCAGATCCGCGTCTTGTACCTCGAGCCCGGTAAGCGTTCGGCGTTCAACTGCGGCGCCGCGCAGCGCGTCCTGCTGGCCCATCTACCCGACGACCGCTGGGAGGATGTTGTGGAGCGCCACGTGCGCCGCATGACCCAGTACTCCCTGGCCTCCCGGGACGAGCTCGAGCGCGACCGCCGCGAGATCCGCGAGCGCGGGTACGCCGTGAGCTGGGAGGATGTGACTCTTCATGCCTGCGCGTTGGGCGCGCCCGTGCGCGACTCGACCGGGCAGGTGGTTGCGGCGGTCAGTATCTCGGGGATCGTGCAGCGGTTCTCGGCCGAGCGCCTTCCCGGGCTCATCCGCAGCGTGATGAAGCTCGGCGAGGATCTTTCCCGCCGGCTCGGGTACCTGCCGCTCGAATCCGGGGCGTAGCAGACTGCCGAACTGGGCCGGGGCTTCGTTCTCCAGCAGCCTTCTGGGCTCCCCGGCTCTCCCTACTCCACCAGTTTCGCCGGCTGCTCCAGCAGGTCTCGTATCCGGCTGAGGAAGCGGGCCGACGGGGCTCCGTCCAGGATGCGGTGGTCGGTGGTGAGCGAGAGCGCGAGCATGCGCCGCTTCACGACCTGGTCCTGCTGGAACACCGGGGTCGGAACGAGCGCTCCCACGCCGAGGATGGCGGCTTGCGGCGGCACCACGATGGGGTTGAAGCTCTCGACGCCCAGTGAGGCGAGGCTGGTGATGGTGAACGTGCCGCCCGCATAATCGTCGGGGCCGAGCTTGCCGGCTTTGGCTCCGGCGACCAGCCGGTCCAGTTCCGCGGCGGTCGCCCGGATGTCGAGCGTGTCGGCGGCGTGGATGACCGGTATCACGAGACCCTTGTCGTCGAGGTCCACGGCAACGGCGATATTGACCTCCGGCAGCACGCGGATGCCCTCGCCCTCCGCCCACTGCGAATTGACCAGCGGGAAGTCGGCCAGGGCCCGAGCTGCGGCTTTGACGATCAAGGCGTCCAAAGACACCGCGGTGCGCTCCCCGCCGGGTCCCGCTTTGAGGGTGCGCCGCAGAGCCATGGCGTCTGTGGCGTCGCAGCGGAGTGTGTAGGTGACCTGGGGGATGGTGGTGGCCGAGAGGGTCATCCGCTCGGCGATGATCTTGCGGGTACGGCTGAGCTTGCGCAGTTCGCCTGCAGACCCGGGGGCCGGTGATGCTGGCGGCTGGGCCATGGCTCGGACATCCTTCTCTGTGATGCGCGAGCCGCTCGGGTGTACGGCGGCCAGATCGACGCCGGTCTCGCGGGCGAGCGCGCGGGCGCGCGGGGATGCGAGGACGCGGCCGGGACTGGCGGACGGGCTCTCATCCGCAGGTGCGGTGCCGTCGGAGACGGCCCCATCGGGGGCGGTGTCAGAGCCCGTCTTGGTGGGAGCGGCGGCCGGCGAGGCGGCGGGCAGGCCCGCCGCGGCGTCCTGCCACGCCTGAGCCGCCGCTATCTCCTCCGCAGTGTCGACGAGCAACGCGATGACGGTGCCCACCGGGACCGTGTCGCCCTCGGCCTTGAGCAGCGTGGCCACGATGCCGGTGGCGGGCGAGGGAGCGTCAGACGTGGCCTTGTCCGTCTCCACCATGAAGAGTGTCTCGCCGGCTTCGATCGCGTCGCCGGGCTCCTTGAGCCACGCGACGATGACGCCCTGCTCCATGGTCAATCCGAGCACCGGCATGGTGACTTCGTGGATCACTGTGCCCAGCCTTTCGTCGCAGGCGACCCGTGGACGAGCCGCCGGGCGGCTTCGACCAGGTCGGCCACCTGGGGGATGACCGCCGCTTCCAGGTCCATGTTGTACGGGATCGGGATGTTCTTGCCGCACACCCTGGCGGGCGGCGCGTCGAAGTAGTCGAACGCATCCTCGAGCGCGCAGGCGACTATCTCGGCTCCCACTCCGGCGCGCTCCGGGGCCTGGTGGGTCACCAACAGCCGGCCGGTCTTGGCGATGGAGCGGGCCACGGCCGCCCGGTCGTAGGGCACGAGGGTGCGCGGGTCGAGGACCTCCATCTCGATGCCTTCCGCGGCCAGGACGTCCGCGGCCTCGAGAGCCTTCTGATTCATGAGAGACAGTGCCACGCAGGTGAGGTCCTTGCCCTCCCTGAGTACGTTCGCCTGCCCGAACGGCACGGTGTGGTCGCCCTCCGGGACGGGGCCGCTCACGCCGTAGAGCAGCTTGTGCTCCAGGAAGACCACCGGGTCGTTGCTTCTGATGGCCGTCTTGAGCAGGCCTTTGGCGTCGCGGGGGGTGCTGGGCATGGCCACCACGAGCCCGGGGTTGTGCGTGAACCAGGCCTCGAGGCTCTGGGAGTGCTGGGGCCCGTTGCCGCGCCCGGCACCCTGCTGCGCCCGGATGACCAGCGGCACGTCCACGTTCCCGCCCAGCATCCAACGGATCTTGGCCGCCTGGTTGCAGATCTGGTCCATGGCCAGCATGGCGAAGTCGATGTACATGTACTCGACGACGGGCCGGAGACCGGCCAGTGCCGCACCCAGGCCGAGGCCTGTGAAGCCGGCCTCGGAGATGGGGGTGTCTCGCACCCGGTCTGCGCCGAACTCGTCCAGCAGACCGCGCGTGACTCCGAACACCCCGCCGCCGCCCCAGACCCCGATGTCCTCGCCCATGAGCATCACCGCGGGGTCGCGGTGCATCTCTTCTCGAAGGGCCTCGTTCAAGGCCTGAGCGTAGGTGAGTGTGCGCCCGCCGGCCGCGGGGCCCTGCCCAGGGGCGGGCGCCTGTCCGTGTGGGGCGCTCATGCGAACAACCCTTCCATGACTGTGGCGCCGTCAGGCTCGGCACTGCTCTCCGCGAACTCCACGGCTGCGGCCACCCGGGCGGCCGCCTCGGTTCCCCACGTCTCCAGGTCGCCGGCGCCGGCGATGCCCT
>CAIQPS010000112.1 GCA_903873715.1 uncultured Actinomycetes bacterium
CATGAGAGCCTGCTCGTTCATGAGCTTCACGATGGCGGCGGTCCCGGCGATCTGGGTCGCTTCGTCGGTGCCGGCGTTCGCGTCGGCGAACAGCTTGGTGAACTCGTCCGGACGCTTGAAGCTCACGAGGTTGGTCATCGGGGTCGGCGACCACCAGCGGTTGCAGGAGATGAGAGCGTTCGGGTCCATGCCGCTGAACATGAGGCCGAGGTCTTTCCACCCGGTGCCGAACATCGAACCGTAGAAGCGGCCCGGGTCGGCGACGTCGAGGTTGGTCTGGAACCCGGCAGCATCGAGGTAGCCCTTGATGGCTTCGGCGTAGGCGTTGCCGCCACCCGTCTGGGCGATGGCGAGGATGTCGATCGGGCAACCGTTGGCGTAACCGGCGTCGGCGAGCAGCTGCTTGGCTTTTGCCGGGTCGTAGGTGCGCTTGACGGCGATCGCGTCGCCGCCCCACTCGCCCGGGGGCTCGACCGCGTAGACCGGCACGTCGATGCCGTAGCCGAGAGCCGCGATCATCTCTTCCTTGTTGATGGCGTACTCGACCGCTTCGCGGACCTGCTGTTTGTTGCACGGGGAGGCGGGGTCCATCGTGTTGGGCATGAGGTGGTAGATGAAACCGGCCCACGCCGACTGGTCGATGATCCCGGCCTTCTTCATCTGGTCCTGGGCCTTGGCGTCAGCGTTCTGCCAGATGTCCGCCTGGCCGGACTGCATCAGCTGGGCCGAAGTGGTGGCATCGGGAAGGATCTTGTAGTCGATCCCGTCCATGAGCGGGAGACCCTTCTGCCAGTAGTTGGGGTTCTTCTCCCAGGTGATGGACTGGTCGCGGATGTATTCCTTCATCACGAACGGGCCGGTGGCGACGCAGTGATCCAGGGCCCACTTCTCGCGGGCCGCGTCGTCGGCGCCGCCCTTCATGTAGGCGTCCTGGGAGAACATCGGCACCCAGCCGAGGGAGTTGATCAGCTGGTTGTCCCACCTGGTCAGGTTGATGACGTAGGTGTACTTGTCCTTGACGTCGATGGACTTGATGACATCGGCATACTGGAGCTTCTTGCCGTTGATGCCCATCTCGTAGTTCCACTTGGCCACGTCGGCGGTGAGCTCGGTGCCATCGTGGAACATGACGCCCTGGTTCAGCTCGCACGTCATGGTGAGGGCCTTCGGGTCTTCCACGAAGGTCTTGGCGAGGAACGGGACGAGCTTACGGTCGGCCGTGTACTCGTTGATCCTCTCCACGGACGGGAAGATCGGGCCTTCGTCGGTGGGGCCCATCTTCGCCCAGAAGCCGACGTTCTGCGGGCCGGCCGGGGTGATGTGACGGATGATGCCGCCGGCGACCGGTCCGCCCGCGGCGGTGGTGGTGGTCTCGACAGCGGCCGTGGTGGTCGGGCCGGCAGCGGTGGTGGTGGGGCCCGCAGCCGTGGTGGTCGGGCCGGCTGCCGTGGTCGTGGTGGTCTCGCCGCCGCACGCCGCGATCAGGCCACCAAGGCCGCCGGCCGCCGCGATCGTGCCACCGGCCAGTCCGGCGTATTTCAGGAACTGCCGCCGGCTGACCGGCCTTTCAGCAATGGTCTCGTCCATGGATTCCCGGGGTTCGTCTGTCATCGTATCCCTCCCTCTACGCTGTCTTTTCTGAACACCTTGTGTCGCGGAGATCGCTACCCGCTAACCGTTCCTCCCCTTCCCGCTCGCGCACTTCAATCAACCACCCCCCGGCGTAACCGCGAGGCAGGCGACCTCGTGATCGTTCCCCACCTGTTTGAGCGTGGGCACAGTCGTGCGGCAGGCCGGCATGGCGTCCGGGCATCTGGTGTGGAAGGAGCAGCCCGCGGGTGGGTTCACGGGACTCGGCACTTCCCCCTCCAGCACGATCCTGGCGCGACTCGCTTCGATATCGGGATCGGGCACACAGACCGCCGAGAGCAGAGCCCGTGTGTAGGGATGGATAGGATTGGCGTACAGCTCCTCGGGCGTCGTGATCTCGAGGATGCGTCCCAGGTACATCACCGCGATGCGGTCGCTGATGTGCTTGACCACCGAGAGATCGTGCGCGATGAAGATGTAGGTGAGCTCCGACTGCCCCTCCCTCAGGTCCATGAGGAGGTTGATGATCTGGGCCTGGATGGACACGTCGAGCGCAGAGACCGGCTCGTCGCAGATGATGAGACTGGGGTCGCCTGCCAGCGCCCGGGCGATACCGATGCGCTGCCGCTGGCCCCCGCTGAACTCGTGGGGATACCGCGGCATGAGATTGGAGGCCAGGCCCACCTTGGCGAAGAGGCTCTCGAGTCTCTCGTTGTACTCGGCCTTGCTCTTCACCAACTTGTGGATGCGCAGAGGCTCGCCCACGATGCTGCCCGCGGTCTGCCTGGGATCGAGCGACCCGTAGGGGTCCTGGAAGATGATGGAGATGTCGCTGCGGAGCGGCCTGAACTCCTTCTCCGGCAGCGAAGAGATCTCCTTGCCGTTGAACCAGATCTGTCCAGCGGTCGGCTTGTAGAGCCGGCACAGGCACCGCCCCACGGTGGTCTTGCCACAGCCGCTCTCGCCGACGAGGCCGAGAGTCTCTCCCTTTCTCAGCTTGAACGAAACGCCGTCGACGGCCTTGATGTCGCCCACCCTGCGCTTGAGCAGCCCCCGGGTGATGGGGAAGTACATCTTGAGATCCTGGACCTCGAGGATCGTCTCGTCGGAGCCGGTGGCGGCAGGGGCTTGCGCCACATTCGGGAGGGACGTCATTCGCCCGTCCTTTCCGCAGGGTTGTAGCACCGCACGAGGTGCCCTTCCCCATCGGCCGCCGTCAGGTCCGGCCAGGGCTCGGTGAGGCAGCGTTCGGTCCGCTCCGAGCAGCGGGGGTAGAAGGCGCAGGTGGGCGGTAGGTCGATGAGGTTGGGCGGCGTCCCCACGATGGGGACCAGCCGGTGCCCGCGCACTTCGTCCAACCGGGGGACGCTCTTGAGCAGGCCGACGGTGTACGGGTGCCGCGGCCGGTAGAAGATGTCCCGGCAGAGGCCCTGCTCCACGATCTTGCCCGCATACATGATGTAGATGCGCTGGCTGTAGCGGGCGACCACCCCAAGGTTGTGCGTCACCAGCACCAGCGACCCTTTGCAGGCGTCGATGGTGGAGAGCATGAGTTCCAGCAACTGCGCCTGCGTGGTGCAATCCAGGGCGGTGGTGGGCTCGTCGGCTATCACCATCTTGGGCTGGCAGGCCACACCGATGGCGATCATCACGCGCTGCCTCATCCCGCCGCTGAACTGGTGCGGGTAGTCGTCCAACCGGCTCGCCGGGCTCGGGATGCCGACCAGATCGAGCAACTGGGTCGCCCGGGCACGCGCTTCCTTCTTGTTCATCCCCAGGTGGAGTTCCAGGGACTCGGTGAGTTGGCGGCCGATGGTGAGCACCGGGTTGAGCGAGGTCATCGGTTCCTGGAAGATCATGCTTATCTTCCCGCCGCGGATCGCACGCATCTCGGCGCTCTTGGGCCCGTACTCGAGAAGGTTCTGCCCCTCGAACCAGACCTCTCCGCCGACGATCTTGCCGGGCCTCTGGAGCAACTGCATGATGGAGAGCTGCGAGACGGACTTGCCGCAGCCGCTCTCACCCACGATGCCGATGATCTCCCGCTCGCGGAGCGAATAGGACACTCCGTTGACGGCGCGGACCACGCCCTCGTCGACGCGGAACTGCGTCTCGAGGTCTTTGACGCGCAGCATCTCTTCGCCGGCCGGAACGCCGCAGGTGGTCTGGTCGCTCACAGTTTGCCCCGCAGTTTGGGATCGAGGGCGTCGCGCAGACCGTCACCCACCATGTTGAAGGCGAACACCACCAGCATGATCGCGAGGGCCGGAGCGAACGAGAGCAGAGGATGGGTCCCGAGGTCCCTGAAGCCGGCCGACGCCATGCTGCCCCACGCCGCTCCCGGAGGCTTGATGCCGATGCCCAGGAAGCTCAGGGAAGCCTCGGCCAGGATCACGTTGCCGAGCATGGTGGTGACCAGCACGATCACCGGTTGGATGGCGTTGGGCAGGACGTGCCTCACCATGGTGCGGAGGCTCTTCGCTCCGATGGCCCGCTGCGCCAGGATGTACTCGTTCTCCCGGACGCTCAGTGTGGTACCGCACATGAGACGGGTATAGCCGGGCACCGTGGCGACGCCCAAGGCGATGATGACGTTCTGGATGCCGGCCCCCAACACCGCGACCAGCAACAAGGCCAGCACGATCATGGGGAAGGCCATCAGCGTGTCCATGGCCCGCATGATGATGGCGTTGGTCCAACCTCCAAGGAAGCCGGCCAACAGGCCGAGGATGACGCCCAGGATGGCCGCGAACGCCACCGTGCCGAAGCCGACCTCGAGCGCGGTCCTTGCCCCGTAGACCAGGCGGCTGAACACGTCCCTGCCGAGGTTGTCGGTGCCCAGCCAGTGTTGTGAGCTCGGCGACTGCAGCGAATGGGCCATGTCGTTCTTGTAGGGGTCGTACTGCGCGATGAGCGGCGCGAAGATCGCGACCAGCACCAGGCACAGCAACACGAAGACCCCGAAGACCACGAGCTTGCGCTGGAAGAGGATCTTGAGGAAGCGCTTCCACTCGCTGACCCTGGGAGCAGCCACCGTTTCGGGCGCGTCCATGACGAAGACCTCACTCATAGCGGATCCTCGGGTCGAGCCCGCCGTACGAGATGTCGACGATGATGTTCACGACCACGATGATCGTCGCGATGACAAGCGCGCCTCCTTGGATCACCACGTAGTCCCTGGCGAACACGCTGGTGGCCAGGAGTTGCCCCACACCCGCGATGCCGAAGATGGTCTCCTCGATGACCGCGCCGCCGAAGATGATGCCCACGCCGATGCCGACCATCGTGACCACCGGGATGAGGCTGTTCTTGAGGATGTGCCTGGTGACGATGACCCTCTCGCGGAGGCCCTTGGACCACGCCGTGCGGATGTAATCCATGTTGTTGACTTCCAGCACACTGGACCGCATCTGCCGGGCGGTGACCGCCAGGGGGATCGTGGCGAGGCAGATGACCGGCATGATGCTCTGCTTCACGCTCATCCCGAAGTCCTTCCACGGCGGCGTCCAGCCCACGATGGGCAGCCAGTGGAGCTTGAACCCGAGCACGTAGATGAGCACGAAGGCCAGCAGGAACACCGGTATGGTCAAACCTATGTACGAGAGGAAGGTGACGAGCGTGTCGATCCAACCTCCTCTCCTGATGGCGGCCACCAATCCGAAGAAGATGCCGAGGATGGTGCTGACGATCACCGAGAAGAAGCCGAGGATAAGGGTGACGGGGAATCTCTGCGCGAAGAGCTTGCCCACATCCTGCTGGTATCTGATGGATGTGCCGAGGTCCCCGGTGACGACCCCCTTGACCCAGTTCCAGTACTGCACCGGGATGGGCTTGTCCAGCCCGAACTCCTTGCGCACCTCCTGGAGTCTCTCCTCGGTGACGCCTTGCCCCCCCGACTGACCCGAGACATAGATGAGCGCGGGGTCGCCCGGGAGCAGGCGGAGAGCGAAGAACACGACAAGGGAGACGAGGATGAGCACCAGGATGCCCATGAGGATACGTCGGATGATGTAGGTGACCATGCCGGACGCCTAGGCTTCGAGGGAGAGGGCGTGGGGAGCCGGAACGTCAGAAAACCGCCTGCGCGTAGCGCTGCGCCCTTGATCTGGCGGTAATACCACTAACCCACCCCCCCAGATGGAAAACACTTGCTGAATCAGATTCAGTTAAGCGTCACAAGAAGTACCATGAGCGCACCGCCAGAGTCAAGCGGTCGGGGGTCTCAGGACCCCTTTTGAGTACCAGGGAGAGACACCTCGACACCTGGTGCCGCATAGGCCGAGAGCAGCCGCACGAAGTTGCGGCGCCCCGCGCCGCCGGCGGTGACCTCCTGCACTCCGGACAGCAAGGCCATGTCTTCGGCCCAGAAATACATCATCACGGCCCAAGCCAGATCGGCGGCGGGAAGATCCGCGCGGATGCTGCCTTCGCGCTGGCCCTCCTCGACGATGGGCAGGAGCACGTCGTAGGTGACGAGGACCACCGCGGGGGTGACCCCGTCGCTGCGCACCGCCTCGGAGACCCCCACCAGGGCAAAAGTCGGGCGGACGAACGATTCGAGGGACTGCGTCGACCAGGTGAGGTGGCTGTCGATGATGTTCTCGAGACGCTCCAGAGCGTTGGCGCCTTCCGAATGGACGAGCCAGTC
This sequence comes from uncultured Actinomycetes bacterium, assembly GCA_903873715.1. Classification (GTDB taxonomy): domain Bacteria; phylum Actinomycetota; class Thermoleophilia; order RBG-16-64-13; family RBG-16-64-13; genus CAIQPS01. Next base: position 6,239 of record CAIQPS010000112.1, read on the forward strand.
GTGCGCATGTTCCCCGAGAAGCTGGATACCGGCCGTGAGGACCTCTTCGCGGTTGCGGTAGTGCTGGTAGAGAGCCCCGTTGGAGATGCCGACGGCTCTGGCGATGCGGGCGACGGAGGTGCCGTGGTAGCCGTACTTGGACATGAGCTTTATGGCCGCCTGCGCGATCTCGCGGCGCCGCACGTCCTTGGTCTTCCTCGTGCGCTTGTTCGGAGTCGCATCCACGCTCATCGAGCCCCTTATCCTAGGCCCCCAGATAGTCCGAACGATAACGAACCTCGTTCAGTAACTCAAGGGGAATCTGCTATTTTCATGACATGGACCGCGGACCGAGCACCGTAGGCACCGTCTACGACATACAAGGTTTTTCAGTCCAAGACGGGCCGGGGATCAGGACCACCGTCTTCCTGAAGGGCTGTCCTTTGCGCTGCCCCTGGTGCCACAGTCCCGAATCTCAGCGCTTCCATATACAGCTTTCGTGGCAGAGAAGCAAGTGCGTGGGCACCCAGGAGTGCGGCTTGTGCCTGGACCGCTGCCCGAAGAGTGCGATCTCGGCGGCCGGTTCGGAGCCTGTGGACCCGGCCGGGAATGATGCGGCCGGCGGCGGCGCGGTCGCCACCATCGACGTCGATTGGAGCCGCTGCGACGACTGCGGTGTCTGCGCGGAGGTCTGTCCTGCCGGGGCCCTCTCGATGTGGGGTAAGCGGCAGACCGTCCAGGAGGTGCTGGAGCGGGTGGTGAAGGACCGACCCTTCTTCGAGCGCTCTGGCGGCGGAGTGACCATCTCCGGGGGCGAACCGCTTTCCCAGGCGGATTTCACGCTGGCACTGCTCGCAGCGCTCAAGCAGGCGGGGCTCCACACAGCCCTGGACACCACCGGCTACGCGCCGTGGGCAGTGGTGGAGGAGACACTGCCGTACACCGACCTCTATCTGCTTGACCTGAAGGCCGTGGATCCCGACGCCCATCGGGCCGCGACGGGCGTCGACAACGCGCCCATATTCGAGAGCGCCCGCGCCCTGGCGGCGCGCGGCGCGCGGATGCAGGTGCGCATCCCGCTGATCCCGCGGTTCAACGACGGCCGCGAGACGGTGCAGGAGATGGGCAGATTCGTCTCGTCGCTGGGGCCGGCGGTCACCGTCGTGCAGTTGCTGCCCTACCACGCGATGGGCGTCTCCAAGTGGGACCGCATCCGGCCGCAGGGACCGGTGTTCGAGGCGCAGACCATCCCCGAGGACCGGGTGGCGGGACTGAAGGCCGTCCTCGAGCAGTGGGGTCTGAGCGTACAGGTGCACTGAGCTGTGGAAGTCGAAGCAAGGCATTGGGGGGCGTGATGTACGAGTTCTCTCCGATAGGGCCACGGGTGGCGCAGGTCCGCCAGACGTACCGGGACAGCATCCCGAGCGTGTGCGTCGAGCGGTTCCTGCTCGTCAGCGAGTTCTACCGGGCCAACCCGACCATGCCGCCCATGATCAAGCGGGCCAAGAACCTCCTGAACCTGTGCGAGAACGTCACCATCCTGGTGAACGACGGCGAGGTAGTGGTCGGGGAGGTCGGCTCCCGGTACCGCGCTTCCGCTCTGTTCCCCGAGTACGGCATAGGCTGGCTGTTCCAAGAGATCCGGTCAGGCCACTTCCTCGACCGGGCCCTCGACCCCTATGCCATGACCCAGGCGGACATGGACGCCATCATGCCCTGGGAGGACTTCTGGGCCGTCAACAACCTCAGCGCCTACACCGACGCGGCGCTGCCGCCCGAGTTCGCGGACATCGTGGGCAACGGCGTGGTGCAGTTCGGGATCGAACACACGGGCGCGGGACCGGTGGGCCACTTCTGCGCCGGGTACGACACGCTCATCCGTAAGGGGTTCGGGGCCATCAAGACGGAGGCGCTCGAGAGGATCGACGCCATGAAGGGCCGACTCTACGGCGAGGACGCCCTCAAAGAGGAGTTCTACCGGGCGGTCGCCATCTGCGCGGACGCCACCATCACCCTGGCCCGGCGCTACGCGGCCGAGTGCCGCCGGCAGGCGGCGGAGTGCACCGACCTCGCGCGCCGCGCCGAACTCACCGAGATGGCCGAGGGGCTGGAACGGGTGCCGGAGCATCCGGCCCGCACGTTCCTGGAAGCCGTCCAGTCGATGTACATCTACCAGATAGCCATGTCGCTCGACGGCAACCTCCACGGGCTCACGTTCGGCCGGGTGGACCAGTACCTGAACGACTTCTGCCAGGCCGACCTCGCCGCCGGGCGCATCACCCGGGAGAGGGCCCAGGAGATCCTCGACCTCTTCTGCCTCAAGATCGCCGAGATGAACAAGATCTGGCCCTCCTTCGCCACCGAGGCGGCCGGGGGATACACCAGTGGCCAGCTCATCACCCTGAGCGGGGTCAAGAAGAACGGCACCGACGCCACCAACGACGTCACCTACATGCTCATCGAGTGCGCGCGCCGGCTGCTGCTGCACGACCCGCCGATGTCGCTGCGCATCCACGAGGGCACGCCCGATCTGCTGTGGGATGCAGCCGTCGAGTGCACCAAGGCCTGCGGCGGCGTGCCCACCTTCGAGAGCGACAAGGTCATCATCCCGAACATGCTGCAGCGCGGACTGTCGTTGGAGTCGGCGCGGAACTACTGCCTCATCGGCTGCGTGGAGCCCGGCGGCTGCGGAGACGACTGGTCGGCCAACGGCGGCCCGGGCCAGGAGAGCTTCTGGCGCATCCCGAGCGCGGTGCTGCTGGCCATCAACGACGGCGTCAACCCGATGCCGCACTTCGACGGCTCGCCTCAGACCCGCACCGGCCTGGCGACCGGCTACCTCTACGAGATGGAGACCTTCGACCAAGTGCTCGACGCGGTCAAGCGGCAGATGGAGTACTTCGTCGACTGGCAGGTGGCGTTCACCAACATCCGCGAATCGGTGGCGCGGCACTACATGCCCCTGCCGATCGCGTCGGCTACGTTCGACGGCTGCCTGGAGAGCGGCAAGGACGTCATGTGGGGCGGCGCCCGCTACAACGGCACGGGGACGGCTGCCGTGGGCATCGGAACGGCCACGGACAGCCTGGCGGCCATCAAGCACATGGTGTACGACACGAAGCTGGTGAGCGCCCGCGAGTTCTACGACGCGCTCATGGCCGGCTGGGTGGGCTACGAGCCGCTCCGCCAGCGGGTCATGAAGGAGACGCCGCACTACGGCAACGACCTCGAGTATCCCGACGAGATCGCGGAGTGGATCTCCAAGGTCTACAACGACAAGGTCCGGTCCTGCGTGGGCATCCGCGGCAACCACTGGTCGCCGGGGTTCTACCCCGTGGCCACGCACGTGGCCTGGGGTAAGCTCACCTGGGCGACGCCCGACGGCCGCAAGACCGGCGACCCGCTGTCCGACGGGATCTCGCCCATCCAGTGCATGGACGTGAGCGGTCCGGCGGCCACCCTCAAGTCGGCGCTGCGCGTGGACCACGAGCGCTGCGGCAACGGCACCTTGCTCAACATGAAGTTCCACCCGAAAGCGCTCGAGGGCGGCGGCAAGGCCAAGCTCATCGACCTCATGCGCACCTACTTCGACCTGGGCGGCATGGAGCTGCAGTTCAACATCGCCGATGCCGACATGCTCCGCGACGCCCAGATCCATCCCGAGCAGCATCGAGACCTGGTGGTCCGCATCGCCGGGTTCAGCGCCTACTTCGTGGAGCTGCACAAGCAGCTGCAGAACGACGTGATCCGCAGGACGGAGCTACAGCTGTAGGGAGCGCGCCCTGGTAGCGGCGCAGCGGGCCGACGGTCAGCCGGCGCCCAGCGTCCTCCGCAGGAACCCGGCCATCGACGCCCACGCCTCGGCCGCCTCGGGGACCTTCAGGTGCGTGAAGCCGTGCGGCACGCCCTCGAACCGGCGGAAGGCCACGTCTACGCCGGCCTCCACCAGCTTGTCCTTGAAAGCCTCGGCTTCCGGCGCCAGCGAGTCTTCGCTCGCGGTGATCACCAGCGTCGGTGGGAAGTGCCTCACCTGGTCGACCGTCGCATAGACGGGCGAGACGAGCGGATTCCGCGCCGCCTCCCGGGTGCCACAGTAGGCCGCGTCGAACGTGCGCGACATATGCGGGGGGATGGCGTCTTTGGGAGTGGGCTTGAGCGACGGGTCGGTGGCCAGGTCCATCGGGGGATAGTCGAGGATGAGAGCGGCGAGGCCCAGTGCGCGGCGCTCCCGGTCGAGGAGGCAGCAGGCGGCGCTGAGGTTACCGCCGGCGCTATGGCCGCCCATGGCGATGCGGTCGGGGTCGATGCCCAGATCCGCCGCGTGCTCCCTGGCGTACGTGGCGACGGCGTAGCACTCCTCGAGGGCCTGCGGGAACGGGGCCTCCGGCGCCAGGCTGTAGTCGACGCTGATGATCTTGACGCCGGCCGTCGAGGCCAGGGCCGGCATGTAGCGGTCGTCCATCTCCGGATGGAGCATGACGAAGCCGCCGCCGTGCAGGTTTATGAACAGGGGCAGGGTCTCGGGGCGGTCGAGACCGTAGGTGAGCACCCGTACCGGGCCGGCCTGGGTAGGCAGGTGCCGCTCGGCGCCGGCCGGCCGGCGCCACACGCCTGGCATCCGCGGGTCGAGGGCAGTCAGTGCCCGGAAGACGCGGACCTTGCGCCGCACCTGCCCCGCGGTCGGAGACTCAGCGGGCACGGCGCAACAGTGCGTAGGTGAACCTCTGGGCTCCACCGCCGGGGGTGATGTGATCCCGTTCGAGGCTGTGGACGAGCTGGAAATCCGGCCCGAAGAGATCGCGGAGCATCTCCGCGTCGTAGCGGCTGACGATGAGGCCACTGCATTGCTCCGGGCCGGTCAGTGCGAAGGTCGCCATCACCACGTAGCCGCCCACCCGGAGCGCCGCCCGCATGGAATCGAGGTACGCGGCGCGGTCGGCCTCTTCGGTGAGGAAATGAAAGACCGCCCTGTCGTGCCAGACGTCCACCTTGCCGGGCAGGCGCAGTTCGCGGACGTCGGCGGCAAGCCACTTCACACGGGCGGCGCGGTCGCCCAGACGCCGCTTCGCCCTCTCGAGCGCGGGCTCCGAGACATCGACGACCGTCACGTCGGTGTAGCCGCTGTCGAGCAGACAGTCGACCAGACGGGAAGCGCCGCCTCCCACATCCACGATAGCCGCGTCCTCGGCCGGCGCAACTGCGCCGATGAGCCCGAGTCAGGTGGCCGGCTCAGCCTCGAACCACCCCACCTCGTTCTCGGCCTTCGCGGTCCAGACGTTCGTCCAATGTGAGCGAACTTCGTCCATGACTTCAATGGTACCGCTGTGCGCTAGATGTATGCGGCCGCCTTGAACGCGCTCCTGGTGGCGGAAGCGATGCTTCCGGCTTCCACCGCGTCGCCCACGACGAACACCTCGGTCTCCGGCGCGCTGCGGCGCAGTTCGTCGGCGACATCCCAGCGCGGGGCCATGCCGACCGCCAGGAGCACCGTATCCGCCGGCAGCTCGACCCTCTCACCCGTCTTGAAGTCTCGCGCGACGACCGCCGTCTCCGTGACTTCCTCAAGTTTGCAGCCGAGGCGGATGGGCACCTGCAGTTCTTCCACCATCCGCATGAGTTCCATGCCGGCGGCGCCGCCCGCGGACGCCATGAGCCCCGACATGTCGGGAGCCATCTCGATGATGGTCACGTCCTTGCCGGCCCGCTTCAGCGCCACCGCGGACTCCACCCCCACGGACCCCGCCCCGATGATGACCGTCTTGTCGCCCGCGGCGACGATCCCCATGTCGACGTCGGGAGCCCAATGCACCTGCGGCCTGTCGATGCCCGGCACCTTGGGCACCACCGGCCGGGCACCGACCGCCACGATGATGGCGTCATATTTCTCGGCGTCGAGCACCGCCTTCGTCGCCTCGGTGTTCAGCAGCACCCGGGCCGGCGCCTTCTCGGCCTGCCGTACCAGATAGGCCAGGTAGTCGCGCACGTCCTGCTTGAAGGGCAGAGCCGCCGCCGGCACCACGTTCCCGCCCAGCCGGTCGCTCTTCTCGTACAGCGTCACGTCGTGGCCCCGCTCGACGAGCGTCATGAGCGCCTGGATGCCGGCCGGGCCGCCGCCCACCACGGCCACCCGCTTCTTGACCTCCGCCTTCGGCACCTTGCCGCCGGGGAACTCGGTCTCATGGCCGAGCATGGGGTTGACGGCGCAGTTGATCACCGCCGGGACGATCAGCCGGAAGCCGCAGTACTGGCAGCGCAGACACGGCCGGTGGTCGTCCTCGCGGCCGGTGGCGAACTTCCGCGGCATCTCCGGGTCGGCGAGCAGCGGCCGGCACATGGCCACCATGTCGGCCTTGCCGCTCGCGATGATCTCGTCCGCCATGGCGATGTTCATGATCGACCCCACCGTGCAGACGATCATCTTCGGGAACGCCTTCTTGATCGTCTCGGCGAAGTGGACGTTGTACTCGCGGTCCATCAGGTAGTTCTGCCACCAGTTGCGCATGTAGGCGAACTCACCGTGCAGGCCGGCCGACACGTGCAGGATGTCCACCTTGTCCTGGATCATCTCGATGAACTCGAGCGTCTCCTGGAGGTGCATCCCGTCGGGATGGATCTCGTCGGCGGATATCCGCATCTCGATGACGAAGTCCTCGCCCACCTTGGCCCGGGTGCGGTCCAGCACTTCGATGGCGAAACGGGCGCGGTTCTCCAGGGATCCGCCCCAGTCGTCGGTGCGCTTGTTGTAGAGGCTGCTCGAGAACTGGGAGATGAGGTTGCCGTGGGCGCCGTGGATCATGCTCATCTTGAAGCCGACGCGCTTGCAGCGGGCCGCCGCGGCGGCGTACTTGTCGATGGTCTCCTGGATCTTGGCCTCGTCCATGGCGATGGTGGACATGGGCTCGCGGCCGAACATGGGGGCGCGGAACTTCTCCATGGCCGGAATGAAGGCGGAGGAGCTATAGGCGGGACGGCCGGTCTTGTCGAAGTGGGAGTCCTTGCCGTTGTGGTTGATCTCGAGGGACGCGTGGGCGCCGAAGCCGGCGCACATCTCGGAGAAGAGGCTGAGGGGGAGCAGGCACTCGTCGCTGCCGAGGTCGAGCTGGCGCTCCTCATCGCTCGCCTCCTTCTTGTCCACCACCGAGTTGCCCACATGCAGGACGGCGACCCCGTTCTGGGCGAACACCCGGAAGAAGTCGACGAACTCGGTGGTGACCATCCCCTCTCGGGATGCCAGGTTGGGCGACGGCGGCGCCAGCTCCAACCGGTTCTTGAAGTCGATCCCCCTGATCCTCAGAGGAGAGAACACATGCTCGTACTTCGCCCCCATCGCACGGCTCCTTTCGCCTCTCACGGTGGGGCAACGATAACGAATCTCGTTCATTAGCTCAAGATGGGGCGGCGCGGGCGCAGGGGCGCGTGCTGCCGGCGCCGGCGCGCGCGAGGGACATGTTTTGCTCCGGCATATGGCCGGTACGTTATCCGGTACCGGTGGTATCGGATCCGGTGCCAATCCTATGTCCGAAAAAGACCGTCGACTCGACGCCGGACAAACACGAAAGGGGACGCTCGCGGTGCAGCCCATCGGACCTCTCATGATCGAGCACCGGTGGATCGAACGGGTGATCGCCGGCATCGGGGCGACCCTCGACCAAGCGGCGGCTGCCGGCCCCGAGGCCGGCGGCCGGGTGGATCCGCGATATGTGGAGCGCGTGGTCGACTTCATCCGCACCTACGCGGACCGATGCCACCACGGCAAGGAGGAAGACATCCTGTTCGAGGAGTTGAAGAGCCGGGACCTGCCCCCTGACATCGCGGCAACCATGCAGCATTTGGTCGACGACCACGTCTGGGCGCGGGACACGACCCGGCGGATAGTGGCCATCAATGCGGCGGCCTCGGATGAGGCCGCGCGCGGCGGCGGGGGTGGGGGCGGTGACGGGGGCGCAGCCGCGGAGCTGCTGCGCCTGCTCGGAGAACTGGCCGCCTTCTACCCCGTCCATATCAAGAAGGAGGACGACAACTTCTTCCGTCCGGCCATGGCCCTCTTCTCCGCGGAGGAGCAGGCGCGCATGCTCGACCGCTTCGCCGAGTTCGACGCTACGCTCATCCACGAGAAGTACCGCGCCGTGGCCGCGGAGCTCCAACGCGGAGCTCCGGCGGACTCAGCGTAGGCGCCCCGGCCGCGAAATGAAGAGGGCGGCCCCTTCCGGGGCCGCCCTCAGTCCTGCTGTGAGTCGCGCGCCGCAGCTTCGCGGCGGCGCCGTTCTGAGCGGCGCCATCCTGAGCTGCGCCGTTCGCCGCCGCCCGCCTAGATCGTCGGATACCCCTCCGGCGCCGGCTGCGGCCGGCCCGGGCCCGGCATGATGGGGGTGCTGGCATGCTTCTCGCCGCGCTCCCACTCCTCCGGGATCCAGTTGTACTGGCGGTCGCCGACGTAGTTGGGGTCGTAGCGCTTGCGGATCTCGCGCTGGAACACGTAGGTCCAGGGCTGCTTGGACTTGGACCACTTGTCGAAGGCCTGCTCGTCGGTGTAGCGCATCTCGATGTAGAGCGCTTCCTTGCCGGGCGGGTAGTTGATGGTCTTCGCGTCCTCCACGGCATCGTCCATGTGGTACCAGGCGGCCGCGGTGGACTCGTGATCGGCCCCGTCGTAGGAGACGAACTGCTCCAGGCCCATGATGCCGCCGCCCGGGTAGGCTCCGACCGTGCCCATCATGGAATCGCCGCCGGCCTGCACCAGCAGCCCGTTGCGGTAGTCGCGCTCGTAGCCGGCCGCGGCCACCGGGATGTACCCCTTGACCCAGTCGGGGGTGCCCGCCTGCATCCAGCTGCCGATGTAGTTGCCGGCGTACACGTAGTTGATCTCTTTGTGGCCCAGACGGTTCATGTACATGTTCGTGAACTCGGCCATGTCCTGGGTGCAGTACTTCTCGACCTTCCAGCCGCCCACTTCCTCGAGGATCTTGTCGAGGACCTTGTCCTGCAGCTCGGCGTCGGCCTCGCTGCGGCCCGCCATGACGATCTGGAGCGAGATGCGCATCTCCTCGGTGAGCTCGGCCATGCCGGGCTCATCGAGCATCGCCGGCAGGTCGGAGAGTTGCTTGGTGGGATCGGTGTACATCAGCCAGAAGGCGGGAGCCAGTTCGGCGCCGGCCAGGTTGTACTGGCGGTGCAGCGTGTAGCCGATCTCGTTGTCGTAGATCTTGTAGTAGAGGTCGGTCCAGGCGTCCCAGGTGGGGACGGCCACGGTGTAGACCCGGAAGGTCTTGTCGAGCGGCAGGCGGTAGGCCGGCACGGTGCCCTGGACGTTCCAGTCGGTCGAACCGGGCCAGTGGGCCAGGCGGACGGCGCACTTGGTGTAGACGCCCATGCCGCCGCGGCTACCGAGCGTGCCGCGCATGATGCCGCGGACCGACGGGCCCGGGCCCTCGCCGCAGAACCAGCCGTCGCCCGAGCCGAGCGAGCCGTTGCGGACGATCTCGCCGCTGGGGGTGACCCATTCCATCCCGAGGACGTTCTCGGCGTTGCCGCCCATCCACATGGTGCCGGCCCCGATGCCCGAGTAGGCGCAGGCGGCAGCCACCACGGAGCAGGACGAGCCCGCGCCGATGATGTTGCAGCTCCAGCCGCGCTTGATGGCCTCGGCGTGCAGCTGGGCGTGGATGACGTACGGCCCCACGATGGCGATGCCGTTCTTCTCGTCGATCTCGATGGAGTTCATGCGGCGCATGTCGAGCTGGACGGTGTCCTTCTCGTCGCCGTAGCGCGTACCGGGGTCGTACATCGGGGAGGCCCAGTGGTACCAGCCGGTGCCGTGGGGCTTCACGCCGAAGTTGTACTTGTTGGCCGCCTTGACGATGGCCTGCACCTCTTCGGTGCTGCCGGGCATGACGATGGCGCCGGCGCGCGGCATGTAATGGCCGCAGTTCGGCCGCACGAGCTCCACCAGCATCTGCAGGGCATATCCGTCGAGGATGGCGGGGTCGCGGGTGACGTTCCGCTCGCCGACGATCGCCTGGAGGGCTTCATATGCTTCGTTCGAAAGTGCCATGGTCCCTCCTTCCTACAGAGACTGCTCGAGCAGCTCGAGCACGTCGATGGCCTTCATGGTGCCGCCGTCCGCCGCTTTGGCGTTCCCCAGGATGCGGTTGCAGCTGGAGCACGCGGTGGCGATGGCTTCGGCGCCCGTGGACTGGGCTTCGTCGAGGCGCTTGGACGCGGTGAAGTCGGCGAAGTCTGGATACGCCTGCGGTACGGCGCCGCCGCCTCCGCAGCACCAGGCCGCTTCCTTGTTGCGCTCCATCTCCACGAGCTCCACGCCCGGGATGGCCTTGAGCACGTCACGCGGCGGCTCGTAGACGCCGAAGGCGCCGTTGTAGCGGGGCCGCGGCGGATCGTAGACGACGGCCTGGCCAAAGATCTTCTTCTCCTCGCCGTGCCAGGGGACGTAGTCCTCGCCCTGGCGGCCGAGGTGGCAGGGATCCTGGTACGTGACCTTCATCGGGACCCGCTTGGTGGGCTTGAGCTTGCCTTCTTTGATGAGGCGATCGGCCACCTGCGTGGTGTGCAGGATCTCGATCCCGTAGTCGTCGCCGGCCACCGTCGGGTAGAGGCGCTTGAAGGTCCAGAAGCAGGTGGCGCACGGCGAGACCACGGTCTTCACACCGGCGGCCGCCCACTTCTCAAGGTTGGCCTTGGCGGCCGCGGCGAAGTCGTCACGGTAGCCCATGTCGTAGGCCTTGCCGCCGCAGCAGCGCTCGTCGCCGTCGATGGCGAAGTCCAGGCCGCCCTTGGCCAGCACCCGGGCGGACGACTGCACCACGTTCCGCAACGCCGGGTTGAACGAGTAGAGGCAACCGGCGTGGAACAGCACCTCGGCCTTGTCGGTGTCGACGCCGAGCTTTTTGATGCCCATACCTTCAGCCCAGTCGGCCCGCTTGGCCTGCGGGGCGCCGGCCATGTTGCCGGTGTCGCGCAGCTTGGCGATGATGCCCGGGTACGCCGCCGGCACCGCGCCCTTATCGACCAGGTAGTGACGGAACTCTTTGGCCCCCGACAGCGGGTGCATGTCGTAGCGGCACACCTTGCAGCTCACGTCGCAGCTGCCGCACAGCGTACATTCGAACACCACGTCGATCAGTTCGTCGGTGATCTCGCTCCGCCCATCGGTGAGCGACAGCCCGGCCACCAGCCGGCCCCCGCCCGAGTAGGCGTGGAAGTGACGGTAATCCACGCTGGGGCAGCCCTTGGCGAACTCCCAGCTCTTGATGCGGTCCTGCGGGATCCACTTGCAGTACGAGCAGCGGTTACACCGCATCGCGTCGGCTCGATAATCTTCCAGTGCCATCGCGGCTACTCCTCTTTCCTGTTCACAAACACCCGGCAGGCTCTAGAAACAGAGCTTGCTGGGGTTGAGCACGTTGTTGGGGTCGACGATCTTCTTGACCGTGCGCAGCGCGTCGCGGCCGGCCGCATCCCGGTTGTAGACCGGGTCGGCCCACTCGCCGTAAGGACGGGAGAAGTAAGCGCCGTCGTCGATGAGCTTCTTGCTCGCCGCGGAGTACAGGGCGCGGGCCTTGGCGGCCTCGGCCTTGTCGTCCTTGGCGTACGGGAGGCTGAACTCCATGTGATAGGCCACGCCCTGGTGCTGCGGCTGCAGGTAGACCCCGATGTCGCCCACCGGGTATTTGTGCGCCACGGCCGCGTCCTGCATGGTGGCCAGGTAGCCGGCCGCCTTGTCGAGCGGGGTGTGGAACAGGATGTCCGCCACGCCCCCCTTGGCGCGGAGCTTCCAGTGTGCGGCGCCGTCGGCGGTCGCAGCCCCGTCGTACTCCCCGAACACGGCCGCCTCCACGCGGGAGGTCGCCAGGCCGGGGATGGCCTGCAGCAGCTGCTTGCCGGAGGCCGCCACCGCATCCGCGATGTCCTTCTCGGCCACAGCCATGCGGTCCTCGGGGAAGAGCGCCCGGCCGCCCACGCCCATCACCAAGGTCCAGGCGGGCAGCGACAGGCTCAGCGCCGCGACGTCGGCGGCGTCCTTGCCCACCAACGCGGCTAGATAGGCGCCGTTCACGACGAAGATCTCATCCGCCACCCGGATGCGGACCACCCGGTAGGTGAGGTCGACGAGGTCGTCCAGCTTGGGAGCGGTGACGAAGAGCAGTTTGCGCGGCTCGGCGAGCAGTTCGCACTTGACCGACGCCCAGGTGACGATGCCGTACGAGCCCTCGGCGCCGGTGAGCAGGCGGTAGAAGTCGGTCTGCGCGGGACCTTTCGGGTCCACCTGGCGGCCGCCGGAGGCCCACTGGGCTTCCAGGTCCGCCGGGCCCCAGCCCGCGTCACCGGTGAAGAACCGCTGCCCGCTGCCCCAGATCACGCCACAGTTGCGGAGCGGCTCCGGGAGCGAGTAGTTGTAGCGGGTGATGAGGGTAGGCTGCCGCTCGAGCAGGCTGCCGACCACCGACTTGTTGGCCCGCGGATAGAGCGGTGGGGTGATGCGCATGCCCTCTTTGGCGAGTTCCGGCTGGAGCTGCGCGTAGGTGACCCCCGGCTCCACGACCACCATGCGGTTGCGCCGGTCGACGCGCAGGATCCTGGTCATGCGGCTGAGGTCCACTATCACGGCGCCGGGTACGCTGGGCACGGTATCGCCGTAGAAGTGCGGGACGCCGGAACTCACGGGGACGAGCGGCGTGGCGGTCTTGTTGGCCCAGGCCACGAGAGCCTGCACTTCGGCCTCGCCGCCCGGCCGGACCACCATCTTGGGCTTGATGGAAAGGACGAAGCTCTCGTCCTTCGCATAAGCTTCGGTAATCACCGGATCGTCGAGGACGTTGTCGGCCCCCACGATTCCGATGAGGTCCTGTTTCATGTCTTCCACGTCCACTGACCGCCTTTCGCTATGACCCCGGCGAATGAATTCAGCATGCAAAACCCGCCACTGGGAGAACGGGATAGCACCATCATAGACCCAGCGGGACAACGGCGGCGCCCGAGCGCCGCAGATTGCATCAGTGGTGAGCGGTATTACTCAATTGCATAGGTCGACCGGCCGCCGCGGCGTAGCCGGCCGCGGCGCGGCGGAGCTAACGCGCCGGCGAAGCCGCCTCCCCATCGGGGCGCCGCCTGCGGGCTCCCCTACTCCATCAGCAGGACCGGCTTGATGACCCGCCCCGACGCCGATTCGCCCCACGCCTCGTTGATCTGCTCGAACGGGAAAGTGTGCACCAGCCGGTCCACCGGGAAGCGGCCGTTCTTGTACCACTCCAACATCTGCGGGATGAACAGGCGCGGCGTGGACGACCCGGCCAGGATGAACTGCAGGCGGATGCCCTTCGGGAACGCCAGCGTGCCCACCGAGTAGTCAGGCACCTGCGGCTCGGGCACCGCGAGCACCCCGAAGACCCCACCGCTACCCAGGCACTGCACGGCCGTGGTTATGGAGCTCTGCTTGGCGGAAGTGTCTATGGCGTAGCGGAAGCCGGTCGGCCTCAGCTCCGCGAGCTTGGCGACGACGTCGTCCTCCCGGGCGTTGAAGGCGTGGCTGGCGCCGAGTTCCTTGGCCAGGTCCAGCCGCGACTGGTGGATGTCCACCGCCACGATCGGATAGACCCCGGACACCTTGGCGGCCATGATGGCGCTGAGGCCCACGGCGCCCGCGCCGAACACCACCACGTCGTCCTTGGGACCCATCGCGAAGGCGTTGATCACCGAGCCAGCCCCGGTCATGATGCCGCAGGGCATCGCCGCGCGGACCTCGGCCGGGATGTCGCCGGCGACCTTGACCAGGCTGCTCACCGGCACGACCACGTGGGTCGCGAACGAAGACTGCTGGAAGTACGAGCCGTGGATGGGCCGGCCCTTCAGCTTGATGGTCTGGGTGCCGTCAGCACGCCGCCCGCCGAAGTTGAGCGGGAACTGCATCTCGCAGAGGTCCAGCCGCCCGACCAGGCACTTGGGGCACGTGCCGCAGGTGGGCCAGGAGATGATCACCCGGTCGCCGGGTTTCACGTAGTCCACGCCGGGCGCGACTTCCTCGACGATGCCGGTGCCCTCGTGACCCACCACCGCCGGCATGCCCAGCAGGAACTGCATGTTCATGTCGGTGTGGCAGACGCCGACAGCCTCGATCTTGACGTACGCCTCACCTGAATGAAGGTCGTCGAGTTCGATGTCCTCGATGGCGAACTTGCCCTCCGGCTCGTAGACGACCGCGGCCCTGGCCTGTTTGCTCATCAACGTCCTCCCGTCTCACCCTCAGCCGCCCCCCGGGCTGGCACATCGACTCCCACAGCGAGGCGTCATCCTCCGGCAGCCTCTGCGTAGCACTATAATCCCAATATTCCTTAATGAGCGAGCGCTCGGCCCCTTTGCATCGGTCCGGTTTTCCATTACACTCGCTTATGCAATGGAACTTGACCAACTGAGATCATTCGTCGCCGTCGCCGAGGTCCGCAGCTTCACGAGGGCGGCATCGCTCGCACACCTTACCCAGCCGGCCATAAGCCGTCAAATCGCGCGTTTAGAGGGCGAACTGGGTGTCCGGCTGTTCGAGCGCTACGGCCGCCGCGTGGAATGTACGCCCGACGGCAAGCTCCTGCTTCCCCTCGCGAAAGCCATAGTCGCCCGGGCGGATGACGCCGCTCGCATGATGCGCGAGCATGCCGGGATGGTCTCCAGCCGGGTCAGGGTGGGGTCCACGGGCACAGTTTTCGGCCATCTGCTGTCCCCGGTGCTGGCGTCGTTCATCAAGACCTACCCCAAGATCCACCTGGACCTCATCGAGCGGGACGACACTCTGCTCGAGGAGGGAGTGTTCAACGGCGAGCTCGACTGCGCCATCGTCACCGCCTGGGGATCGTCACGGGCCGCCGTGATGCACCTGTTCACCGAGGAGATAATGCTGGTGGTGCGGGAAGACCATCGCTTGGCGGGCGAGAGCATCGTGTCGTTGGCGGACCTGGCGGAGGAGTCGTTCCTGCTGCCCGGCCACCAGCTGAACACGTCCAACCTGCTCATGGACGCCTGCCGCCGCGCCGGGTTCGAGCCGAAGGTCCCCTACCGGGCGAACTACCTGGAACTGTCCAAGGCGCTGGTCCGCCAGGGTCTGGGGGTCTCCCTGCTCCCGAAGATGTTCGTGTCGCCCGAGTCCATCTCCGGACTGGTGGCGCTCCCGCTCAAGGAGCACATCACCCGGGACCTGGAGCTCATCTACTCAAACGAGCGGCCGCTGGCCGTCGCCGCCCGGTCGCTGGCGCTGCACATCCGGGCCAGCCTGCAGGAGTCGCACGGAGCCGAATAGGCGCGGGGCGGCAGGCGCCGGACGTGAACGGGGCGAGACCTTTCGGCCCCGCCCCGTCGTCCAGGCGTGTGACTGAGCGGCATCGCGCCGCCCGACAAGTCGTCCTAGCAGTACAGGCTCCCGCCCAGTTCCTTGTAGATCCGGGGCAGGAACTCGCGCCAACGCGTGTATTCCTTGACGTTGTGGCGCGCCAGGCCCTGCACGGCCGCGGCCGGCACGGACACGTGAGGCGGCAGGCACAGTTCGGGCTTGTTCTGCTCGTTGATGCGGTAGCCCATCCAGAACCGGGTGCGGTGCCGCAGGCCGCCCTCTTCCTTGTAGAAGACGTGGACCATGAGCGCCGGCGCCGTGATGGAGTCGTCACACTTCTGCACCGCGACGGCCCAGCCCATGCCGCCGGCGAACGTCGCGATGACGTCGTCGAAGCGGGTCATGTCGAAGCCCATGTCGGCGGGGTTGCGGAAGTTGATGTCGATGTTCTCGTAACCGCAGTCGCAGTTCTCGGTGACGTAGTGGACGACGCCCCAGTTCTTCTCTTTCATGGGGACGCCCGGGTCGAGGATGCGGGCCCGGTCGATGGGGCTCAGCATGATGCCGGCGTGCTGCGGCGGATACCAGATGCGGTAGCGCAGGTCCTCCAGCGGGTGCCAGGCGAACCACCAGTCGATCATCTCCGGGGTGCTCTCCGGATACAGGATGCTGTTGCAGATGTAGCCGGCGCCGTTCGGCAGGACGCACCAGCCGATCTCCGTGCTCTGGCGCAGCCAGTCGACGTCGAGCAGGCGGTTGATGTCCTCCGGATAGAAGGCCTCACTCGGATCGATGGGGTCGTCCATCTTCGCGTAATGGGCCGGGTCCGGCTGCGGGATCTCGTCGTAGTAGTACTTGGCGAACGGGCGGGCCTTCTCCGCTTCGGTCAGTTCGGGCCGCATGGCCTTGATGACGCTGTCGAGCCGGTTCTGCGTGTAGGTCTTCTGTGCGGCCCATTCGGGCTTGCTGAGATCAGGCGTGATCATGTAAGTCACCTTTCGCGCGATCGGCTTGCGCCGTCAGTCTTTCGGCGGGGCGTCGTCGATGATGCGGACCGTCCGTACGTACAGGTAGAACGACTGCGACCAGTCGGCGAACTCGTACGGGCTCTCCTGGAGGGCGGCCACGTACTGCCGGAACGCGCCCACCTGCTCGATGCTGTCCACCCAGAACGACACGAACATGTCGTACACCGGCGGGTCGACCATCTTGAAGTGGGCCCGCGCGGCGGCATCGTTGTCGTTCACCCGGGAGCGCTTGCTCACGACGATCTTGCGGATCTGCTCCTGCGCGTACGGCGAGGCGGCCATGGCTTCGTCGTGGGCCTTCTGCCAGAGCTTGTAGTAGTCGTTCGGATAGACATCGTCTTTCCGCATGATGAAGTACATGACCTTGAGGCCGCCCACTCCGGGCTCGCCCAGACCGGGGTTGAACTTGGGCCGCGGGTTGGCCACGGGCAGCTCGGTCTCCTCGGCCATGCAGAGGACGTTGGTGCGCTCGTTGGCGAAGAAGCGGCCGTCCTGGTTGGCGCGGGAGGTGGTGACACCTTCGGGCTCCAGGGTGGCGAGCATATCGCGGAACTCGCTGAAGTAGAGCTCCACGACCCCGTCACGGTCGGCGATCTTGTTCTGATGGTCGTCGTCGGCGAGCGTGCCGAAGGCGCCGTCGATCACGTGGTTCTGGATGTACTTGTCGATCTTGAAGCGCTCCAGACGGGCGACCGTGCCGTGGTAATGCTCGATGTAGCGGAAATACTCCGCTCGGGTGAGCCCCGGCCGGCGGCGAGACACCGCAGTCAGTTTGATGGGCACCGAACACCTCCTACCTGTCGCGTGAGCGAACGGTAACTATAGGACTATTCCTTGATGTTACGAAGCCTAGAGTAGCAGAAAGTCTCCGCTCAGGACAGCGCGTCCGGCGGCACCGGCGGCGGCGTGGCGGCGATGGCGGCGATGGCGGCGGCGTAGCGTTCGAACTCGGCGCTGAGGTCGAGGCGGCCGGAGTAGACGGCCTGCATGGCCAGGAACCCGCAGAGCGTGGTCCAGAGGACGTCGGCGCGGGAGTACTTGTCGTCCCAGGATGCGCGCATGACCACGTTCTCCAGGCCGCCGAGCAGGGCGTAGGCCACCAACTCGTCGGACACGGGCAGCTCGGTGCCGTGCTTGCGCCGCGTCGCCGCGAGGTCCTCTTGGACGTCCTGGGTCATGCCCTTGTAGGAGCGCTGAACGGCTTTTCGCAAAGCGCCGTCCTCATCCTCGTGAAGAGCCTCCGACCGCACCAGCCCCATCAGATCGGGGCTGAGCGTCTGCACCCCCAGATACCCCTGGACCCGAGCCAGTTCGCGGGCGCCGGGGTCGGGCTCCGCGGTCAACCGGGCCTCGAGGAGCTTGCGCATCCACCCCACGAAGACCTCGAAGGCCTCCACGAAGAGTTCCTGCTTGGACGGGAAGTGCCCGTAGAAGACCGGCGGCGTGATGCCCACCTCGGCGATGATGTCGGCCACGCGGGTGCGCTTGTATCCCTTGCGCACGAACAGGCGGGCGGCGGCGGCGAGGATGGCCTGCCGGGTCTGCTCGTTCTGCTCGGCCACCAGGTCGACGTCGGTAGAGCCCGCCGCTTCGATCTCGGCAGCCAGACGCTTCTTGATGTCCTGCAGAGAGACGCCGCGCTCCTTGAGCGTGCTGATGTCGTGGAGCAGAGCCAGGTGACGGTCGGTGTAGAGAGCCCGGCTGGCGGCAGCCTTCTGGGCAGTGGGCAACAGACCCTCGCGCACGTAGTAGTAGATGGTGCTGCGCGGGATCCCGGACGCTTTCTCGAGATCGGTGATGGTCAGCGATTGCATCATGAGCGATGATGACACAGCCCACGCCTCAGCGGCTAGCACGAAGGGACCTATCGATGGAATGCAAGAAAGAAGCCAACCTCGCCCGCTGCAGCTGCAGCTGGCCCGGTTGTTCGCGCAAAGGCATGTGCTGCGACTGCCTCGCGTATCACCTCAAGAGCCGCGAGTTGCCGGCGTGCGCCTTTCCCGAGCAGGCGGAGCGGACATACGACCGCACGTTCGAGCACTTCGCCCGGCTGGTGGAGCAGGGGAAGGTCTGACGGACTACTGCGCCGCCCGCGCCGGCGTCAGCGTTTCTGCGGCCGGTCCGACACGGTGACCGGCTGCGCCGCGGGCCGCGGGCGCCTCAGCGTGAGCAACCCCTGCACGGCCAGCACCAGCAACGCCGCGATGATGCAGGCCATGCCGGCCGCCTCCATCCCGGTGACCCGTTCGTGCAACACCAGCGCCGCCGCACCGATCCCGATCACCGGGGTGGCCAGGGTGCTGATGCCGGCCACCCCGGTGGGCAGCTTCTGAAGAACGTAGAGCCAGAGCGCCCAAGCGAGCGCAGTGGCCGGGATGACGTTGTAGGCCAGCGCGCCGATGAAGGCGCCCGTCCACTCGATGGACCGGGTGTGCGCGAACACCGCGATGATGATGATCGGGATGCTGCCGTAGAGCATCTGCCAGGCGGTGAGGTTGATGATGTCCGTCGGGCCCCGCGCTCGGATCTTCTTGACGACGATGGCGCTGAGAGCCCAGCAGAAGCCGGAGCCCAGGGCCAGCAGCTTGCTCTGCAGCGTCCCGCCCAGATGCGCCGGGTCGAGGACCAGCACCAACCCCGCCAGTGAGAACGCCACCGCCAGCCAGGCGAGCCCTTTGATGCGCTCGCCGAGCAGCGCCCAGCCGAGGATCATCGCCCAGAAGGGCATGGTGTAGACGAGGGCGGACACCCTCCCGGCAGCGCCGCTCTGCAGCGCCCACATGAGCAGGCCGATCATCCCGGTCGTCTGGAGGAGTCCGAGCAGGATGGTGATACCGACCTGGCGGGGCTTCAGGGGCCGGCGCAGGATGACGAGCACGATGAACAGCGCCACCGCCCCCAGGCCGGTGCGGAGCGCCGTGAACGGCCAGGGGTCGGAGTAGTGGAGACCTTGCTTCATGACCACCCAGTTGTAGCCGAGGAAGATGCTCTGGAGGGCCATGGCCAGGATGGCCAAGGGCATGCTGCGGCGGTCTGTGGATGGCGAGGCGGTCATGAGGAAGCGGTCTCTCTTTCTGAAGGGGGAGTCTCGTTGGTGGGCAGCGGCTCGGGCGCCTCAGGAGGCGGCGCAGGGGCGCGGCGCCGGGGCGGCTTGGGCAGATCGGCGGTGCTGGTCCACGCGGCGCCGGCGGCCGCCAGGACGATCGCCACGATGCCGAACAACTCCCGCACGGCCAGCCGCTGCGAGAGTATGACGAACCCCCACAGCGCAGCTATGGCGGGCTCGATGCTGAGCAGGACCCCGTAGGTGGAGGGGCGCACCCGTCTGATGGCGGCCAGCTCCAAGGCGTAGGGCAGCGCCGAAGACATCACCGCCACCGCGAGCCCGAGCAGCAGGGCCTTGCCGTGCCCGGCCACCTTCACGCCGGTGGCGCCGAAGACGGGCGTCAACACGATCGCCGAGCCGACGAGCATGAGGATGGTGGCCCGGAGCGAGCCGACATGCCGGGTTGCCCGCTTCGCCGAGAGGATGAACGCCGCCCAGCACGCGCCGGCGACCAGCGCGAAGACGATGCCCAGCCAGGTGGTCGCCCCGCCCGGCTCGGCCAGCAGCCCTATGCCGACCGCCGCCAGGACCACCCACAGCCCGTCGAGCAGACGCCGCGACCCTGCCACGGCGACCCCCAGCGGCCCCAGGAACTCGATGGCCACCACGATGCCCACCGGCGCCCGGCTGATGGCCTCGTAGAAGGCGAAGTTCATGGCCAGCAGGCTGACGGTGAGCAGCAAGATGGGCAGGCGCTCGCCCTTGCCGGGCAGCCGCAGGAGCTTCGGCCGGGCGATGGCCAGCATGATTGCCGCTAGGGCGGTCCGCAGCCAGAGCGCCTCTACGACGCCGACATCCTTGATCACCAGCACGGCCACAGCCGACCCCGCCTGCATGAGCAGCCCCACCACGACCACGAGCATGACTGCTGTGGCCGAGTCGCGGCGGGTGATGGTCTGTGAGGCTCGTGATGGCACCTGATGAAGTTACAGCGGCGCGCGCCGGGAGGCAAACGCGTATCGAGCGACCGCTCAATAGATAGTAGAATGGCAGCCACTTCCTTTTCGCTATCCAGGTATTGGGGGATTCCCTTGCGCATCGACTGGCGCTCGCCCGCGGGGCGGGGCTTCATCATGCTGGCCGTCATGACCGCGTGCTATGGCTTCGCTTCGAACGCCCAGGGCAACATCGTCACGAACTACCTCAAAGAGGTGCTGGCCTTCTCGGGGCCGGAGTTCGGCTATTTCACCGCCATCCGCGAGGTGGGCGGGCTCATCCTGATCCTGCTGATGGCGCTGCTCTACCGCATCTCCCTGCAGTGGCTGACCGCCGGGGCGCTCATCATCATGGGGTTGGGCTTCGGCCTGTTCGACGTGGCGACGGGCTTCGTCAACCTCATCCCCTGGGTGCTGATGACCAGTTTCGGGCTCCACACCATCCTGCAGACCCAGTATTCCCTCGGTCTCAGCCTGACGACCCAGGACAAGAGCGGGACCGTCCTCGGCCGTATCGCCGCCTTCGGGCAGGCCGGGACGCTTGTCGCCTACGTGCTCATCTACTTCCTGTTCCAGTTCCACTGGTTGTCCTTCAAGCCGACGTTCCTCATCCTCGGCCTGGTGTCGATCCTCGGAGCGTTCGCCATCATCCGCTTCCCCCATCTCGTGAACGGGGAGGTGCGGGAGGTGGCGCCCAAGCGGGAGCGCATCGTCTTCCGCCGCGCCTACAAGTACTACTACTGGCTCAACCTCCTGGACGGCGGCCGGCAGCAGATCTTCTTCTCCTTCGGCCTGTACGTGCTGGTGACACGCTTCAAGTTCGAGGTGCCGCAGGTGTCGCTGCTGCTGATCGTCGTTACCTTCGTGGCCATGATGACGTACTCGTGGATCGGCAAGTTCATCGACAAACAGGGCGAACGGCGGTCGCTCTCGTATATCAACATCCTGTACGTCATCGCCCTGGGCGGCTACGCGCTGTCCGGGCATTGGTGGCTGGCCTGCTTCTTCTATCTGGTCTACGGGGTGATCTCCCCGTTCTCGTACGTGGGCGCGGCCGTGTACCTGCGCAAGATCGCGCCGCCGGAGGATGTCTCCTCCAGCCTTTCGATGGGCGTGACCCTGCTCCACGCCACGGCCCTGGTGGTGCCGGTGGTGGCGGGCTACATCCTGAACTTCACGGGCTACCAGATCCCCTTCTACATCGGCTGCGCGTTCGCGCTGGGCAACGTCTTCGTGACGATGGGCCTCAACCCGGTGAAGCAGCGCTGCGCGGCGCGCATCGCCATGGACGAAGCGGCGCTGGCGGCCGCGGCCCAGCAGGAGACCGCCGAGGCCGCGCTGCTCAAGACCGGCGGGGATATCTAGAGCGAAGGCCGGCCCGCAACCGGGCGCCCCGGCGCCGAAAGGCGACAGCCGCAGCCACCCGGGCGGCGCTGGTGCCGGCGTGGACGGGGCGGCGCCGCGCCGGCGGTCGTAGGGAAAGAAGAAGGGCCCCCGGGCGGAACGCCCGGGGGCCCTTTGCATACCCTGTGTCCGGCAGGCCGGACGGTGTGACTACTGAGCGGGGTTCTTGGGCACGCTCACGAGGATCTGCAGGTACAGACCGCTCTTGCTCGACCCGGTGATGCTGATCTTGGTGCCGGTGTGCGGCACTTTCACGCTGTTCCACGGGGCCTTGCTGTCGTAATAGGTCTTGAGGTCGTTGAACTCCCGCACACCGGCGAGGCTCTGGATCTTGGACACCTTGCTGAAGATGTGCAGGGTGATGGGATCGGTCGGCGCGATGGAGAAGGTCGCATCGTAGGACTGGACGCGGCTGCGCCACGGCTTGCCATCGGGGCGTTTGAGCGCCTGCGGATGAGCGTCGACGTAGAGCAGCATGCCCGTGCCCGGACGGCTCAGGTTGGTGTTGTTGTCCGGGTACTGGGTGTCGTAGTAGCTGATGAGCATGCCGTCCTGGAGCGAGAAGTGCTCCACCCAGTTGCCCAGGGCCGGGTTGTTCAGGAAGCCGAAGTTGTACGGGCCCACCTGCAGCACCGAGTCGAAACCGGTGTAGGTCTTGTTCTCGGCGATGTAGTAATGGTGGTAGTCCTTCGTTTCCGAGCCGCTGGTGATTCGGAACCCGCGCATGGTCCATCCGGTGTCGGTCTCGGCACCGTCGACAGGGCTGTCGCCGACGGTCACGTCGTCCGCCAGGAAGCCCTTCTCAGAGACGCCGCCATCGGTGACGTACTGGAAGCCGACGAGCAGCGTCTGGCCCGCGTAGGCGGACAGATCGGCGGTCAGCGGGACCCAACCGCTCGAGAAGCCGTCGATGCCACCCGTGGTCTCGACGCTCGAGTTGGTGAGGTTGCTGGGGATGGCGGTCCAGGTCGTGCCGCCGTCCGTGGAGACGACCACGGTGGCATAGTCGTAGCCGACCTCGATACCGTAGTTCACCATCGCGGACAGCTGGGGCGAACCAGCCGGGAGGGTGAACTCCTTGTACATCTTGTTGTTGAGGTTGTCGGCGGAACCGCTGAAGAAGAACTTCGTGCCGGCATACGGAGCGCCGATGTACTCGTTGACGGTCTTGTCCGGGAGCACCACCACGACGGCTTGTTTGCCGGTGCTGGCGTGCGAGCTCGGGCCGAGTACGTACTGAGCGGTATCACCGGCACCGATAAACGCTGCGGTCCCATCATCCGTGTTGATCCAGCCGAGCATGAGCTTCTCCCAGGCGCCGAGACCGTTCGGCTTGGAGCCGAGGTCATGGGTGCCGTCGCTCAGCCAGGAGCCGGAGGACATGAGGGTCCAGAAGCCCGTGTCGTTCTCACGGTAGTTGTAGTCGTAGAGGTCCGGGATGCCGAGGTCGTGCGTGAACTCGTGCGCGAACACACCGAGGCCGCCCATCTCGGGCTGGATGGTGTATTTGCCTACCCAGAAGTCGCTGTCGCCGATCTGGACGCCGCCCATCTCGTTGAAGGCGGGACCCGTTTTGCCGATGTTGGCGTAGTAGGCGTACCAGCTATGGCTCCAGATCGCGTCGGGGCCGCCGTTGCCCTCTTCCCCGTCGCCGGCGTGGACGGCCTGGAAGTGGTCGATATAGCCGTCCGGCTCGTTGTAGATGTGGTCTCCGTCGAAATCGTACCGGTCGTAGACATCGAACGTGGCCAGATAGGCGTTGATCTCAGCGGTGGTCTTGCCGTCGTCGATCTGGTCCTGGTACCACTGATCCAGCCCGTCCTGGAGAAGCAGCCAGACGTTGGCCGAGGTGTCCACGTCGCCGCTGCCGTCGTCGTAGTGCTTGTAGCCGTAGGGCAGCTGAGTCCAGTCGGTGACGTCGCCGTCGACCAGGAACTTGCCGGAGGACTGCTCCTTGAAGTAGTTGTACATCGAGACGGCGCCAGGCGTGGTGTTGTAGAGGATGTCCTCGTAGTACGCCTTGTCGAAGTTCTCCCAGATGGTCGTGTTGTCGACGGTCCGGTCGGGCTCCGTTGATGTGTTGTGGAACAGATCCGTGAAGTCGGTGAGGAGCGTCCAGACCCGGGCGGTGCCCTCGTTGGCGAGGTTCACCCATTCTCCGTCGCTGATCTCGACGACGTCACCTTTGATCTTGCCGTGGAACTTGTAGTCCATGGCGGTCTGCTTGAGCGAGAACTGTTTCTGGCTGAGCGGGTCGGGCCTGTAGTCCACGCGCGCGGACTTCAGCGTCTTGGCCCCGTCCTCGGCCGGCATGGCCGTCGCGACCCCGGTGACAGACAGGATCAGGACGACGACGAGCGCGGCCAGCAACCACCAGACCTTGATCTTCTTACCTGGCACGAAGCACCCCTTCCACTCGAACGGTGATTCCCCCCTGCACCCCTGCAGGGCATCCGGCATGCATAACTGGTCTGCATAGCCGTGATTCGACCCAGACTAAAGAACGATTCGACGGTTTGTCAAATGGTTAGTTGAGTAGGTTCATATTTGACCATTCGGATAACGAGCAGCCCAGTTGATAGGCGAGTAGAAGACTCATATCATTAAACATGCAACTACCTGACCGCGAATACCGGGGATGAGGCTTGGTGAGCGCTGAAGAACAGCCCCTGGATATCCGCCCCCTCTTCAAGATGCACGCCACCGTGTGCCAAGCCTTGGCCAGCGAACACCGCTTGGCCATCATGTACAGCCTCAAGGAGAGCGAGAAGCGCGTGAGCGACATCGCCGAAGAGGTGGGCATATCGGTGCACAACGTGTCCCAGCACCTCCGCGTGTTGCGCCAGGCCTTCCTGGTCCGCCCGCGCAAAGAGGGCCAGACGGTCTATTACTCCATCGCCAACCCGAAGTTCATGGACGCGTGCGGGCTCATGCGCCAGGGGCTCATAGAAGAGCATCAGGCGGCCGGCGAGTCGCTCAGGTGGGCGGCGGGGTACCTGGAATCTCTGGAGGCAGCGGGGGTCCCGGCAGACGAGTAACGACCGCCGGCAGGCGGTCCGACAGATAGGGGGTCCGCGGTAGATGAAAAGGCTGCTCGTCATCGGCGCCGGAACGGCGGGGACCATGGTCGTGAACCGTCTCCGGCGGATCCTCGATATCGACGAATGGAAGATCACCATCGTCGACCCGGTCGAGACCCACTACTACCAGCCGGGGTTCCTCTTCATCCCGTTCGGGATGTACAGCAAGAACGACGTGCTCAAGCCCAGGCGGGACTTCATCCCCGCCGGGGTGGAGATGATCAAGGCCCAGGCGGACGTCATAGAGCCGGACAAGAACCAGGTCAAGCTCATGGACGGCGCCATCCTCCACTACGACGTCCTCGTGGTGGCCACCGGCACCGACATACACCCTGAGGAGACCCCCGGGCTGGAAGGGCCCGAGTGGCACCGGTCCATCTATGACTTCTACAGCCTCACGGGCGCGCAGGCCCTCGCCAAGCACCTGCGCACCTGGCAGGGCGGCCGGCTGGTGCTGAACGTCGTCGAGAACCCCATCAAGTGCCCGGTCGCGCCGCTCGAGTTCATCATGCTGGCAGACTGGTTCTTCCACGAGCAGGGCATCCGCGACAAGGTGGAGCTGATATACGCCACGCCGCTCCCGGGCGCGTTCACCAAGCCCATCGCCTCCAAGTATCTGGGTGACATCCTGGAGGGCAAGGGCATCAAGGTGGTACCGGATTTCCTGGTGGAGCACGTGGACCAGGACGCCAAGAAGCTGGTCCACTACGACGAGACCGACCTGGAATACGACCTTCTGGTCACCGTGCCGCTCAACAAGGGCGACGAACTGCTGGCCCGCTCGGGGATGGGCGACGAGCTCAACTACGTCCCGGTGGACAAGCACAGCTTCCTGTCCAAGGAGCACGACAACATCTTCGTGCTCGGGGATGCGGCGTCGCTGCCCACGTCCAAGAGCGGGTCGGGCGCCCACTTCGCCGTCGACTGCTTCGCCGAGAACTTCCTGCGGTACCTGGACGGCCTGGAGACGAACCCGCCCTACGACGGCCACACCAACTGCTTCATCGAGTCGGGCTTCGGCAAGGGCCTGCTGATCGACTTCAACTACGATGTGGAGCCGCTCCCCGGACGCTATCCGCTCCCGGGCATCGGGCCGTTCGCGCTGCTGCAGGAATCGGAGATGAACCACTGGGGCAAGATGATGTTCCGGTGGATGTACTGGAACATCCTGCTCAAGGGCCGCGAGATGCCGGTGCCGGCGCTCATGAGCATGTCCGGCAAATACCCGAAGTGATGGTGGCGTGATGGACCAGCTACCTGACACCACGGGCGCGGCGGCACGCGCAGCCGCGCCGCCCGCCGGCGACACCGCCGACCTCGCCGCGCTCAACCAGAAGCTCGACGTACTGTCGGTCCAGGTGAGCTACCTGATCGAACAGGCCCAGGAGACGGCCCGCCGCCAGCGCGAGCGTTCCGAGCTGATGCACGACGCCCTGCCCATCGCGAACGACGCCATCAACCTGGTGACCGACCAGCTGGCCGAGATCCAGGAGTACATCGACCTGTCGGACATCCTGCGGGTCACCAAGCGGATCATGCGGAGCGGCCGCACCATCGAGAAGCTGTTCGACCAGGTCGACAGCCTCCTCGACCTCGCGGCCACGATGGGGCCGCTCGCCAACGATATGGTGGAGAAGGCCTCGGACCAACTGGAGACGGCCGAACGGCGGGGTTACTTCGCCCTGGCCAAGGGAGGCGCGCGCGCGATAGACCGCGTGGCCGCGTCCCTGACCCCGGAAGACCTCGACTGCCTGGCCGACAACGCGGTGGTCGTGATCTCCGCGTTCAAAGGGCTGTGCCAGCCGGTCGAGTCGACCTCGCTGCGCTCCCTGCTCGGGCAGATGCGCGACCCTGACGTCCGCAGGGGTCTCGCTGTGGCCATGAGGATGCTCGGAGCCGTCGGCGAGCAGTCCGCGGCACGCCAGGCCGGTGCGGCCGGACCGGCGGCCGAGTATCGGGCCGAGTGACGGACGGAACAAGACCGAGAAACCCACGATCAGGAGGAACGGCCGAATGGCTACCCGGGTCATCGCAGGCAAAGAAGTGCAGGTCAACGACGAAGGTTTCATGACCGACGCGACCGAGTGGAACAAGGACATCGCCGCGGCGATCGCCGTGGAGGAGGGTATCCCCGAACTCACCGACAATCACTGGAAGGTTATCGACTGGGCGCGCGACCAGGCCAAGAACGCCAACTGGAAGTCGCCGACCCTGCGTCAGATCACCACCGGCACCGGAGTCAACACCAAGGAGCTCTTCGCGCTGTTCCCCAAGGGCCCCGCGAAAAAGGTCGCGCGGGTCTCCGGCCTCGGCAAACCCGAGGGCTGCGTCTAGCCGCCACCGTCACCTCAGGCACACCCGCCGCACACGCACGAAATATTGGAGGGACACCGAAAATGGCCGACGAGACTCCCCGCCACATAGCGTTCATCTGCTCCAAGGGTGACTTGGACATGGCCTACCCTGCCCTGGTCATGGGCTGGGCCGCCCTCGGCAACGGGGTGGACGTGAGCCTCTTCTTCACCTTCTGGGGCCTGGACATGGTCACCAAACACCGCATCGACAAGTTGCAGTTGGCCCCGGTGGCCAACACCAGCATGAAGATGAGCATGATGATGCCGATGCCCAAGAACTGGGGCATCCCCAACCTCATGGGCATCATCCCGGGCATGACCCGCTTCGCCACCTGGATGATGCGCAAGAAGATCGCCGCGGTCGGCGCGCCTCCGGTGCGCGAGTACCTCGAGATGATGCAGGACGGCGGCGCCAAGATGTACGCCTGCAAGATGACCTGCGACATGATGGGCCTCGGCCAGGGGGACTTCATCGACGGAGTGGTCTCAGGCGTGACCGCCGCGGACTTCATCGACATGACCGAAGGGGCGCAGATCATCTTCATCTAGCCGCCGGACGTGCGGCGGCGCCGGCAGGCGCCGCACCATGGACAGCTAAGAAGGGCCGGACTGAGTCATCCGGCCCTTCCTTTTGCCTTGAGACGCCCCTAAGACGCCGCTAAGACTTCCCTATCGCTCCTTTAAATGGTTGACAGCCCGAATATCTATGTATATCCTCAATCCTGCAAATACGCGATAGAGCAAATGCGCAGCAAGTCACTAAGGTTTTCGAGCAGGAGTCGCCCCGGTGGATATGCGCCCCCTCTTCAAGATGCACGCGGCGGTATGCCAGGCTCTCTCCAGCGAGCACCGGCTGGCCATCATGTACGGCCTCAAGGAAGGCGAGCGCCGGGTGAGCGACATCGCCGACGATCTCGGCATCACCGTGCACAACGCCTCCCAGCACCTGCGGATCCTGCGCCAGGCACTCCTCGTCCGGCCCCGCAAAGAGGGCCAGACCGTCTACTACTCCATCGCCAACCCCAAGTTCATGGAGGCCTGCGGCCTCATGCGCGAGGCCCTGCTCGAAGAGCACCAAGCTGAGGGAACGGCGCTCCACGCGGCCGCCGGGCTGTTCGACCCCGTGGCTGCCCTGTCCGTCTATTACAGCGCCGTCGACGGCGACCACGATTCTGGTAACAGCCGGGCGGGTCTTCCGAACCCGCCATCGGTTGAAGCATAAGCAACGGACCCAGTGACCAACCCCCCAGAAAGGGAGAAAAGAAATGGACCTTTCCACACTCAAGGGCGACAAAGTCGTAGACGCGCGCGGCACCTCGTGCCCCGGCCCCATCCTGGCCGCCAAAAAAGGCATGGCTGAGGTCAAGGTCGGCCAGATCATGGAAGTGCTCGCCACTGACTCCGGCACCCTCAAGGACCTGCCCGCCTGGTCCAAGAAGCTCGGCCACGACTATCTCGGCCACGTCGAAGAGCCCGGCTACATGAAGCTCTTCGTCAAGAAGCTCAAGTAGCCGCCGCCAAGCGTCGCAAGCACCTACCGAAAAGGACCGGCCGTGACCGCAACAGGGGGGTTCGCCCCGAAGATCCTGGTCTTTTCGACGCACACCATCTCCGATCCGGGTATCGACCTGGCGGGTAGTTCGCACCTCCACTACTCGCCCACCGTCATGGTGATAAGCCTGCCCTGCACGAGCGGGATCAGGCCGGATTGGATCACCTACGCCATCGAACAGGGCTTCGATGGCGTCTTCGTCGCCACGGACGGAGAGGAGTGCGCCTTCCTGCCCAACTGTGCCGAGCTCAGCTCGCACATCGTCAGCCGGGCGCAGGAGATGCTCAAGGAGAAGGGCTACGAGCCCCGCCGGGTCCGGATGGCAGCCATCTGTTCGGTGTGCGCCGACCCGTTCGTGAACCACATGGCCGAGTTCTCCGCGGCACTCGCCGATCTCGGCCCGTCCACCGAGGAGCGTGCCGCATGAGCGCCGGCAGCGAGACCAAGAAGAAGTACGACGCTCTGGTGATCGGCAGCGGCATCAGCGGCATGGAATCAGCCCTCAAACTGGGCGACATGGGGTACAAGGTGCTCGTCGTGGAGAAGGAGGGCAGCGTCGGCGGGAAGATGATCCTGCTGAGCAAGGTCTTCCCCACCCTCGACTGCGCCAGCTGCATCTCCACGCCCAAGATGGGCGCCACCATCCACCATCCCAACCTCGACGTGCTCACGTATGCCGAGGTGGAGAACGTGCAGCAGAACGGCCGGGGCTTCAAGGTGAAGGTCAAGCAGAAGGCCCGGTTCGTGGACCAGCAGGCCTGCACCGGCTGCCGCCAGTGCGAGATGACCTGCAAGGTCGCCGTGCCCGACGAGTTCAACGCCGACATGGTGTCGCGGCGGGCGGCGTACATCGCCTTCCCGCAGGCGGTGCCGAAGAAGGCGGTCATCCAGAGGGAGGGCACCTCGCCCTGCACCTACACCTGCCCGGCGGGCATCAAAGCCCACGGATACGTGGCGCTCACCCGTGCCGGCGAATACGAGAAGGCCTTCCAGCTCGTGGCCGACGCCACCCCGCTGGTGGGCAGCCTGGGCCGCGCCTGCTACGCCCCCTGTGAAGAGGAGTGCACCCGCGGGCTGCTCGAAGGGCCGGTCAACATCCGCAGGATCAAACGGTTCCTGGCGGAGACGCACTACGCCGAACCACGGGTGGCGCCTGAGAAGGCTTCGCCCAACGGCAAGAAGGTCGCGGTCGTCGGTTCCGGTCCGGCCGGCCTCACCGCCGCCTGGCATCTCGCCCGCAAGGGATACGAAGTCAAGATCTTCGAAGCCGCCCCCCTTCCCGGTGGCATGCTGCGCCTGGCTCTGCCGCCTTACCGCCTTCCCGGTGAGGTGGTGGACCAGGACGTGGCCAACGTCACCGACCTGGGTGTCGAGATCCAGACGAACGCCAAGGTGGAAGACCTCGAGGCCCTCAAGGCTCAGGGGTACGACGCCATCCTGGTGGCCATCGGGACCCATCTCGGCACGAAGCTGCGGGTCCCCGGTGAAGATCTCAAAGGGATCACCCGGGCTACGGAGTTCCTCCGGGCCGCCAAACTGGGCGAACCGCTCGAGGTGGACGGCAAGCGCGTAGTGGTCATCGGGGGCGGCAACGTCTCCATGGACGCCGCCCGCACCGCCCTCCGCCTGGGGGCCGCCTCGGTCCAGGTGCTCAGCCTCGAGTCCCTCCAGCAGATGCCGGCCCACGAACACGAGATCAAAGAAGCCAAGCTGGAGGGCATCACCTTCCGGCACGAGTGCGGCGTGCGCAACTTCGAGGGTGACGGCGCCGTCAAGACCGTCGTCCCGATGCGCTGCGTGTCGGTCTTCGACGAGACCGGCCGCTTCAGCCCCAAATACTCCGACAAGAAGCTTGCTCCCATCGAGTGCGACCTGGTGATCGTCGCGGCCGGCATGCGGCCCGAGTCGGGCGAGTTCGGCCTGCCGATCAACCCGTCCGGCACCATCGTCGTGGGCAGCGACACCATGCAGACCGAGATCCCGTACGTATTCGCCGCCGGCGACGTCGTGGCGGGCCCGACCATGATCACGAACGCGGCCGGCCTCGGCCGCCGCGCCGCCTACTTCATGGACCGTTGGATGCAGGACCTGCCGCTCGACTCCTACGACCTGGACACCCCGCTCCCCATGGTGGACAAGCAGGGCGTCATCGGCCGCCAGACCACCTACCGCGAGATCCAGCCCAAGCGGGCACGCGAAGTAGTGCGCCTGGCTCCCGGCGAGTTCTATCCCGACGAGGAGACCCTCACCGAGGACGAGATCCTCAGTTGCACCGGCCGCTGCCTCGACTGCGGCGTTTGCTCCCAGTGCAACTCCTGCGTGGACGTCTGCCCGGCCGACTGCATCGACCTGAACATGAAGGACCAGGAACTCGACATCGACGTGGACACCGTGGTGCTGGCCACCGGCTACACCCTCTTCCCCGCCGACCTCAAGCCGCAGTACGGCTACGGCAAGTACAAGAACGTCATCACCGGCATGCAGATGGACCGCCTGCTGGCCCCCACCCGCCCGTTCAACTCGGTGCTCCGCCCGGGCGACGGCAAGGTGCCGGACAGCATCGCGTTCATCCTGTGCACCGGCTCCCGCGACGAGACCCTCGACGCCCCGATGTGCTCCCGGATCTGCTGCATGTACTCCATCAAGCACAACCAGCTGATCATGGGCGCGCTCCCGCTGGCGGACGTGACCGTCTACTACATGGACATCCGGACCCCCAGCAAGGGCTACAACGAGTTCTTCGAGCAGGCGAAGGCCATGGGCGCCAACTTCGTGAAGGGCCGCGTGGCTGCGGTCACGGAGAAGGAGGGCGGCAACCTCATCCTCAAGTATGAGGACATCGAGTCCGGCACCCTCACCGAGACCGAGCACGACATGGTGGTGCTCGCGGTGGGCGTGCGGCCGAACGATGAAGCCGCTCACCTCTTCGCCGACGGCCTGCTGAAACTGGACGAGTACGGCTGGGTGGGCGAGCGCGACGAGGACATGGACCCCGGCGCCACCAACATCCCGGGCGTGTTCGTCGCGGGTGCGGCCTCGGGCGTCAAGGACATCCCCGACTCCATCCTGCACTCGGGCGGCGCTGCTTCGCAGGCCGCCGCGCACATCGAGAGCAACCGGGCGGCGAACGGCGGCGCCAAAGCGGCCGGCGACCGAGCCCCGGAAGTCGCGGAGGTGACGAGATGACGGCTGCGAACGGGACCGCTCCGGGCGGCGCCGCCACCACCCCCGGCGCCGGCGACAACGGCAAGCGCCGCATCGGCGTCTATGTGTGCCACTGCGGCGGCAACATCTCCGACTACGTGGACGTGGACAGCGTGGTGAAGGAACTCGAGGGCGACCCCGAGGTCATCGTGGCGAAGACCGCCATGTTCACCTGCTCCGACGCCACCCAGCAGGAGATCATCCAGGACATCCAGGAACAGGGCCTCGACGGCATCGTGGTGGCGTCCTGCTCCCCCAAACTGCACACGTACACCTTCCGTGACGTGGCGCGGCGCGCGGGCCTCAGCCCCTTCCAGTACACGCAGGTGAACGTCCGCGAGCAGTGCTCCTGGACCCACACCGACGACAAGACCGGCGCCACCGAAAAGGCCAAGAGGCTGGTGAAGGCCGGCGTGGGCCGCACTCGTCTGACGGTGCCGCTCGAGCCCATCGTCGTGGAGACGGTGCCCAAAGCGGTGGTCATCGGCGGCGGCGTGGCCGGTCTACGGGCCGCCCTGGGCCTGGCCGGCATAGGCATCTCGGCGTTCCTGGTGGAGAAGGAAGCGCAACTCGGCGGCTGGGCCGCCGGCTTCGGCGAGATGTACCCGTACGGCAAGAACGGTCGGGCGATGGTCAAGGACCTCGAAGCCAAGGTGCGCAGCAACCCCGACATCACGGTGTTCACCAATGCCGAGGTCACCGGCAAGGCCGGCAGCTTCGGCAACTACCAAGTCGACGTGCGGGTGCAGCCCGGCGGCGGCAAGGCCCCTGAGACCATCACGGTAAACGCCGGCTCCATCGTGGTTGCGACCGGCTTCGCCGCCTACCCGGTGGCCGAGGACGAGTTGGGCTACGGGTTGGACGGTGTCATCACCCTTCCCGACTTCAAGAAGATGCTGGACGGTGCCACCGGCCCGCTCACCTACAACGGCAAGCCGGTGAAGAACATCGCTTACATCTACTGCGTGGGCAGCCGCCAGGACCCGTATGAGGTCGAGGGTGGCCACGAGTACTGCTCGCGGTACTGCTGCACGGCCACGGTACACGCTTCCCTCGAGGTGGCGGCGCTGGGCGGGCACACCCACCAGTACCACCTGCACCGCGATGTCCGCACCTACGGCAAGTACGAGAAGCTCTACGACGAGTCGCTCAACAAGGGCTCCGTGTACCTCAAGGTGCCGGACGACGAACCGCCGGTGGTGACGCGCGACCAGAAGTCCGGCCGCCTCCTGGTGACGACCAAGGACGTCTTGGCCGAGCGCGCCGAGATCGAGATCCCGGCCGACCTCGTGGTGCTCGTCACGGCCATGGTGCCGCGAGAGAACGAGGAACTGACCAAAGCCCTCAAGCTGCCCATCGGCAAGAGCGGCTTCTTCAACGAGATCCATCCCAAACTGCGCCCGGTCGAGACGGTCGTGGACGGCGTGTACATCTGCGGCACCTGCCAGCAGCCGATGAATTCCGCGGAAGCGGTGGCGTCGGGCCTGGCGGCGGTGACCCAGAGCGCCTCCATCCTCAAGCGTGGCTTCGCCGAGCTCGACCCGCTGGTGGCCATGGTCGACCAGAGCCTCTGCACCTGGTGCGGGGCCTGTGACGAGGTCTGCCCGTACGGCGCTCCGCAGGAGATAGAAGTGACCGGCGCCGACGGCGCGGTCAAGAAGGTCGCCACGATCGACAAGACCGCCTGCAAAGGCTGTGGCGGCTGCATCCCGGTCTGCCCGGTGAACGCCATCGACCTCGAGGGCTACACCGACGCCCAGATCCGGGCCATGATCGACGGCATGCTCGCCGAGCCGGGCCTGCCTGGATGCGTGACGCAGGAGGTGATCGGATGAGTGCCGCCGAGCACACCCCGGCGACCGGCGCCCCGGCGCCCCGCCCCGTCCGCGAGATCATCCGCGAGGAGCAGCTCATGCGGGCCCGCATCCTCAGGCTCCTTGAAGACGGCGGCAAGACCATCCCCGAGATCGCGGAAGGCCTCGGCGCGCCGACGGCCGAGGTGACCTACTGGGTGATGGGCCTGCGCAAATACGGCTGGCTGCGCGAGGACAAAGAAGTCAACGACGAGGGCTACTACGTCTACGAGGCGATCGAGAGAGAGAACGCATGAGCACCCGAGTGAACCCGGAACTCGTCGAGGAGCTCGGTCCCTACGGGGCCGAATCGGTGCAGAAGTGCTTCAACTGCGGCAACTGCACCGCCGTCTGCTCCCTCGCCGAGGAACACGAGAACTTCCCCCGCCGTTCCATGCGCGCCCTGCAGCTGGGCATGGAGGACAAGCTCAAGGGCGGCCTGGAGCCGTGGCTCTGCTACTACTGCGGTGAGTGCTCCACCTACTGCCCGCGGGACGCGTCCCCGGGCGAGACCATGATGAGCCTGCGCCGCTGGTTGACGTCGCGCTACGACTTCACCGGCATCAGCCGGCTGTTCTACCGCAAGCCCACGGTGGAGCTCCTCATGGTGATCCTGGTCGCCGTCCTGACGGCGATAGGCTTCACGCTGGTGGGCGTCTTCACCGGCAACATCAACGAGTACACCGGCGAGAACGCCTTCCTGCCGGCGCACAGCGTCCACATCTTCGACTGGTGCATGGCCGCCGTCCTGCTGGCCTTCCTCATCCCCAACATGGTCCGGATGTGGTGGTTCACCCTCGGCAAGGAGACCCTGGGCAAGGGCCGCACGATGAAACTGTCGCCCATGGCCTACCTCAAGTCGGTGTACCAGTTCCCGCTGCACTTCATCACCCAGAAGCGCTACGCCAAATGCGAGCGCAAGCGCCCGTGGGTGATGCACCTGGCCCTCATGCTGAGCTACGTCACGATGCTGATACTCATCATGTTCTTCCTCAAGTACATGTGGGCCGGCCCGAAGATCGACTGGCGGGTGCACGTGTTCGGCTACATCGCCAGCGCCGGCCTCATCGCCGCGACGATCTGGATGATCGTCGGCCGCATGAAGAAGATGGAGGCGCAGCACCAGCACTCGCACGAGAGCGACTGGATCTTCCTGATCCTGCTGCTGGTGGTGGCGGTCACCGGCGTGCTGCAGCACA
>CAIQPS010000113.1 GCA_903873715.1 uncultured Actinomycetes bacterium
CCGCCCCTCTTTTATCTCTGGTCCTTCTTCGCCACCCGGGCGTCCAGCAGACATCTCTCCAGCACGTCCGGGGACGGCGGACATCCGGGTATCTCCAGGTCCACCGGCAGTAGCCCGCCCACTGCGCCGGCCAACTCCTCGGACGATCCCAGGACCCCACGCCCGCAGGCACAATCTCCGAACGCCGCCACCAGCCGCGGCTCGGGCATGGCGGCATACGCGATCCGGAGCGACGTCTCCATCCGGGTGGTGACCGCCCCGGTGACGAGCAGCACGTCGGCGTGCCGTGGCGCCGCCACGATGTTGATGCCGTGGCGCCCCAGGTCGTAGTGGGGACCGAACGCTGCACCCAGCTCGTGTTCGCACCCGTTGCACGAGCCAGCGTCCACGTGCCGTACGGCCACGGACCCGGCGTCGCCGGGCGCTAGGGCGATCTGCCGCCGCAGCCTACGCAGTGTGTTCAAGAGGACGAACACGCGGCCTCCTCACCGGTCGCAGCACGAGTAGCAGAGCTCGAAGCTCTTGTTGATCAAGGGGAAGTCCGGCAGGATGTTGCCCGCCGCGGCCCGGGCAAGGCCGGGCCAGTTGGCGAATGAAGCGGTGCGCAGGTGAAGGCGCGCCACCCGGCCTTCCGCAGCCTCGAGGACGCAGACGGTCTCGCCACGCGGGCTTTCCACGATGCCGGCGCCAACGGTCTCCGCCTGCACCGCCTCCATGCCCGCCGGCTCGATGCCTCCGTCCAGCAACTCGTCGAGGATGGCGAACGTCACCGGCACCTCCAGGGCGCGCGCGTTCACCCTGCTGGCGACGTCGCCCAGCGGCGCCCGGAGCTGCACCGGCGCGAAGCCGGGATAGACCAACCGGGGGCTATCGGTCCGGACATCCACGGCCAGGCCCGCCGCCCTGGCGGCCGGGCCGACGATCCCATACCGGCGGGCATCCTCGGGGCCCAGGACACCCACTTCCACGAACCGGTCCTGCACCGAGGCGTTGAAGAGCATCTCGTGCCAGGCTTTGCGCGCCTCGGCATCGATGGCCCGGAGTTCGCGACGGGCCTCGGCGGCCGCTTCGGGACTCACCCGCCACGTACTGCCGCCCACCGCTATGGTGTCGAAGAGGAAGCGGTGCCCGGTGAGCGACCGGTTGATCCTGTGCACCCGTTCCTTGAGGGATGCGAAGGCCATGCTCCCGGGTGCGAAGCCGACACCCGCGCATACTGCTCCGATGTCGTTGAGGTGGTTGTAGAGGCGCTCCAGTTCCAGCAGCACCGTGCGGGCGCGGGCCAACCCGGGCTCGGGCCAAAGGCCCAGGAGCGACTCGGCCGCATGGGCGTATGCCACCGAGTTGGCAACGGCACAGGCGCCGCACGCCCGCTGGGCGTATGCCAGACCGGCCGCCAACTCTCGGCCCTCGGCCGCCCTCTCCAGGCCGCGATGCTTGTAGAAGAGGCGCAGGTCCAGATGCAGGATGCGCTCTCCCACCACGTGGAAGCGGAAATGCCCCGATTCGATGACCCCCGCGTGTATGGGGCCGACCGCGACCTGGTGGCTATCGTGCCCGTGGACCGGCACCGTCCACGATGCGAGGTCGGCCGGATGTTCCAGCAGGGGGCGCAGGGGCGCATGCCCCTCGAAGGAGATGCCGTAGGCGTCGTGGGCCTCGCGCTCGTCCCACTGGGCCGCGGGCGCCAGGTCCAGGATGCTGGGGATGGTGCCGTCCGCGAGCGGCGAGGCCAGAAGGCGCGGTCCATCCGGCCCGGCGAAGAGCGCGCGCACTCCCGGGCCGGCGGGCAGCCCTGCGGGCGCCGCGCCACCTCCACCCACCCCGTACAGGGCAAGAAAGCGCCCACCCTGGGCCAGCGAGTCGGCGCACCGGGCGTGCCACTGAGCTGCTGTCACCGGCTCCATCCGCATCACGGCACGCCTCCGGCCAGTGTCTGCACCAACGTCGATCCGGGCAACACCACGCCGGTCGCGGCGAGCGCCAGCAGAAGGATCCCGGCGGCGACACTGAGGACCGCCACGCCCCGCCCCCCGGCCAGGCCGCCGCGGCGCGGGTTGCGGCCGGCTCCCAACAGACCATGGACCAGCGCGTGGGCGAGCCCCAGGAATCCCAGGGCGAGCAACAGGGCGGCGACGGCCGCGGGCCATCTGTACCCGGAGGTGAAGCCGCCCATGACGATCAGCACCTCGCTGAAGAACAGCGGAGATGGGGGCAGTCCGCTGAGCGACCCCAGGCTCACCGCCATGCCTGCCGCCAGGGCGGGGTTCTCGGACGCCACTCCTCGCACGGGGTAGAGCTGGGCCGAAGGCCGCATATCGAAGAGCGGGATAGCCGTGTAGAAGCCCAAGGATTTCGCCACCGCGTGGCCGGCCAGATGCAGCACCACCCCGGCCAGAGCCAACGGGCTGCCGAAACCGATGCCGAGAGCGAGCACCCCCATGTGCTCCAGGCTCGAGTACGCCAGGAGCCGTTTCCAGGCGAGCGCGCGCCAGAGGAACGGGACCGCGATGACCAGCGACGCCAACCCGAACGCGATGAACACGCCGTGGCCGAGGCGCGCGCCTACGGCCGGGACCAGGGCCCGCTCGGCCCGCCAGGCCACGAGCATCACCGCCGGCAGTAGAGCCGCCGACAGGAGGGCCGAGATCGGCGGCGGCGCCTCGCTGTGGGCGTCAGGCAGCCAGTTGTGCACGGGCGCCCAACCCACCTTGGTGGCGAGTCCGCAGAACAGGAGGAGAAAACCGGCCAGTGCGGCAGAGCGAGGCATCGCCCACGCGGACGCGGAGAAGCTCCGCCAGGAGAGCCCGCCGAGACCGGACCCGTGCTCCGGAAGGACGGCGAACAGCACAACGATGCCGAGCAGCGCGATGGTCAGCCCGGCCGACGTCAGGACCAGGTACTTCCACCCGGCCTCGAGGGCCCGCCGTCTGCCGCTGTACGCGACGAGCAGTGCGGAGATGCCCGTGGTGGCCTCGATGATGATCCAGGCGACACCAAGGTTGCCCGCGAGCGGGACGGCGAGCAGCGCCGCCCAGAACACGTGGAAGCACAGGTAGTACCAGGCCCGGGAGCGCGAGGGCCGGAAGAAGCTGTGGCGGCTGGTTCGGAGGTATCCCGGGGAGAGCAGCGCGCTGCAGAGCCCCACCAGGGCGATCACACCGAGGAACGGTGCCCCTGCCACGTCCAGGACGACCCAGTCACCCCCGGTCCGCTGCACGCCCGCCAGCGGCAAGGCGCAGACGCCAAACGCCACCAGCGCCGTGATCGCGGCCGCGACCCGGTTCACCCAGTCCTGGGTGCGCGGCGACCGCGGCAGTTGCACCAGGGCACCACCGGCCAAGGGGACGGCGGGGACCACCGCGGCGGCGATGTAGGCCAGGTCAGTCACGGAGCTCCCTCAGGACGGCGGTGTCTCCGGTGCCGAACTCCCGGAAGATGCGATCGTGGAACACCACGGCCACGGTCACGAGAACCACCAGGTCGAACGCCACTCCGAGCTCTATCAGCAGAGGCAGGCCGCCGGGCACCGCCACGGCGGCGAGCGCGATACCGTTCTCCGCCATGATCAGGCCCAGCAGATGAAAGATGGTGGGCCGACGCGCGATGATGGTGGCCACCCCGATCGTGAGCAGCGCGATGCTGGCCTGCTCGGCGGCCCGCGACTCCAGACCGAACGAGGGGACGAGCATCACGAGAAGGAGCACGGCGGCCACCACCAGGCCCAGACGCACCAGCGGCTTCATCCGGGCGCGCAGCGGCCGGGGCTCACGCGTGCGGGCCACGCTGAAGGCCAGCAAGACGCACAGAGGCACAGAACGGGCGAAGAGGACCAGGCTGGCCACGAGGAACTCGGTCGAGCGGCCAGGAGCCAGACTGATGGCGTACCCGGCGAGCACCAGAGCCTGCACCGCCACCAGAGCGATGGCGGCGCTCCGCCGCCGGGTGGTCACCACCAGCAGCCCGAGAGCGACCATCACCCATCCGAGGGCGTCGCTCACAGCCGGCCTCCTATCAGCCAGGTGATGAGCCCGAGCAGGCACAACCCGGCGCCCACGCCTATGAGGCGCGGCACCCGGAGCAGCCTCATCTTGGCCTGCCAGGACTCCACGACGGCGAGCAGCGCGCACAGGATGGGCAGGCCGGCGGCCAGGATCGCCAGCCGCAGCGCGAAACTGGCAGGATGCGGCGCGAACAGTTCGAGGGCCAGGACGAGCACCACCCAGTGCCGCACAGCCGCCGCCCACTGCAGGAACGCCAGATCGCGCCCGGCATACTCGAGCAGCGGACCCTCATGGATCATCGTGAGCTCGAGATGCGTGTCGGGGTTGTCCACCGGCTGACGGCCAGTCTCGGCGATCACCACCAGCGCGAAGGCGGCGGCGGCCAGCCAATGGGCCGGCATGCTCCAGACAGTGGTACCCGCACCGGCATCGCTCAGGGAGCGAAGGTCGGTGCTGCCGAGAGGCAGCGTGACGAGCAGCACGACGAACAGGAGCAGCCCTTCAACCGAGACTCCTATGGTCAGATCCCGGCTCGTCCCCATCAGCGAGAAGCCGCTCCCCGTGTCCCACGACGAGACCGCCA
The DNA here is from genome assembly GCA_903873715.1 of uncultured Actinomycetes bacterium. GTDB lineage: Bacteria > Actinomycetota > Thermoleophilia > RBG-16-64-13 > RBG-16-64-13 > CAIQPS01. Next base: position 4,588 of record CAIQPS010000113.1, read on the forward strand.
GAGCGAAGCGCGCCAATGCGAGGAGTCCGACGAGGACGAGAGCGTCGTGGCCCACAGGCCACCCCGGCGAGCGCCCGCCGATGGGCAGCAGCAACAGGGCTGCGACCATGCAGGCCACCACCACGGCAGGGGCCAGGCGGTAGATCATAGTTGTTCCCTCAGGGTCCACGGCGCTCTTCGACCAGAGTCGGCGAAGCTCGCGGTACGGCTGCAGCGGGGAAGGTCCGCGCCGCCCCTGCAGGCAGGCCTTGACTGTCTGCACCAGGCCGGGCAGCAGGGGCGCCAAGACGATGCCCCCGATGACTTGGATCGCGCCGGCGAGCGCGTCGGCCCCGCTCATGAGCGGCCCCCGGTCATGCGCGGGCTCATCTCACACCCCAGAACCACGCCGCCACGAACGCCACTATGACCAGCGCCAGCAGATAGGCCACATACGCCCTGAGGCTGCCGGACTGCAGGCGTCTCGCCCGGGAGGCGGCCTTCAACGACCAGCGGACCACCGGCCGGTAGAGCAGCGTGTCGAAGAGATGCGGCACGGACCCGCGGTAGGTGAGACGCTGCGGGACGCCGTCGATCTCGTCGAGTTCAGACGAACGCTGAGGGCGGAGCACAGCCTCCAACACAAGGCGCAGCGGCTTGGTGAACCCGGCCGATGTCCACAGCAGCGGCGCCTCCACCCGTTGCCCGCACGCCCAGACCGGAGCCGGGGCCGCCCGCCGCTTGCCGCGAAGGAGCACGGCCACAACGACGAACACCGCCACCAACAGCCCCAGACCGAGAGTGGGCAACCCGCCCGTGCCGGCCATGGGCACCCCCAGCCCCCAGGAGAACACGGAGACACCGGCGGAAGAGAAGAGGCCGGCCGCCTGCGCGCCGCCGGGCGCCAGCCCGGCCAAGTGCGGCAGAAGCAGCCCGGGAACCAGCCCCAAGCCCACACACAGCACGGCCAGGATCGTCGTGCCGGCCACCATGGGGCGCGGCACCTCGCGCGCGGTCGCGCACGCCGGGCGTCTGGGCGGCCCCAGCAGCACGAGCCCCACGACCTTGGTGAAGCAGAACACGGCCAGCGCGGCAGTCATGGCGAGACCTGCGGCCGCCAGGGCACTCAGGATCGCAGGCCCGAACGAGGCTGCCTCGCCTATGCCCGGACCCGCCACACCCCGGCCGGTGCCTGTCACCCCGTGCACCAACGCCTGGAGCGTCAGCCACTCCGAGACGAACCCGTTGAGCGGCGGCAGCCCGGCGATGGCCATGGAGCCGACCAGGAAGGCCCCGCCCGTCCAGGGCATACGGCGCAGAAGCCCTCCGAGGCGGTCGAGTTCCAGGCCGTGGACGGCCCTGTCTATCGAGCCGGCCCCGAGGAACAGCAGCCCCTTGAAGACCGCGTGGTTGAGCACGTGCAGGAGTGCGGCGGCGAAGGCCAGAGCCGCCCAGGTGGGCTGTCCCAGGTCCTGGAAGAGTAGCGAGGCCCCCAATCCGAGCACGATGATCCCGATGTTCTCTATCGAATGGAACGCGAGCAGCCGCTTCAACTCGTGCTGCAACAGGGCGTAGATGACCCCACCCAGCGACGAGAGCGTGCCGAGCACCAGGAGCACCAGCGCGAGCCACATCGGCGCCGGGCCGAGCCACTCGAAGAGCATCCGGATGAGCCCGTACAGGGCCACCTTGATCATCATCCCGGACATCAACGCCGAGAAGTGGCTTGGCGCCAGCGGATGGGCTCGGGGCAGCCACGAGTGGAACGGCATGAGCCCGGCCTTGGTGCCGAAGCCCACCACGGCGGCGAGCGCCACGAAGGCGTGCAGGCCGGCCCCTATCCCGAGGATGGCGTCGGGGCTACCCAGCGCCCCTAGGCTGTTGAGGAGCAACAGCGACACCCACACGCCCGCCCCGCCCAAGTGGGTGATGGCCAGATACTCGAACACCGAACGGCGAGCGTGCACGTCCTGGCGGCCCACCAGGATGGCTCCGGCCGGCAGCAGCGTCATGAGCTCCCAGAAGGTCAGGAAGGCCATGGTAGTCCGGGCGGTGAGCACGCCGACGAGCGCCAGCAGGAAGGCCGCGGTCAGCATGCCGATGGCCCGAGCGCCGCGCGACCCGGGGACGTAGGCGGTGGCGAACACGATGGCCGGCACTCCGGACAGAGCGAGAGCGAACAGGAAGAACCCGGTGAGCGGGTCGACCCCGAACTCGAGACTCGCGCCGGGCACGAAGGCCGACCCGGCGGCTGAACCGCCCAGGAGGGACGACAACCCCGCCGCGCCGGTCACCGCCAACCCCACGCCCTGAAGGGCAAGACCCCACACGAGCAGCCTCCGCCAGGCGCAGACCACTCCTCCGGCGCCGATCAGACCGGCGCCGGTCACAGCGATGATGGCGAGCAAGCTCACGAAGCCTCTGGCTCCACCGGCGCGCCGGAAGGTCGTGGTTCGGGCTCGGCGAGCTCCTCCAGCAGGCTCTTCGTCTCAGAGAGACCCGCGAAGAGGATCTGCCGGGCCACCTCGAGCAACTGGAATATGCGCACGTCCCGCACGGAGTAGCGGACGGAGGTCCCCTCCTTGCGGCCCTCGACGATGCCTCGCTGCCGCAGAGCGGCCAGATGCTGGGAGGTCCCGCTCGAATCCAGTTCGAGGGCGGCCTGGAGTTCGCCTACGGTCTTGTCCCCGTCCCTGAGCAACTCCAGGATGCGCACGCGGGCGGGGTGCCCGAGCACACGGAAGAAGTCGGCCTTGACGATGTGTATCTGCTGCTGGCTGGTCAGGGCGGCACACCTATCTTATCGCCTTGATTTCTTAAGGCTTTATAAGATTAGGTGACACTGCGGGATAACGCAAGAGGCTCATCCGCAAAGGGAGACGGCGCCCGAAGGGCCCTCCCGAGACGCCCCGCCGGGCAGCCTACAAAGCCCGCCAGCTCTCCGGCTTGAGATTGGCGCGCCCGCCCATCCCGATGACCTGCTCCAGCCCCTCCAGCAGGGCCTGTTTGTCCTTGGGAAGGGTGCCGCGCAGCGGCAGGTAGTTCGACGCGTGGTTGCTGCGGAAGACCGCATGGGTGACGTCGATGTTGGCGATGATCTCGTGGAGCTCGCGCAGCAGGTCGAGCGGCTTCGGCACCACGAACTCCCCGCTCTGCACGGCGGCGGTCATCTCGGTGCCGTTCTCGAGCATCAACGACAGTATCCCGATGTAGTCGGGGTCGATGGCCGACAAGGCCTTGCCTGTGCCGATGGCGTGCTCGTGAGTGCGCTCCACCCCGCCGATGCCCAGGTTCGCGGTGACTGACAGCCCGAAGCCCGCCTCCTTGGCCTTGCGGCAGCCCTCGATCTGCTCGGCCACCGTCACACCCTTCTTGATGAACTCGAGCGTGGGATCGTCGCCTGACTCGAGACCCAGGTAGAGGAGAGCGAGCCCCGCCTGGTGGATCTCGTTCAGGTCCTCCTGCGAAAGCCGGTTGAGCGAGTGGGCGTTGGCGTAGGCGCTTATTCGCTCCAAGTTGGGCAGTTCGGCCTTGAGGAGCTCGAGCAGTTCCAACATGCGGCGTTTGGGGATGGCGAGCGCGTCGCCATCGGCGAGGAACACCCGGTCGATGTGGGGCTTGTAGTTCGCGGGGAGGTTCTGGACATCCTCGACCACCTCCGCGAACGGCCGCACGCGGAACGGCTTACCCAGGTACGACCCGCAGAACGTGCAGTCGCCGTGAGAGCAACCGTACATCACCTGCAGGATGAGGCTGTTGGCCTCGCTCGGGGGCCGGATCACGTAGCCGTGGTACCGGGGATAGGAACTCCACATGATTCTCAGGCCTCGCTGTCTACTGTGTCCTCGGCTCGGTCGCCGATGATGTCTGCAGGGATTTTCCCATAGTCGGCTGCCGCCGAACGGCGGCGGCGCGTCATTCCGCGGCCTGGTAGGGCGGCCGCTTCCGCCCGCCTCTGCCGTACTTGATATCCCAGAGGAACAGCCCGTGCGGAGGGGCGGTGGCGCCTGCCGCTTCGCGGGACGCCCCCTCGAGCAGCCGCTCGAAGTCCTCGAGGGACCGCTCGCCACGCCCCACCTCCACCATGGTCCCCACCAGGGTGCGCACCATGTGGCGCAGGAAGGCGTCGGCCTCGATCTCCAGGCAGAGCATGCCGGTAGGGCGGCTGCTTGGCCGCGCAGCGGCGCCCGTCGCGATCGTCGCGGCTCCGCCGCCGGGCAGCGCGGCGCCGGCCGCCCGCGTCCACCGGCACCGGAGCACCGTCCGGTCGAAGAAGACGTGCTCGGTCTCGGTGGGGGTGAAAGCGGTGAACCGGTGGCGGCCTTCGACCAGCGCGGCAGCCCGGGCCAAGACCGTGAGGTCCAGGTCGTACCCGTACACCTGCCAACAGTAGCCGTTCCAGAACGGCGAGACCACCGGATCGGCGCAGAGGAAGTAACGATAACTGCGGCTGGTCGCATCCTTGCGGGCATCGAACGCCGCGGGGGCCCGCCGGATGTCCATGACGGAGATGCCGGCTGGAGTCAGAGCGTTGAGCGAGCGGCGCAATCTGTGCAGGTCGACCTCGCCCGGGAGCAGGACGCTGGCCACCTGCCGGCGGGCGTGCACGCCCGCATCCGTGCGGCCGGCCACCCGCAGATCGGGGGTATGCCCGAGAACGGTGCGGAACGCCTCGTCGAGGTAGCCCTCGACGGTCTGCAGCCCGTCCTGCTTCGCCCAGCCGCGCAGGCCGGTCCCGTCGTACTGCATTTCCATGCGGTGGTTACGGTCCACCAAGCCTCCCCGTCGGCGCGGTGCCCATGAGGGTCCCGGCGCCTTTCTGCCATGCGGCACGTCACTGCATCTCGGTGCCGGTCCTCACGACCGAAGGCAGCCCAAGAAACGAGTGATGCCGGGGCTTTTGGCCCCGGCATCACTATAGCCGTCATCTGTTCCGCCGTCGCAGCCGCGGCGCCGAGCGCCGAAGGCCGCGAGGAGCGCGACTCTCAGACTAGTTCTAGGTAGACCATCTCCGCGGCGTCGCCCTGGCGCGGCCCGATGTGGATGATCCGCGTGTACCCACCCGGACGATCCGCGTACTTCGGTCCGATCTCGTTGAACAGCTTGTACGAGATCTGCTTGTTGCTCAGCTGGCTGATGACGACGCGGCGCGAGTTCAGGTCGCCCGCTTTGCCCATCGTGATCAGCTTCTCGACCATCGGCTTGACTTCTTTGGCCTTGGCCTCAGTGGTCTTGACACGTCCGTGCTCGAGCACAGAGCAGGCAAGATTCGCCAGCATCTGCCGGCGGTGGCTCGGCATGATCCCGAACCTTCTTCCTTTTCTCTGATGCCTCACCCTATTCTCCCTTTAGCTTCAAATTGTTCTTCTCGAGGCGCTCGCGCACCTCTTCAATGCTCTTGCGCCCGAAGTTCGGGATGCACATGAGTTCCTGCTCGGACTTGTTGACCAAGTCGCCGACGGTCTCGATGCCTTCCCGTTTGAGGCAGTTGTACGACCGGACGCCCAGTTCCAGCTCTTCGATGGGCGTGTCGTCGAAGCTCGATCCCTTGACCGGGGCCGGTTCGCCCACGCGGGCGA
>CAIQPS010000114.1 GCA_903873715.1 uncultured Actinomycetes bacterium
CGTGTTACCGGCCGAATCGGACTGCTCGGCTTGGGCGGTGTAGGTGCCCTCGGCCAGCGCCGGGGAGGCATCCACGGAGTACGACGTCCCAGACCGTGTCGCGCTAAGCGTCTGGAGCAAGGTTCCAGAAGTGTTGGAGCCACTGTAGATCTTGACTGTGACCGTCGCTGAGTCGTTGGTGGCGTTGCCGCCGGTGCCAGCGAAGGTGGGAGTGCTATCCCTGGTCGGGCTGGTGAAGGTGTTGATAGTAACGGTGGGAGCCGCAGTGTCCACCGTGAAGCTCGCCTCAGTCCAGTTGCTCCAGCCGGTAGGGCCACTAGGTCCAGGCCCATTGGCCCTGACGCGCCAATAGTAGAGGGTGCCGTTTGCCAGTGTGCCCGAACTCACCTGATACTGGCTGGCCGTAAGGGTCGAGTTGTCGATTAGTTGAGAGCTGAAATTCGGCTGGATCGAAACGACGACCTCGTATGTGTTCGCCCCGGTGGTATCGTCCCAGTTCAAGAGCGGGCCGGTGCTGCTCACGTAGACGCCATTAGGAGTCAGCCCGGTCGGCGCTGCTGGCTTATCGGTGAACGCAGAGGTAGCGACCCGCCCCGTCTCGACGCCGGTGGCCGTCACTGCGTAGTTGGCGATCACCCACAGCGGAAGCTGGAGCGCGTCAGTGACGGTCCCATCGTCCCCGACTGCGACATCCGAATCGTATGACCACGTGCCCTCCCAGTCGCTCACTCGGATGTGCACCGTGGTATCCCCCTGCCAGTCCGTACCGGTCAGAGTGACGGTGGCCCCAGGCGGGTAGTCGAGCAGGTCGCTCGCGATGGTGGGCACCGCGAGTTCGGGCAATTCGCCCGCCAGTGCCGTCCCCGCCATTGCGAGCACGAACACCACGACCCCAACGACCAATACCGGGAGATACTTCGGACGGAGCCAAGACCTGATCTGCATCGCCAACCCCTCCTCGGGTGCGGACCCTTGAAGACCGACTCGAACCCCCTCAGCGCGGCGTGACTACCGGGGAGGCGGCACGAGCGGACAGCGCGACTGAAACACGTGGTATGAGCTTAGTTGACCATTTGGTGAATGGGTAGCAAGCGAAGGATATGGATTTCTATATCTTGCGATATAGCCAAACCCATGGCACCCACCAATTGCTTGCCCTATGAGGGCGCGAAGGTACTACAAGCTACACGATCTGGGTTTGGTGCGCGTAGCGGATGAGCTCTGCGCGGCCCTGCAGACCGAGCTTCCCGAAGACGTGATGCAGATGCAGCTTCACAGTGCCCTCGGTTATGTGAAGGTGCTGCGCGACGTCCCGGTTGTGCCATCCCTGTGCGACCAGTTCGAAGATCTCGAGCTCCCGCCCGGTGAGGATGTGCGCCAAAGTCTCTTTGCTCTCCTGCCTGCGCATGACGCGGCTGATCGCCTGAGCGTGCGACTTCTTTTCGAGCCACACGTCGCCGGCCGCCACCTTGCGGATCGCCTGCAGGAGCATCTCCGGAGGCAGTTCCTTGAGCACCACTCCGGCCGCTTCCAGACGCAGGCACTCGAGCGCCCGGCGATCGTCCATGTTCCCCGTGAAGACGACCACCCGAGTCGGCGAACCCTCGGCCCGCATCCGCTCCATCACCGCGATACCATCGACGTGCGGCATCCCGAGATCGAGCACGAGGATGTCGGGAGAGAGTTGGCGGACCGTGTCGATGGCGCTCTGCCCGCCCTGGCAGACACCCACCACCTGTATGTCGTCCTGTTCGCCCAGCAACGTCTCGACTGCCTGGAGCACGATGGGATGATCGTCGGCGATCACCACGCGGATCATGTTGAGGTCCTCGGTGCCGCGACGCGGCCGTTCGCCCAATATCGGGATGGATGATCCATAGCTCCAGACTATGCGAATCGCGGCCCCGAGCGCAAGCGGAGAAGACGAGGATCACGCGTGGCCGGCAGCCCCAGCACATCCGGCGGAGAGCACCTTCCGGGAAACGACTACGCTCTGGACGCCTTTTCGGGTCGCTCGGTTTCGGGCACCAACGCCAGCATCAGGATCCCGGCGAGGACCGCCGCCCCCGCCCCCAACCAGAACGGCGCGGCGGGTGAGACACGGTCGTAGAGGACGCCGGCTATGATGCTGGCCGGCAGTGCCGCCAACCCCACCACCATGTGATACGCCCCGTAGGCAGTACCCCTGCGCTCGCCGCTCGAGAACTCGCCCAGCAGCGCCCGTCCGTTGCCGTCGGCTATCCCCATGTAGACGCCGTAGAGCGCGAAGACCCCCCAGGCAGCGGCCGCCGATCCGGCGAGCGCCATCCACGCATAGGTGCCCGCGAAGACGACGAAGCCGACGAGCGCGACCCTGCGCCGTCCGATGCGGTCGGCGAGGATCCCGGCCGGTATGGAGAGGGCCGAGTATATGAAGTTGAACGTCAGATACAGGACGGGGATGAGCGCCGTGGCGATCCCCAGGTCGCGGGCCCGCAGTATGAGGAACGCGTCTGAGGAATTGCCCAGATAGAAGACGGCGGTGACGAGTAGGTAGGCCAGTAACGGACCGCGGAGCCGCCGGATGCGCTGCCATCTGGTGCCGCCATCCGGCCGGGCGCCGGGCTGCGCCGCGGCGCCCCCGTCTCCCGCAGGCCCGGCGCTCCCGCTCGGGGCGGCACTTTCCGGGCCGGCCGCTGCGCGCCGCTTTTCCCTGATGAACAACCAGATCACCGCCACGCAGATGACGGCCGGGATCATCGATATCCAGAAGACGAACCGGTAGCCACCCGGGCGCAGCCACAGCACCACGAACGCTATCGCCGGCCCGATGACCGCCCCCGCCTGGTCCATCGCCCGGTGGAAGCCGAACGAACGGCCCAACTCGCTCCGGTCGCACGAGTCCGCCACGATCGCGTCCCGCGGGGCGGTCCGCACCCCCTTACCGAAGCGGTCGACGAACCGGGCCCCGAGCACCATCCCCCACCCGTTGGCCAGAGCCAGCAGCGGCCGGCTGAGCATCGAGATCCCGTATCCGAAGAGCATCAGCGGTTTGCGCCGCCCCATCCTGTCGCTCAGCCACCCGGCCGCCATCTTGAGCAGGCTGGCGGTGGTCTCGGCTATCCCTTCGATCACCCCTATGAGCGACTTGTTCACCCCAAGCACCGACGAAAGGAAGATCGGCACGAGGGAGTAGATCATCTCCGAACTGACGTCCATGAAGAAGGACACCACGCCGGCCCAGAACACGTTGCGCTCGAGGCCCCAGATACGGCGAGGAGCCACTGGCCGGCCGTGGGCGGGCGACTCCACTGCGTCCGGCGCGACTGCGCCGCGCGGCTGGTCGGCGGCGCTCACTTTGAGGGCTGGTGCGGGACCGCCACCTTGGTGAGGTTGAGTCCCACGGGCGCCGCTACGTCGGGCAGCTTGGCCAGCACGGCTTCCCGCACCTCGAAGGACATCTTGAGGGCGTCCATCTGGCTCGAGGCCCAGACCATGAGCCTCACGGTGACCCCCAGGTTGTCGGCCTCGACCACCTGCACGGTCGGCCGCGGTTCGTCCAGATGGAGTGGGTGGTCCTGGGCGGCCTCGAGGAGCAGCTTGCGCACCGCCTCGACATTGGTCCCGTACTCGAGCCGCAGTTCCACCAGGGCAGGCATCCGCGGGTCCACCAGGGTGTAGTTGCGGATGGCCCTGTCCGAGAGCAACTTGTTGGGCAGTACCAGCCGGCGGTTGTCCCAGATGCGGATGCTCGTGTAGAAGAGGCCGATGGACTCGACCGTCCCGAACTCGTCGTCGATGTTGACGTTGTCACCCAGGCGAATGGGCTGGGCGAAGGCGATCACGATGCCTGAGAAGAGGTTGGCGACGGTCGTCTGAGCGGCGAAGCCCAGGGCGATACCGACCACCCCGGCGGATGCGAACCAGCCTATGGCGAGCTTGTTGAGCGCATCGATGTTGATGACCCAGAAGACCAGCCCGATGGCGATGAAGAAGATGAGGACGGCCGTCAGGCGCTCGATCATACGGAAGCGGGTCTCGGCGCCGGGGTCGGTCTCTATGAGGTTGCGCCTTCTGGAGAAGGCGTCCACGGCCTTCTTGAGCCCCCAGTAGACCAGCCAGGCCACGACCAGGATGGCCACCGAAGCGATGGCGGGGATGAAGATGTTCTTGTGCGCGTCCCAGGACATGACGGGTCCACTATAGCGCGCTCCCGGGCGCGTGGCGCGAGGCCCGCCGGGGAAGATAGACTGGGACCGACAGCTGTGATCGCCCGGCAGGAGGCCTGCCCATGACCGACCACGACGACACGCCTGCAGCGCGTCCCGAGGGCACCGATGAGGCCCTCTCGACCTATCGGGCGAAGCGCGACTTCGAGGTTACCGGCGAGCCGGCCGGCGGCGCGGGCGGCGGCGCAGCCGCAGGCGGCGCGGCCGTTCTCGAGACCGGTGCGGCGGCCGCGGGAGCTGCCGCCCAGGGTCACCGTGTCTTCGTGGTCCAAAAGCACGATGCCTCCCGGCTGCACTACGACTTCCGGTTGGAGCTGGATGGGGTGCTCAAATCCTGGGCCATCCCCAAGGGGCCCTCTCTCGATCCGGCCGACAAGCGCCTTGCGGTCATGGTCGAGGACCACCCGCTCGAGTACGCCGCTTTCGAGGGCGGGATCCCTCAAGGCGAGTACGGAGGCGGCACCGTGATGCTCTGGGACCGGGGCTGGTGGGAGCCGGACGTCGCCTGGATGGCCGAACCCAAGGGACCCGGCAAGAAGGCCGACCCTCTCCTCTCCCCCGAGGACGCCATCGCCAAGGGAGAGCTGAAGTTCGTCATCCACGGGGAGAAGCTGAGCGGCAGTTGGGCCCTGGTCAAGACCAAGTGGCAGGGCGAGAACAACTGGCTGCTCATCAAGCACCGGGACGAGCACGCCCGCCCCGGGTCCAATGTCGAGGTGGAAGCGCCCGACTCGGTGTCGACGGGACGCACCCTCGAGCAGATAGCCGCCGACTGGGCGGCCGGTAGGTGATCGTGACGAGCGGCGGCATGCGCGCGGCCGCTCCGGAAGGGAGGCAGCGGTGAAGATCTTGGTATCCGGTTCGACAGGATTCGTGGGCAACACGATCTCCCGGCATCTGCTCGAGGCGGGCCACGAGGTGCGGGCGATGACCCGGTCCAGCGGGCGCGCCCTCAAGGTCTTCGCCGCCAGCGATGCCGGCAAGCGCGGCCTCGCCGAGGGACGCCTCACCTTCGTCGAAGCGGACGTCACCAGGCCGGACACCCTCCCCGAAGCCATCGCCGGGGCAGACATCATCGTCCAGGCCGCGCAGTTCAGCGGTGCGCCGGTGGAGGACCCGGCCAAGGGCCTCACCTACATGAACGTAGACCGCAACGGGACACTGAACCTGCTCGAGGCCGTCGCGGGAACTCTGGCGGCCTCCACGGTCGCCGGCGCCGGCCTCTCCGACGGCCAGGCAGCCCTGGCCGGCAAGCCGCGCCTGCTGTACGTGAGCGGCATCACCGTCACCCCCGAAAGCCCCTACACCTGGGACCGGGCCAAATGGCAGGCCGAGGAAGCCATCCGCGCCAGCGGCCTCGACTACACGATCGTCCGCTGCGCCCCGATGTACGGCAAGGACGACATCTCCTTCAACCGGCTCGTCGCCTACTCGGACTACCTGCCGTTCGTCCCTGTGTTCGGCGACGGCAAGGCCCCCCTCACGCCGCTCTTCGTGGAAGACACCGGCCGCTTCTTCGCCCTGTTGGTGGCCCAGCAGGAGCGCGCGAGCCGCACCACCTTCGGCCTCGGCGGCCCGGACACCGTCACGCTCGACGGTCTCCTGCAGATGATCCTGCGGGCGATGGGCCGTTCGCGGGCCATCCTGCACATCCCGAAGTCCGTGGGCAAGGTGCAGGGCGGGGTGATGCAGTTCCTGCCCGGCCGGCCGCTCACGCCGGCGGCCGTGGACTTCGTCGCCATGCCCGGGGCCGCGACCGATGTGGACAGGCAGTTGCTGAAGGAGAGATTCCCGGAGTTCGCCACCACCCCGCTCAAGGCAGGGCTGGAGAGCTATCTCGAACCTCGCTGACGGGCGGCCCGCGCGCCGCGCCCCGGCGGCGGGACCGCGCCCCGGCGGCGGGACCGCATCCCGGTGGCGCCACGCTGGACTGCGCCGCGGCCGCCGCTACGAACGAAGAGGGCGGGGATCGCTCCCCGCCCTCTGTGTGTGACGACTTTCCGTGCGCACCTGCGGCATCACCCGCCCGGCGGCACCGTCAGGCCGGGCGCCGCCCGGCAACGTGCATCAGTTCACCAGCAACCCGTTGATCTTCACCGCGTCCAGCGTGATGTACCGGGTCAGACCCGACGACGTCGTGCCGCTGGTGGAGTTCCACTTGATCTGGATGGTGTGCGTCCCAAAGGTCAGCGTCGGGCTGGTCCAGATGACCGCCTGATACTGCCAGGTCGCGCCGACCGCCAACTGCAACGACACGGTGGCCGAGAACACCCCGTCCACGTAGATGTCGCCTTTGCCGGTCCAGTCGGCCTTCAGCCCCACCCACACGAACTTGGTGCCGGCGAACTTGATGGTCACGACGCTGTTGGTGTCGTGGCCGCGGTGGTACGAGCCTCCATACGGAGTGCCGCTGCTTGGCGTGACGACGCCCCAGGTGCCCGCATAGAGGACCTTGGCGTTGTTGTCGTCATAGGTGTTGACCACCGCCGGATCGACGTAGGTGAAGTCGTCGTTGGCGGTGTTCGCCGAACTGCCCGCCGAGTTGGTGACCTTGACCTGGACCGGCCCGGCCGCATGGGCCGGCGCGGTGGCCGTGATCTTAGTCGCGCTGTTGATGGTGATGGTCGCCGCCGTGCCTCCAAAGGTCACGGTCGAGCCGGCCAGGAAGTCGGTGCCGTTGATGACCACCGTGGCCCCACCCGCGGTGGATCCGTACTTGACGGTCAACGAGGTGATCGTCGGCGCGGCCTGCGTGTAGGTGTAATCGTCCGCGGCGACGTTCGGCGACGTACCACCGCCGACCTTGACCTTGACCTGCACCACGCCGGCGGAGTGGTACGGAGCCACTGCCGTGATCTGGGTGTTGCTGTTGACGACGAAGCTCGTGGCAGCCGTCACGCCGAAGCTCACTGAGCTGGCGCCGGTGAAGCCCGTGCCCTTGATGACCACGGAGGTCCCGCCGGTGGTGGGGCCGGTGGCCGGGGTCACACTCGTGATCGTCGGGGTGAGCGAGCCCACTAGGTCGACCCGGTCGACGTTGATGTACTTGCCGGCCGCGTCGGTCGCGTCACGGTAGATCTTCACCGTGTGCTGACCGGTGGCCAGGCCGACCGCGGTCTCGTAGACCTTGTTCTTGTAGGAGGTCGCGGCCGCGTAGAGGTCGACCATCTTGGGCGTGCCGCCGTCCAGCTGGACGAAAGCCCGGCTGAACGCCGTCCCCTTGGTGGCATACCAGGCGAAGTACGAGCCGTAGAAGTTGACGGTCACCGAATCGGAGCCGGTGAGCGTCTGCGCGATGCTGCTGCCCGAAGCCGAGGCGCTCGCGGCGGTGGCCCAGGTCCCGGCGTAGACGAGCAGCGGACTGGTGTTCTCGTACGGGGTTATCACCGGGGTGAAGTACGTGTACTTGTCCGCGCTCGACACGGCCGAGAGGCCGCCCTGCGCGTTCACCACGATGTCCACCGTCCCGTCCGCATGGGCCGGGGCGACACAGACGATCTGGGTGCCGGCGCCGTTCACGGAGGTGAGGCTCTTCGCGGCCGTCCCACCGAAGGTGATCTGCGAAGCCGAAGTGATGCCGAACAGATAGTTGCCGCTGATCGTCACGGGGGTCCCACCGGACGACCAGCCGCCGGTCGGGCTGACACTGATGATCTCGGGAACGTGGTTGACGATGGACATGGTGCCCGTCGCCGAGCCGGTGTAGTTGGGATCGGTGATGGTCGCGGAGACCGCGTAGCTGCCTACGGCGATCGGGCTGGCTACCGGCGTGCCGCTGAGCGTATAGGTCAGAGCGGTACTCAGGCCGGTCGGAGTGGTGGTTGCCGTCGCGAAGTGCACGGTCGCCGTGTAGTACCACGACAGGCTACCGAGCACGATGGTGGCCGGGGCCTTGTTGATGATGCCCGCTGTGTTGGTCACCAGGGTGACGTTGTAGTTGCCGACCATGCTGGCACCGGCGCCACTGTTGTCTTTGATGCTCACAACGGCCGGGGTCATGGTCTTGCCGGTGCCGGCATTGGGGGTGTCGTAGGTCTCGATGTAAACGCCCACGTCACCCGAGACCAGAGCGCCGCTCGTGAGCGTCGGCAGCACCGATGTGGCGGTGGTGCCGTTGTAGGTCTTGGTGGCCGCCTTGGCGGTGAGGGTGATGCTCTTCTTGTTGATCGTCCCGGTGTTGGTCTGGGTGGTGACGGTGTAGTTGTTCCCGGAGTTGCCGTCGTTGACGATGTAGCCGGTCACCGTGAGCGTGCTGGCCCCGGTGCCCAGCGCCATCTTGGACGTGTACGCCTGGGTCTTGCTGCTGACCGTGTCGGTGCCCTTGAGGCCGCTGACGGTCGGCAGGCCGCCGGACGCGGTGGTGCCGTCGTAGGTCTTGGTCCGGCTCTCGGCGGTGATGGTGAGCGGCGCTGCCGTGATGTGGCCGCTGCCCGGTGCGGTCCCTGCGTTGTAGTTGCCCCCGCCGTTGCCGTCGTTGACCACGTAACCCGTCACGGTGATGCCCCAGGACCCGACGTTCTTGCCGCCGAACGCCTGGGTGATGGAGTCGACGCTGTCACCGGGCTGCAGGCCGGTGAAGACCGGGGTGCCGGTGGCCGTGGTGGTCCCGTCGTAGGTCTTGGTCTGGTCGCCCGCGGTGATGATGAGCGTCCGCAGCGAGATCACGCTGGTCGTGTTGTTGACCAGGGTCACCTGGTAGTTCGCGACCATGCTCGCGCCGGCGCCGCCGTCGTCCTTGATGCTGACCACGGTCGGGGTGACGGTCTTGTTGGTGCCGACGTTCTTGGTGTCGTAGGCCTGGGTGAACACGGCCACGTCCCCGGTGCCCAGAGTGGTGCCGCCGGTGAGGTTCGGTGTCAGAGAGGAGCTGGTGGTGCCGTTGTAGGTCCGGGAATCACCCAGCGCCGTCACCGTGATGGGCCGCTTGTTGATGGTGCCGGTCTGGGTGTGCGGCGTCGCCACGTAGTTGTTGCCGGAGTTCGTGTCGTTGATGGTGTAGCCGGTGACCGAGAGGACGCTCTGGCCGTCGCCCAAGACGTTCTTGGACGAGTAGGCCTGCACCTTGCCGGTGACCGTGTCGCCGGTCTGCAGGCCGGACACCGTCGGCGTCGCGGTGGAGGCCGTGGTGCCGTCGTAGGTCTTCGTGTCGGTGGCGGCGTAGATGTCGAGGGCGGCCTTGTTGATGGTGCCGGCGACGGTGTGGGTGACAACGGTGTAGTTGAAGCCGCTGTTGCCGTCGTTGACCGTGTAGCCGGCGATAGAGATGGTGCTGCCGCCCGACCCGAGCACGTTCTTGGAGTCGAACGCCTGGGTCAGCGGGCTCACCGAGTCGCTGCCCTGGAGGCCGCTCACGCCCGGGAGGCCGGTGGAACCGGTGGTGCCGTCGTACGTCTTGGTCTGGGTGACGGCGTAGAGATCGAGCGTGGCCTTGGTTATGGTGCCGGTCGCAGTGTGCGTGGTCACCGTGTAGTTGTCGCCCAGGGTGCCGTCGTTGATGGTATAGGCCGTGACGTTGATGGTGCTGCCGTTGAGCCCCAGCGCGTTCGGCGAAGCGAACGCCTGGGCCTTGCCCGTCACGGTGTCGGTGCCCTGGAGGCCGGTGACAGTCGGGGTGCCGGCGGAAACCGTCGTGGAGTCGTAGGTCTTCGTCTGGGTCGCGGCGTAGATGTCGAGGCCCCGGTGGTTTATCACGCCGGTGGTGTCGGTCACGAGGGTCACCGCGTAGTTGCCCACCATGTTCACGGAATCGAGGTCCACGATGCTGACCACGGCCGGGGTCAGGGTCTTGCCCGTGCCGACGTTCTTGTTGTCGAAGGTCTGGGAATAGGTCCCGTGGTCGAAGATGGCCAGATCCCCGCTCGTGACCAAAGGCGCGACCGTGGACGACGTGTTGCCGTCGTACGTCTTGGTGGCGGTCTGGGCCGTGATGGTGATAGGCCGCGGGCTGATGGTGCCGTTGGCGATGTGGGTGGTCACCGTATAGTTGTTGCCCGAGTTGCCGTCGTTGACCGTGTAGTTGGTGACAGTGAGGGTGCTGCCCCCCACTCCGAGCGCCATCTTGGAGGCGAAGGCCTGGGTCTTGCCGCCCACAGTGTCCGACCCTTGCAGACCGGAGGTCGTCGGGGTGAGCGACGATGCGGTGTTGCCGTTGTAGACCTTGGTGTCGCTGACGGCGTAGATGTCGAGAGCGCGCGCGCTGATGGTGCCCGTGGTGTTGGGCGTCAACGTGACGGTGTAGTTGCCGGTCATGCTCGAGCCGGCGCCGCCGTTGTCCTTGATGCTGACCACGGCCGGCGTGAGCGTCTTGTTGGTGCCGACGTTCTTCGTGTCGAACGTCTCGCTGTAGACGGCCACATCACCCGAGATCAGGTTGCCGTCGTCGGTGGGAAGCACCGTGGAACTCGTGCCTCCGTTGTACAACCGCGAGTCGGTGTGCGCGGTGACGGTGAGCGCCTTCTTGCTGATGGTGCCGTTCGCCGTGAAGGTGGTGACCGCGTAGTTGTTCTCCGAGTTGCCGTCGTTGACCGTGTAGTCGGTCACAGTGAGGGTGCTGCCCCCCACTCCGAGCGCCATCTTGGACGCGTAGGCCTGGGTGGCCCCGGTCACGCTGTCGCTGCCTTGGAGACCGCTCACGTCGGGCGTACCGCTCGAGTCGGTCGTACCGTCGTAGGTCTTGGTCTGCGTGACCGCCGTGATACTGAGCGGCGCCTTGGTGATGGTGCCGGCCACCGGGTGGGTCACCACCGAGTAGTTGTTGCCGAGGTTGCCGTCGGTGACCAGGTACCCGGTCACCAGGATGTTGCTGGCGCCGACGCCTTGGACGTTCCTGTTGGCGTACGCCTGGGACAGGTCGCTCACGCTGTCGGTCCCCTGCAGCCCCGACACGGTCGGCACTGCCGACGATGCGGTGGTGCCGTCGTAGACCTTAGTCTGCGTGGTCGCATACAGGTCGAGGGTCCTCTGGGTGATCGCACCGGTGGTGTCGTTCGTGAGCGAGACGGTGTAGTTGCCGGTCATGTCGGAGCCGGCGCCGCCGCCGTCCTTGATGCTCACCACGGCCGGGGTCAGGGTCTTGTCGGTGCCCACGTGCTTGGTGTCGAAGGTCTGGCTGTAGACGCCGGTGTCACCGGTGCCCAGGGTGCCGCTGGTGATCGTCGGCAGGACCGAGGACGAGGTGGTGCCGTTGTAGACCCGGGTGTCGGTGTGGGCGCCCACGGTGATGGACCGCTTGGTGATGGTGCCCGTCTCGGTGTGCGGGGTCACGGTGTAGTTGTTGCCCGAGTTGGTGTCGTTGATGGTGTAGCTGCTCACCGTGAGCGTGCTACCGCCGGTGCCGAGCACCATCTTCGAGGCGAACACCTGGACCTTGGAGGTCACGCTGTCGCCGCTCATGAGTCCGGAGACGGTCGGGGTGCCGCTCGAGGCGGTGGTGCCGTCGTAGGTCTTGGTGTCGGTGACGGCGTAGATGTCGAGGCCGGCCTTGCTGATGGTGCCGGCCGCCGTGTGCGGGGTCACCGTGTAGTTGTTGCCGGAGTTGCCGTCGTTGAC
>CAIQPS010000115.1 GCA_903873715.1 uncultured Actinomycetes bacterium
ACGCCCGCCCCGCCCTCTCCCCCGAGGCGAGCGCCGCAGCGTCGGCGGGCCTGGTGAGCAAGTACACCTTCGACACCTTCGTCGTCGGCCAGTCCAACCGCTTCGCGCACGCTGCCGCCCTGGCTGCGGCCGAGACTCCGGGCACCCAGTACAACCCTCTCTTCATATACGGGGGCGTGGGGCTGGGCAAGACCCACCTCCTCCAGGCCGTGGGCCACTACGTGCTGCGCAACCATCCGGGCCTGAAGGTGCGGTACGTCACCCTCGAGACCTTCACCAACGAGTTCATCAACTCGCTGCGCGACGACAGCATCGAGGGCTTCAAGAACCGTTACCGCAGCATCGACGTGCTGCTCATCGACGACGTGCAGTTCCTGCAGAAGAAGGAGCAGACCCAGGAGGAGTTCTTCCACACCTTCAACGCGCTCTACGACGCGCAGAAGCAGGTGGTGCTCACGTCCGACAAACACCCGAAGGCCCTTGTGACCTTGGAGGACCGCCTGGTGTCCCGCTTCGAGTGGGGTCTTATCACCGACATCCAACCGCCGGACCTCGAGACCCGCGTCGCCATCCTGCGCAAGAAGGCCAAGTCCGACCGCATCACTCTGGCCGACGACGACACCCTCATGTTGATTGCGTCCCGCGTGCCGACCAATATCCGCGAGCTCGAAGGCTGCCTCACCCGAGTGGTCGCCTACTCGTCCATCACCAAACGCCCGATCGATGTCGACCTGGCCCGCGAGGTGCTCAAGGACATCCCGGAGACCGCGGCCACCAGGGTCACCATAGAGATGATCCAGTCTGCAGTGTCCGAGGCCACCGGGATCTCCGTCATGGAGATGATAGGCGACAAGCGCGCCCGTCCCGTGGTGGAAAGCCGGCACTTGGCCATGTATCTCGCCCGGGAACTCACCGACTCCAGCCTGCCCAAGATCGGCGAGAAGTTCGGCAACCGGGACCATACGAGCGTCCTGCACGCGGTCAAGAAGATCACCGACCTCATGCAAGAGGACCGGGACATGTACAACCGTGTCCAGCGGCTCACCACCAAGATCAAGAGCGCCTGACCTGGTGGGACTTCCACACCCCCATGTCGATAACCTCTGGATGACGTGTGAACAACCGGGCCACGTCCGGGTCCTTCACACTCGGGCCCCAGACACCCCCCGCCGGTCAAGAGTTGTCCACAGGTTTGTCCAAGGCCGGAACGAGCGCATCTTCCTTCACCCACGCCGTCTTGGCCACCTGTCCACACCTTTCACAGCGGCTATTAATCCAGCTATATTTCTCTCTAAAGAATCCATTAGTAATAAGCAGAGAATCGTTCCCCGAACATCCGAGGAGCACCGATGAAACTGGTCACGAGCAAGCAAGCGTTGGTCGAGTGCCTGGGGATCGTCAACAAGGCGGTTTCTTCGCGCAGTTCCATCCAGGTGCTTTCAGGTGTGTTGATCGACGCGCGGCCGGACGGCATCGTCATGTCGGCCACCGACATGGAGATATCCATCAAGGCCCCGCTTGCCGGCAGGGTCGACCAGCCGGGGTCGCTCGTGGTCCCCGCGCGTATCGCATCGGAGATCGCGCGCAGTCTGCCGACCGGAGAAGTGACTCTCGAGCAGCGTGCCGGCGAGACCCAAGTGGAGATCCGTGCTGGAGAATCGCTCTTCGATCTTCACTCGCTACCTGCCGTCGACTTCCCGCAGTTGCCGGCGCCGGTGGGCGACGGTTTCACCGTGGGAAAAGCAGCCTTCCTCGAGACCGTCGATAGAGTGGCGCCTTCGGCTTCCCGCGACGAGACCCGCCCGGTGCTCACCGGTGTCCTCATCCACTTCAACAAGACCGACGTGCGCATGGTCGCCACCGACAGCTATAGGTTGAGCGTCAAACAGACCCCTATCGAATCGTCGGTGGAGAACACCCTGCAGGCCATCGTCCCCGCCCGGACCCTGCTCGAACTCTCGCGCATCGCGAGCGGCGTGGCCGACGACACCATCACCATCGTGCCGACTGAGAACCAGATGTTGTTCCAGGTCGGCGGGATCTATCTGATCTCCCGGCTCATCGACGGCCAGTTCCCGAACTACCGCCAGTTGATCCCCGAGACGTTCGACTACGAGGTGGCTGTCGACCACGACGAGGTCCTCGAGGCCGTCCGCCGCGTGGGCCTGCTCGCGCAGAAGAACGCGCCGCTCCGCCTACGCTTCGCCGACAACACCCTCGCGGTATCCGCCGAGTCGCAGGATGTGGGCAAAGCCCACGAGGCCATGCCCATCCAGTACTCCGGAGACGCCCTGGAGATCGGCTTCAACCCGGAGTTCCTCGAAGCCGGCATCGCCGCCGTGAAGGAGCCCACCGTCTACCTGCGCTTCATCAGCCCGCTCCGGCCCGGCTTGGTGAAGGGAGCGTCCGACGACTTCCTCTACTTGGTCATGCCCATCCGCCTGAGCGACTAGGGAACTGCTGTGCCGCCCGCACAAGGCCCCCGCAAGCCGGCGGCTCCTCGACCCGTTCCCGTCCGGCTGCCCATAACCGTCGGGCAGTTCCTCAAGGCCGCAAACCTCGTGGGGACCGGCGGAGAAGCCAAGATGGTCATCGCCGAAGGCCTGGTGCGGGTCAACGGCGAGACCGAGGAGAGGCGAGGTCACAAGCTCGCGGTTGGGGACGTGGTGCAGATCCAAGGCGGCGGGTCCGCCCTGGTCGCCGAAGCGCCGCCCGCCCGCTGACCGATGTCCAGCAGCCGGCCCACGTAGCAGGGGCGTAATCGTGTTCATCAGCAGGATCAAGCTGACCAATCTCCGCTGCCGGCACGAGCTCGAGGTGGAGTTGGCGGACGGTCTCAACATCCTCGTGGGTGCGAACGGCGCTGGCAAGACCACTGTGCTCGAGGCGGCCTCGCTGGTGCTGGTCGGCACTCCCCTGCGCACCACCAACGTCAAGGACGTCATGAGCCGCGACCGCGACCACCTCCGGGTGGAGGTCGGGCTGGCGGAGCCGGGCGCGGCCGGGGGCGCGGAAGCGGCTGCGCCGCGCAGCGCGGCGATCGTCGCGGCGGCCGCCTACAGCCGGGACGGCGAGCGCCGGCTCACCGCCGACGGCGCCCCGTTGGAAGATGCGGGCCGCTGGAAGGAGCTCCTCCCCGTGCGGACGTTCGCGCCCGACGACCTCCGTCTCATCAAGGGCAGTCCCCGGCGGCGGCGGGAGTATCTGGACAGCCTGGCGGCGCGCCGGTCTCCCGAGTACCCGGGTACGCTCCGCCGCTACGACGAGGCCCTCTCTCAGAGGAACTTTCTGCTCCGCACCTCCCGCGGCGGGCTCCGCGACGCCGAGTTCGAGCCGTGGGAAGCCCTGCTGGCTCAGACGGGCCTGCTGGTGGCCGGCTGGCGCGCGGCCGCCCTGGCCGGTTTCGTCGGCCCCTTCCAACGGACGCACGAGGAGCTGACGCACGAGGCCGGCGATTCGCTGCGGCTCGTCTACCGCACCAACGTGTCCGGGATGGACGAGGCCACCTACCGCACCCGGCTGGCCGAGAGCCGCCAGGCCGACCGGCAGCGGACGTACACGCATCTCGGGCCGCATCGCGACGACCTGCGCCTGATGCGGGCTGGTCTGGACATGCGCGACTGCGCCTCCCAGGGTGAGCAGCGCACGGCCCTGCTGGCGCTGGTCCTCGCCGAGTGGGAGCAACTCCTCGACGGCCCCGCGAAACCGCTGCTTCTGCTCGACGACGTCATGAGCGAGCTCGACATCGACCGGAGGCGGCGCCTGGTGGCGTTCACGCGCCGGGGAGGGCAGACGCTCGTCACCACCACCGACCTGCGGTATTTCTCGGACGAGGAGTTGGAGCGTTCCCGGGTGGTGGATCTGGGGCCCGCTCCCGCGGGATGCGGCTGCGATGGCTGACCTCGACCGGCTTGGGGACCTGCTGCCGCCGGAGTCACGGCAGAGCGGCACGGCTGCGAGCAGCCGCCGGACGGCGCCGGGCGCGCCCGCCGGTCCGGCCGGACAGGGCGACAGCGCCGACCTGGCACAGACACTGGCTGCTCTCTGGCCCGACGCGATGGGCCCGGAGATCGCGGCGAACGCTCGCCCGGTACAGTTCCGCGACGGGCGTCTGGTGGTCAGCACCTCCTCGAGCGCCTGGGCGCAGACCCTGCAACTCATGAGCCCCATGGTGGTCGAACGTCTCAACGCCGGGCTGGGGAGCGACGCGGTGACCAAGGCGGTGTTCCGCCACGCCGGGTGGGACCCGGCTTGGAGCCGCCCGGAGGCGGCTCAGGCGGCGCCTGCGACAGCGCCGGCGCGCCCGAAGGCCCGGGCGACGCCCGCGGCCCCGACCCCCGCCCCTGGCCGACC
>CAIQPS010000116.1 GCA_903873715.1 uncultured Actinomycetes bacterium
CGATGTTCGCGTCGCTGGGCATCCGCTCGTACACCGGCAAGAAGATCACCGGGTTCGAGGAGGGCGCGGTCACTCTGGAGGACGGCACGCGCATCGAGGCCGACCTGTTCATGTTCATCGCCGCCGGCGACGGGCATGCGGTCGTCAAGGCCTCCGACCTTCCTCTGAGCGAGGCCGGCTTCGTGGAGACGAACGGCGCCTGTGAGGTGAAGGGCCATCCATGGCTCTACGCCGTCGGCGACGTGGCGGCTCTGGAGGGCCCGGACTGGAAGGCCAAACAGGGGCACATCGCCGAGGTGATGGCCCGCACCGCGGCCGAGGACATCGAGCGCAAGATCACCGGGCGCGGTGAGCAGCCCAGCTACGTGGAGGATGTCTGCATCCTGTGCGTCATGGACATGGGCAACGGCGCCGGTTTGGTCTATCGGGACGACAAGAAGGCTTGGTTCATCCCCATGCCCATCGTGGGTCACTGGCTCAAGAAAGGCTGGGGCACGTACTACCGGCTGCGCAAGCTCGGGAAGATCCCGCGCCTTCCCGGGATGTAGACAGCCGATCGGGATACGGTGCCCAAAACGTCTATGATGTGTGAACCATTCCGCCCCGCGTCCGATCGAAGGGGGAGAGCCCCGGTATGAACAGCATCCAGTTCGACAAGGTCTACGACCTGAGCGTCATGACGTACACCGATATGCAGATGCACCCCGCCGAAGAGGCGGCCGGTGCGCGCGTGGTGGTCGAGCGGCACCTCATGCCCGAAGGCGTGCCCGCGATGTGCGGTGGCGGCCGGGGCCCGGCTCCGGGCTGGCCCATCTACCACGACGTGCAGATAACCACCCACACCGGCACGCACGTGGACGGCACCTGGCACTTCAACATCAACGGCAGGCCCATCTACGACTTCCCGCTGGAAGCCTTCATGGGGCCGGCGGTGTGCCTGGACATGCGCCATCTGCCCGACAAGACGCCCATCACCGGTGAAGACCTGGCCAAAGCCGAACCGCAGATCCAGGAAGGCGACATCGTCCTCATCAACACGGGCTGGCACAAGCGCTTCGGCACCAAGGAATACGGGACGCTGCACCCCGGCATCGACGGCGAGGCGGCGGAGAAGTTCCTGCTCGAGAAGAAGATCAAGATGATAGGCATGGACACCATCTGCGTGGAGCCCGGCAGCGAGCAGGACCACTGGGACCATCCGCTGCACCGCGTCTGCCTCATCGAGAACGAGATCCTGCTCATCGAGAACCTGGGCGGGCAGATAGACGAGATCACCGGGAAGCGCTGCTACGTGATGGCGTTCCCCGTGATGCTCAAGGCCGATTCGGGGCCGGCGCGGGTGGTGGCGTTCGCCTAGCGGAGCCCTGGCACCGGAGGCACAGACTGCTGGGGCGGCAGCCCCCCGTTCGGGGGGCTGCCGCCCCAGGTTCTTTGGTGGGCCGTCGCGCTCAGCGCGAAGATCCCGTGCTACTGGCCTTGGCCGTACCCGTTGCCGCCGCTACCCGTCCCGTCACGCAGGGTGCTGGGAGTGCATGTGCTGCAGGTCTGATCCCGCAGTGTGCTGGTCGTACGCAGCGTACTGGGAGTGCAGGTGCTGCACGTGCTGCAGGACTGGCTCTGCACGGTGCTGGTCGTCCGGAGCGTACTGGTGGTCCGGATGGTGCTGGTCGTCCGCAGAGTGCTCGTGGTCCGGAGCGTGCTTGCCGTACTCGACCCGGCC
Source organism: uncultured Actinomycetes bacterium (assembly GCA_903873715.1). Classification (GTDB taxonomy): domain Bacteria; phylum Actinomycetota; class Thermoleophilia; order RBG-16-64-13; family RBG-16-64-13; genus CAIQPS01. The sequence continues at coordinate 1,721 of CAIQPS010000116.1, forward strand.
GCCACGAATGCCGCCGGGCTGACGGTACTCGTGCAGGTGGTACTCGGGGTGCACGTGGTCGCGGTGCTGGGCACGCAGGTCGTGGAGCTGCTCGCGGTGGTCTTCGTCTTGGCCTGCGGGCCACTGCCGGCCATAGCGGTGCCGGCGACGACCAACGTGAAGAGAAGGACCGCGATCAGGGCGATCACCCACTTCTTCTTTAACATTCTCGCCTCCTTTCGTCACTTCCGTAGTGGTGTGTGCGTCGGAAAGGTCCGACATCTCCACTATCGGGCGCGACTGTGAGGCCAGCATTAACGGCGGATTAGAAAACCCTTAGCTCCGCTCAGCCGGCCGGGAGCACCACGATGAACCGCGCCCCCTGCCCCGGAGAACTCTCAACAGAGATGCTTCCCTCGTGGGCGGCGGCGAGCGCGCTGGCGATGGCGAGCCCCAGTCCCACACGCCCACCGGCGGTGTCACCCTTACCCCGGTAGAAGCGCTCGAAGACATGGGCTGCCACGTCCGCGTCCATGCCCTCGCCCTCGTCTCGCACCCACAGTCTCACGGTGCGGCGCGATTCATCCCAGGATCCCCCCAGGGCCACCGTCTGACCGGGGCTGGTGTGCGCGACGGCGTTCTGCATCAGGTTGAGGAAGATCTGCGTGAGCCGGTCCTGGTCGGCCTGAACGACCCCGCCCGGCAGGCTGTCCATCCGCCAGTCCCTCTCACCCAGGTGAGGCCCCTGGGCCACCAGAGAGGTCAGGAAGAGGTCGAGCCCCAATTCCTCCTTGCGCAGGAAGTCGCCCCGCCCCGCCCGGGCCAGCGTCAGCAGGTCCGCGATCAACCGGTTCATGCGGTCGAGTTCGTCGAGTACGAGGGCGTGCTCGGCTCTCACCAGGTTCGCATCCGGGTCTTCCTGACGGTCGAGCACCTGCAGGTGGCCCTTGACGATGGTCAGCGGGGTGCGCAGTTCGTGCGAGACATCGGAGATGAACTGCTCCTGGGCGGAAAAGGCGGTCTGTATTCGGTCGAGCATCCCATCCATGGTCCCCGCCAGTTCGCCGATCTCGTCTTTGGGACCGCTGTACCCGATGCGCTGGGACAGGTCTTCACGGGAGATGGCGGCCGCCGTACGGGTGATCCTACGCACGGGCTCCAACGCCCGGCCGAGTAGGAACCAGCTGCCCAGACCGACCGCCGCGCAGCCGATGGCTCCTCCGACGACGAGAAGGAGCAGAAGGCTGTTGAGCGTCGACGTCACCTCGGAGAGGGAGCCGGCGATCATGACGACGGCCACGATGTCCGTACTGCTTTTCACCGCAGTGCCGGCCACCCGATATTCAGACTCGCCGAAACGCGCGTCAGCCAGGAAGGGCCTGCCCGAGGCAAGGACCTGCGCGCCGGCCGGAAGCTTCTCGAGGAACACCGTGTCGGAGCTGGAGATGACCGACCCGGACCGGGTCACGAGCGAAAGCACGAAGCCGTTCTGACGGAGAGCGTTGGCCTTGTTCCCCGACAGATACGACCGGGTGATGTCTATCAGCGAGGCTTCGTCGGTCGCGGTGCCGGCGCTCTCCTGGTAGCGGGTCAACTGCTGTTCCAACCGGGCATCGAGGTCGTCGTGCAGCTGGTGGGACAGGATGGCGTACATCGCGGCCGATCCAAGGACTGCGATGAGCAGCACCGCGAAGACGAACCACAGGGTGAGGCGGCGCCTCAAGCGGGCACCCGTAGGCGGTAGCCGCCTCCCCGCACCGTCTCGATGATGGTGTTCTCGCCGGCTCGGTCGAGCTTGCCGCGCAGATACCCCACGTAGACATCCACCACGTTGCTCTGTGGATCGAAGCTGTAGCCCCACACGCTGCCCAGGATCTGCGACCGGGAGAGCACCTGGCCCTCGTGCCTCATGAGGAACTCGAGCAGCGCGAACTCCCTTGAGGTGAGGTCGGTCGCACGCCCGCCGCGCTCGGCTCGTCTGGTCTTGAGATCCAGGATCAGATCACCCGCCTGCAGCACCGCGGCCTGCGATTGTCCGCTGTGCCGCAATTGGGCGCGGATGCGGGCCACGAGCTCGTCGAAGTCGAACGGTTTCGGGAGGTAGTCGTCGGCCCCAAGGTCCAGCCCCTGCACGCGGGAGGCGACGTCGCCCCGCGCGGTCAACATGATCACCGGAGTGTCCTGGTCGATCTTGCGGACCTCTTTGAGGACCGAGAACCCGTCTATGTCGGGCAGGCCGACATCGAGCAGCACCAAGTCTGCGCCCCGCTCACGGAAGGAATCGAGGGCGGTCGACCCATCCCCCGCGACCTCGGTCACGTAGCCGGCGCCCTCCAGCCCTTTCGATATGAACGAGGCGACCCTGCTCTCGTCTTCGACGACCAGTATGCGCATCAGCGGCCACCTCCGGTCGAACCGGTGGTGTCCCCGGTCGTGCCGCTGCCCGGGGAACCTCCGGTACCGCCTGTGTGGACTCCGCCATTGATCGTCTCTCGGGTGGTGCTGCCCGTCGTCGTCGAGCCTCCGTTTGTCGTGGCGGAGGAGGTGGTACTCGGCGCGGTGGCCGAGGAGGTGGCAGTGGGTGCCAGACTCGGCGAAGTCGCGGAGGTCGTGGGTACCGTTACGGTCGAGGTGCTCGTGTCATCGGTGCTCTGCCCGGCTCCGGTCGCCGAGGTCTGTCCGAGTCGGATCACAGGCAACGCCGAAGGATCCGTGGGTCTGCTGCCGAGGTCCAGCAGAAGGAAGGCGGCGATAGCGACGAGGACCAGGATGCCTGCTCCTGCAAGGGGCGCCTTTGACTGGCCAAACGCTCGCATCACTCACCTCCGAAACGGGATACGAAGGGGCGGCCCTGGGGCCGCCCATCCGCTCTACTCAGTATAACTTTCGCTGCCGCTGCCGCTGCCGTTGCTGCCTCCGCCGCCGTGACGTCCGCTGCCGCTGCCGTCCCGGACCCCGGACTCGTCGTTCGTGGCCGGGCCGCCCCCCGTCTCGTACACCGCGCCGCCGGAGGTCCCGCTCTCGCTCGCCAGCACCGCCTGGGTCCTGTGGACCCCTCCGAAGATGAGGGCCCCCGACATCACCACCAGGGCTAGCAACACGACTATCCGCCTGATCACAGGACCCCTCCTTCGGTAAGCCTTTCCTGTACGGCCATGGAGCCGCGGACCACCGGCCGGCGCAGACCGGGCAGCCAGGCGAAGGCGGAGCGCGCCACTCCCTGGGTCACTCGGACCACCCATTTCCACCGCTGCGCCAGATGGATGACGGCGACGATGATCATGACGATGCTGGCCCAGGTGTGGATCAGATCCCACGTCGAGCGGCCGAACAGGAACACCACGAACTTGGCCGCCCTGCCTTCGGGCAACACGAAGAAGTAGATCCCGGAGGCGGCGACGCCGAGGAACACCAGTCCGATCACGGAGACCACCGCCAGGCGGATCCAGATCTTGTGGTTGAAGGGCTTGCGCTGGCCGCGGGCGATAGCCATCGAGCGTCTTGCCATCTCGGTCACCCACTGCCAGTGCAGCACGATGTGGATGACGGCCACGGCGATCATGACGATCCCGGCCCACCTGTGGATGCCCACCCAGATGTCGCGGTCGAAAAGGAAGGTCTTGCCGTAGTCCGGGTTCCGTCCTCCCTGGTAACCACCCGAAGGCAGCACGAGGAAGTAGATGCCGGTCAGCGTGGTCAGCAGGCCTGAGATGCTCAGCATGAACACCATGGCCCAGTGAACGAGGGTGCGCCGACTGGGCGTTCCTTGCCGTTCTATCAACACTTCTCTCATTGGTCTCTCCTATACCGGTCGGGGTATGTTTTCAGTGTAGGAGAGGCCGGTTAAGCAAACCTAAGACGTGGATGAGAAATCTCTTAGCGAGGGAGCAAGAGGCCATCCCCGCCGCGGGCTGAGGGCGGGGCACGAGGGGGCCACTTTCAGTTGCCGGCCTCCTGCTTCGGGACTAGTGTTGATATCAGTACGACCCTGGAAACTGTCGCAGGGAGGCGCAGCATGAGCGGCGGTGTCTACAAGGTGATCGAACTGGTGGGGACGAGCCCCGATTCATGGGAGGCCGCGGCCCGGGCCGCCATCGAAGCGGCCACACGGACCCTCGAAGACGTTCGTGTCGCCGAGGTGGTCAAGATGGACGTCCGCCTGGAAGGCAACAAGGTGGCGGAGTACCGGGTCAAGCTGGCCGTCTCGTTCAAGTACCACAAGGAACTGTAGGCCGAGGGTAGCGGCGCGCGGCTATGGAACGGCGAAGGGGGCGCAGCGCGTGGGCGCTGCGCCCCCTTCCTTCAGGTCATCTCAGCCAGGTCGCCCAACCAGGTACGGCCGGCTTGCGACGGGCGTGTCCCTAGATGAACAGGTTGACGTTCGCCTCGTCGGCTTCGGCCAGGTAGGAGGCCACACCGGCGTACTCGATGCCGTCCAGCAGTTCTTCCTTCTTGAAGCCCAGCAGGTCCATGGTCATGGTGCAGGCCACGAACTTGACGCCCTGCTCCATGGCGGCTTCGAGGAGCTGCGGCAGGAACATCGCGCCTTCCGACTTGACCACCATGTCCATCATCTTCGGGCCCATGCCGGCGAAGTTCATCTTGGACATGCCGAGTCTCTTGATGCCGCGGGGCATCATCATGCCGAACATGGCCTGGAGGGGCTTCTTCTTGACGCTCACCTTCTGGTGTTTGCGCAGGGCGTTCAGGCCCCAGAAGGTGGCGAAGATCGTGACGTCGTCGCCCATGGCGGCTGCGCCGTTGGCGATGATCAGCGCGGCCATGACCTTGTCGTAGTCGCCGCTGAACAGGATGATCGTCTTCTTGGTCGTGTCTGCCATCGGAACTCCTTTTTCGCGATTCTCGCGGGGTCTTACGCTGTTCGGGTTCTGCCGGGGCGGCCGTCAGGCCAGCTCGGCCTGGACGTCACTCGGGGATTCGTCCTCTTCGGGCACCGGCACCATCTGCTTGCGGAGCACGGAGAAGTACATGGCGAGCGGGCGGTAGGCCATGTGGGACCACTTGCTGAAGGGTACTTCCAGGCCCAGCATGGGGACCACTGCCATCAGGTGCACGACGTAGGAGACGTTCGCCGCCACGTCGAGGCCGGCACGGTGCAGGATGTGCTGCAGCACGCCGGTGACCGCCACCACCAGCAGCAGGATCAGGAAGATCCAGTCGCTCTCGTGCGAATGCTGGTGCTGCGCTTCCATCTTCTTCATGCGTCCGATGATCATCCAGATCGTGGCAGCGATGAGGCCGACGCTGGCCAGGTAGCCGAACACGTGCACGCGCCAGTCGATCTTCGGGCCGGCCCACATGTACTTGAGGAAGAACATGATGAGGATCAGCATCGTCACGTAGCTGAGCATCAGGGCCAGGTGCATCACCCACGGGCGTTTGCGCTCGCACTTGGCGTA
>CAIQPS010000117.1 GCA_903873715.1 uncultured Actinomycetes bacterium
CCACCCACACCGTCACCCTGGACTACTCCGGGCAGATCACCACCGGGGCCACCAGTGCCAAGGTGAACCTGGACGCCCTGGACATCTACGGGACGCTCATCCAGGCGCCCTAGGGGAGAGGCGGGGCGCAGGGGCCGGGCTGCGGCTGCGCCCCGGGCGCCCCGCGTTGCTGCCGGGGCTGCGCCCCGGGGGCCGGGCGCCGCGCCGCTTCATGCTAGAGTGCGTCCACATGGGCACGCGGATGATCCTCATACCGGGCACGCGCGCTCGTCACCAACGACCTCCCCGATGGGTCGTCGTCATGGGTCCCGCCAGAGTCGTACGGCCCGCCTGACGAGCAGCCGCCGCATGGAGATAGCGGTCAACTTCTGCCCCACCGGGCTCATCCCCACCAAGGACATGACCGCCCACGTGCCGGTCGGCGTCGACGAGATCGTGGAGGAGGTGCGCCGGGCGGCGGCGATCGGCATAACGACGGTGCACCTGCACGCCCGGGACGAGGTCACGGGCGAACCGGCCTACGCCGCGGACACCTACGCCAGACTCATCGCCGGTATCCGGGAGCACGCGCCCCGGCTGGTGATCGCCGTGTCCACGAGCGGACGGGTGTTCTCCCGGTTCGGCCAGCGGGCAGCCTGTCTCCGTCTGACCGGTCACCTCAAGCCGGACATGGCCAGCCTCACCCTGAGCTCGGTCAACTTCAACAAGCAGGCGAGCATCAATCCGCCCGACGTCATCCGGCGGCTCGCGGAACAGATGGAAGCCAAAGGTATCCTCCCGGAACTCGAGGCGTTCGACGCCGGGATGATCAACTACGCAAAGTACCTCATCTCCCACGGGCTGCTGAAGCCGCCCCACTACTTCAACCTCATCCTCGGCAACATCGCCTGCGCTCAGGCCGACCTGCTCCACGTGGGCGTCATGATCCGCGACCTCCCTCCGGACTCGTACTGGAGCCTTGGCGGAGTGGGGGACGCACAGTTGATGATGAACTCGCTCGCCATCGCCTCCGGCGGAGGCGTGAGGGTGGGGCTGGAGGACAACATCTGGTTCGATGGCGCCCGCACTCGTCTGGCCACCAACGCCGACCTGCTCGAGCGTGTCCACACGCTCATCGAGGCCAACGGCCACACGCTCATGACCCCCGAGTCCTTCCGGCGGCGGCTGCACCTCGACGCCGGCGACGGCGCCTACGGCCGATCGGCTTCCTGACCGCGCTCTCCCGGTCGAACGCCCGGAAGGCTGCCGCCGGTGGAGCCTTCATCCACGTGGAGACGGCGCAGGCCGCCTCGAAACTTGACCATTTGGTAAGCCAGTTGTAGCGTGGACCCCGTACCGGCGGTCTCTGTCGTGCCGGCGGTCTTCGTCACTGCTCCTATCCGAAGGAGGGACCATGCTCGACTGCCGTACCTCTTCCCACCATCCACACCGCAAACGGGCGGCGCGCGTCCTCGTCACGATGGCATTGGCCGCGTTCCTGCTGGCCGTGTTCGCCGGCACCGCGCTGGCGGTGGCTCCGACGGTCACCTCCATATCCCCGACTTTCGGGCTCATCGCCGGCGGGACGATGGTGACCATCAACGGCTCCGGCTTCAGCGGCGTTCCCATGGTGAAGTTCGGCACGACGGCCGCGACCAACGTGGTGCTCGTCTCGCCGACGAAGCTCACCTGTAAATCTCCGGCGCACGCGGCCGGCAAGGTGGACGTGACCGTCACCACCCTGGGCGGCACGTCCTCGGCTGTGGGTTGGGTCAACGACTTCATGTACCTGGCCCGCTTCCAGGAGAAGGCGACCCAGATGGTGTACGCCGGTACCTGGACCAGCGTCCCGAGCGCATCCGCCCTCGATTCGGCATACAAGCGCTCGAGCACCGCAAACGCGTCCGTCGTGATCCCCTTCAAGGGGACCCGGATCGACTATCTGGCCACCAAGAGCCCGGACATGGGCAAGGTCGACGTCTATCTCGACGGCGTGCTCAAGAAGACGGTGGACCTGTACAGCCCCACCTCTACCATGCATCAGCAGCGGGTGTACTCGAGCGGCCTGCTCGCCTCGGGGTACCACACCTTGAAGCTCAAGCGGGCTGCGTCGAACCTGGCCACCGCGTTCATCGACATAGATGCCGTGGACGTCGGTGGTTCGCTGGTGGGCCCCACGTTCTATGACGACACGCGGGCCGCGTTCCAGCCCTGCGTCTCCGGTTGGTTCAAGAACACCAGTCCCAACGCGGCCGGCGGCAGCTATGTGTACACGAGCGACTACGGTGACGTGAACTTCCTGTTCACCGGGGTCAGGGTGGCGATACTGGTCCGCACCGGACCCATCTACGGCAGGGCGTACATCAACATAGACGCCGGCACCCCGGTGCTCGTCGATCTCTACTCCCCGACCGTCGTGTACAAAGCCGTGTGGACCTCTGGATGGCTCTCACCCGGCCAGCACATGGTGGACTTCAGCCAGGCCTACGGTGATAAGAACCCGGATTCGCAGGGCTACGCGATCAGCTTCGACGGGGTGAACGTCTGGGGCGTGCTCAACAACTGAGGTCCTGAACGTCCTCTCGGGTGTGACACGGGGCCGCCTTCGAGCGGCCCCGCTCTTCTTACCGTTTGGTGCGCCGACGCACCCCGTCGCCCAGCAGCAGCGCCCTCAGGCTCGATCTGACCTTGAAGGGAAGTCCAGCCACACCGGCCGGCAGGAGGATGATCGCCCGCAACTCGAGTCTGGTGAGCGGCCCCCCGGCGCGCCGCAGTGCGCGGCACGCGGCTGTCTTGGCGGCGCTGCCGGGCCCGAAGCGGAGACACATCACGCAGTAACGCTTGGTACGCCAGAGGTAGTAGTCGGTGAAACTCTTCTCCCATTCGGAGCCGAGCAGCGGCCAGATATGGGCGCTCCACTCGTCGGGCGGCCGGACCTGGCCGAAATCAGACAATCCGCGGGTGAGCGAGGGATAGGTGGTCATGTCGATGAGGACCAGCGGCTCCGGCAGCAGCGCCCATCGCACCCCGCGGGCTGTGATGCGTGCCCAGTACTCCTGCTCTTCCCCGTAGAGCCCCAGGTCCTCCCGTATGGGTCCGACCTGTTCCGCCACGCTCCTCCGGATCACCACCGAACTGGTGGCGCTGGCCAGGGTACGGTCCATCCGCGCCCGGAAGTAGTCCGGGACCATGCGCGCTTGCTCCCGGCGTCCCCGCCGCTGCGCGGGCCTGACCCGGTGCCCGTGTACTTCCAGGAAGTCGGTGGCCACGGCCCCCGCGTAAGGGAACTGCTCCAGGGCCCAGGCCACCCTCTCGAGGTATCGGGGCATCCAGTGGTCGTCGGCGTCGAGGAAGGCGATGGCATCCCCGCGCGCCTCCCGCAGCCCGGCGTTCCTGGCCGGGCCCGGTCCCCGGTTCTCCTGCCTTATGAGCCGCACGCGGCCGCCGCCCGCTCCGCGGGCGGCCTCGTCCGCCGCCGCCAGACGGAGCACCAGGTCGCCGGTGCCGTCCGTGGAGCCGTCGTCCACCACCACCACTTCGAGGTCCTGGTGGGTCTGGGACAGGACCGAACCGACAGCCCGCTCGATGGTGGCCTCGGAGTCGAAACAGGGGATGACCACGCTGAACAGCATGTGTCTCACTTCGACCGGAGGAACGCAGGGGTGATGCCTGCGGCGGCCGCCAGATAGCCCGACCGGCGGGCCAGCGGCACGCCCCGCTCGATCAGCCAGTTCTGCGGCTGCGGGGTGCGCGGGGACAGCAGCACGGTCTTGCCGAGGGTCATGCCGAGCCGCAACAGGCCCCAGGCGAGGAGCGCCGGCCGCTGCGCGCCGGCGGGCACCAGCGGGCCCACCCACGGTACGTCGGGCAAGCGGCGCGTATCCCAGTCGTAAAGACCTCGGCCGTTCGCGAACCCGCGCTTCACCCGGTACAGGGGGGACAGCCGTGCGTCGGGGATGGCATGCAACACCGCCGTCTTCGGCAGATAGTAGACGTTCAGCCGGCCGCCCGCGGCCTTGCCGAGCCGGTCGAACACCTCGGCGTCCTCGGCGAACCCGAGAACGTGGCCTTTCATGCCCAGACCGGTGTCGAAACCGCCGGCCTTCACCAGGAGGTCCTTGTCGAACGCCACGTTCAGTCCGTAGAAGTACTCGAACCTGCCGAGGTAGCGGGGACGATCACCCCACGAGGCCGTCTCGTATGCGTCCTTGTACCAGGATGGCCTCCGGCCTGTGTAGAGCGGGAAGGCGGGGCCACCCACCACTTGGGGCGCCGGCTTGACGGTGCGGAAGGCGTCGACCATGAGGCCGATCCACTCGGGCGGGGCTATGGCATCGTCATCGACGCAGCACAGGATGGAACCGCGGGCTTCGCGCAGGCCCGCGTTGCGCGCCCAGGACACTCCGCGGGTGGTCTCGAGGACGTACCGTATGGCCGGGCCACCGTGGTTCGCAGCCGCCACTCGCTGGACGGTCTCCCTCGTGGCGTCGGCGGAATCGTTGTCCACCACGATGATCTCGAACGCGGCCGGATCGAACGTCTGCCGGACCAGCGCGTGCAGGCAGCGGCGCAGCAGGTCGGCCCTCTCGAACGTGGCGACTACGACGGAGACCAGCGGCTCGGGCATCTTGTATGCTGCCTTCATGCGGACGGTGGATCCCAGGAATCATAGCAACAGTCGTCTCCGAAACGGCAGGCGCACGCTCCGTGACCTGCTGCTCCCCCGCTCTCCCCGGTCCATCGACCTGGAACTGACGGACCGCTGCAACCTGCGGTGCGGCATGTGTTGGTTCCACGGCGAACACGGTGTCGGCGATGTGTATCGAGGCCGCGAACTGGGCACCGACGAGGTGATCCGCTTCCTGCGGGAGGTCGCCCCTTCTCGGCCGTCCATCTACTTCGGGGGCGCCGAGCCGCTGATGCGGACCGACTTCCCCGAGATCGCCGGCCTGGCCGCGGGCCTGGGCATGGCGGTGGGGTTCACCACCAACGCTCTCCTGCTCGCCCCGGAGATCAGCCGGCGGCTGCTCGAGGGCGGCCTGGACCGGGTGAACTTCTCGGTGGACGGCCCGCCAGACGTGCACGATCGGCTGCGCGGCGAGGGGACGTTCGCCCGGGCGATGGAGAACATCAGGGCGTTCCTGGAGGTCCGGGGCAGGGGTTCGGCCCGGCCCGTCAGGGCGACGGTGAACGTGACGGTCAATCCACTCGTGGCCGGACGGCTCGTCGAGACCGTGGCCGCGCTCCGTGACGCCACCGGTGACAGGATCGACGAGTACAGGGTCCACCACCTCTGGTTCGTGGAGCCGGAAAGGTTGCGGGCCCATGAGCGAGCCGTCGAGGCGGCCTTGGGCTGCTCGGCCGCCGGCGCTGCCGCGCACCTCCTCCCGCACTCCTACCACATCGACGTTTCTGAGTTGTCCCGCGAGACCGACATCCTCCGCGGGCAGCCCAAGGTGGTGTTCTTCCCCCGCCTGCACGGCCGCGCGTTGGCCGCCTTCTACTCCGCCGAACAGCCCGCCCGCGCGCGCTGCACGGCGCCGTGGCGGTCGGTGTTGGTGAAGCCCGACGGGGCCGTCCGTTTCTGCCCGGATGAATGGATCGACGGTTTCGAGCTCGGCACCGTCAGGGAGTCGAAGCTCGCCGACCTGTGGACAAGCGCGGACGCCGGCCGCTTCCGCCGGGCGCTCGCAGCGGCCGGGACGTTCCCGGCCTGCAAACGCTGCAGTTGGCTGCGATGAAGGTGCTCATGCTGGTCATGGACGCCGGTGACTGCGCCCTGCTCCGAGAGTGGGCGGCGGATGGGACGCTCCCCACCATCGCCTCGCTCCTCGAGAGAGGCCTCGCCGGCGAGACCCGCAGCGTCGACGGCTTCTACGAAGGCGCGACCTGGCCCTCCCTCTACACCGGCACGACCCCGGCGCAGCATGGGTTCCACTTCCTGACTCAGGTGAGGCCCGGCACCTACCGCTTCGAGTCCGCCCCGCCCCGTCCCGCCCCGCGCCCTTTCTGGGAGGTCCTCAGCCAGGCGGGCAAGCGCGTAGCCATCCTCGACGTCCCTCTCGTGGACGTGTCGGAAGGGCTGAACGGCATCCACATGGTGGAGTGGGCCTCTCATGACGCCGCCTTCGGCTTCCGCACCTGGCCGCCGCGACTCAAGGGCGAAGTCCTCGCCCGGTTCGGGGCCCACCCCGCGCCGGCAGCGTGCGATTCCATAGGGAGGTCGCCTCGCGACTTCCGGCGTTTCCGCGACCGCCTGGTCGCAGGGGTCGAGAGGAAGTGCGACCTCACGCTGCACTACCTGTCCGCCGAGTCCTGGGATCTGTTCGTCCAGGTCTTCACCGAGGGCCACTGCGCCGGTCACCAGTGCTGGCATCTGCACGATCCGGCCCATCCGGATCACGACCCCGCGGTGGCCGCCAAGACCGGCGATGTCCTGCGCGACGTGTACGTGGCCATCGACCGGGCCCTTGGGCGGATCCTGGCGGCGGCACCCGCAGACATGCGCGTGCTCTTCCTGGCCACTCACCGCATGGCCCACAACGTGGGCGCGGACTTCCTGCTGCCCGGCGTGCTCGAGAGACTCGGGGTGCTGGTGAAGTGCTCCGCTCCGGCCGGGCCCGGCGCGGCCGGCGC
>CAIQPS010000118.1 GCA_903873715.1 uncultured Actinomycetes bacterium
CCACCCACACCGTCACCCTGGACTACTCCGGGCAGATCACCACCGGGGCCACCAGTGCCAAGGTGAACCTGGACGCCCTGGACATCTACGGGACGCTCATCCAGGCGCCCTAGGGGAGAGGCGGGGCGCAGGGGCCGGGCTACGGCTGCGCCGGGCCCCGGGCTGGGCCGGGCCGACGCCGTTCGGGCGCCGGGCGCCGACTCAGTAGAAAGCCAGCGGGGCCGCCCACCGGGCGGCCCCGCCTATCATGGTGCTGCAGCAACTGCCCCTTCCGCTACCGCAGCACCCCCCAGACATCCACCGCGTCGGCACTGATGGTGTTGGTCGACCCGGAGCCGTGCGTGCCCGTCCATTCGAGCTTCACGGTGTGGTTGCCCGGGGTCAGGTAGGCGCTGCTCCAGACCGTCTGCTTGTAGGCGATGGTGGCTCGGTACAGGTCGACCGTGGAGATGGTGGTGCCGTCCACCGTGATCTTCATGATGCCGTACGTCGGCGCCTTGGTGGCCAGCACCGACAGGCGCACGCCGGTGAAGTTTACGGTGACGGCCGCCCCGACCGCGTTGGCCGTCTTGAAGCTGGAGCCCGAGGCCGACGCGTTCGACACGAGAGCCCAGGTGCCGGCCCAGACCAGATGCGAGTCGGTCTGCTCGTAGCGGGTGGAGCCAAGGAGGGCCCCGCCGATCCTGACGGCATCGATGTTGATGAACTTCCCGAGGGCGTTCCCTGTGCTCCATGCCACCTTGACGGTGTGGTAGCCCGCGGTGAGCGTGCCGGTGGAGAACACCTGCTGCTTGTAGAGCGGGGTGGCGCTGTAGAGGCTCGCTGTGGTGGGGGTCTTCCCGTCCACGGAGAAGGTGGCGCTGCCCATGCTCGCGTTCTTGGTGGCGAGGACGGCGAGGCTGGTGCCGGTGAACGGGATGGTCACCGAGGCCGACGAACCGGTCGCCTGTTTGAACGCGCCGCCGGAGGCCTGCGCGACGGCGATGTTGGTCCACGTACCGGCGAGCGTGAAGCGGGAGCTGGTCTCCTCTGCGTAGCCGAGGATGGTGCCGGTGGTCTCGATGGCGTCGACGTTGATGGCCGAGCCGCCCGAGGACCCGTTCTTGGTGTTCGTGAACGCGATCTTCACGGTGTGATAGCCACTCGCCAGCGAACCGGTCGATCTGACGAGTTGACGGTATGCCGTGCCGGAGCTGTAGAGATCCACCGAGGCGGCCGCGCCTCCGTCGACGGAGAACGACGCGATGCCGAGGTTGGGTCCTTTTGTCGCCACCCAGTCGAGCTTGGTGCCCGTGAAGCAGATGGTCACCGAAGCACCGGTCGAACCCGCCTGCGTGTACGACCCGCCGAGCGCGCCGGCCACGTTCATCGTGGACCAGGTGCCCTGGAAGAACAGACGGGGATCGTTCTGCTCGGCGAAGCCCAGGATGTATCCCGCCACATCCACAGCATCAAGGTCGATGGAGTATCCGCCGGAGGCCGCGTTCTTCCAGCCTGTGTAGGACAGCCGCACGGTGTGCGGGCCACTCGCCAACGGCCCGGTGCTGTACATGGTGCGTTTGTAAAGGGTGCTCGAGTAGTAGAGGTCGATGGTCTTGGCCGTGCCGCCGTCGAGCGATACGGCCATCTTGCCCATGGACGCGCCTCTGGTGGCCAGTAGATCGAGCCTGGTGCCGTTGAAGCAGATGGTCATGTTGGCGCCGCTGCCCGCCTGGGCGTACGAGCCGCCCGAGGCCGAGGCGCTGCTGACGGTGGACCAGGTGCCGGCGTAGTAGAGATGTCCGTCGGTCTGCTCGTAGCGCGTGGCGTACCAGTAATCGTCCGCGGTGCCGGAACCGAGCGAGCTCCCTGCCGGGGTGGTGACGACCACGTCGACTTTGCCGGTGCTGTGGCTGGGCGCGGTGCAGGTGATGGTGGTGGGGCTGACCACGGTCACGCCGGTGGCCGCCACGCCGCCGAACTTGACGGAGGTGGCCGCTCTGAACCCGTAGCCCTTGATGGTCACCGAGGTGGCGGCGGCGCCGATGGCCGGGGTGACGCTCGTCACCTTGGGACCGACCAGCCCCACGGAGTGGTAGGCGCCGGCGGCTATCTGCACGACATCCCTCCAACCGGACACGTCACACTGGCCGTTCGCGTTGTCGCCGACCGCCACCACCGTCCCGTCGGACTTCAGTCCCAGGGAATGGCGCTCGCCCCCTGCGACCTGGACGATGTTCGTCCAGCCGGTGGCCGCAAGCTGCCCGTATGTGTTCGACCCCGTGGCTACCACCGAGCCGTCGGCCTTGACCCCGAGTGAATGCCAGCGCGCGGCAGCCACATACACTATCCCCGTCCAGCCGGAGACATCGCATTGGCCGGCATCGTTGCGCCCGGCCGCCACGACCGTCCCGTCCGCTTTGAGCCCCAGGGAGAAGTCGGAGCCGGCGCTCACCTGCACTATCCCGGTCCAGCCGGAGAGGTCGCACTGGCCATAGTTGTTGTTCCCTACGGCGACCACGGTCCCGTCCGCCTTGAGCCCGAGGCTATGGCGGAATCCTCCCGCCACCCGTACGATGCCGGTCCAGCCGGAGACGTTGCACTGGCCCTCGCTGTTGTCACCGGTAGCCACCACGGTGCCGTTCGCCTTCACTCCCAGGCTGTGGTAGCCGCAGGCCTCGGCCTGCACCAGGTTCGTCCACCCGCCGACGTCGCTCTGATTCCCGGCGAGCTTGGCCCCGGCGGCCACCGCCGTGCCGTCCGACTTGAGCCCAAGCGTATGCCAGGAGCCGGCGGAGATCCCAAGGATGCCCGTCCAGGCTGCGACGTTGCACTCGCCATCGAAGTTGTAGCCCACCCCGAAGGCCCCGGCGCAGGTGAAATCGTCGTTGGCGGTGGGTAGCCCGAGGAAGAGGCCCGCCGGATCGGCGAGCCACACGTTCACCTTGCCGGCGCTCCGTGCGGGGGCGGTGCAGGTGATGGTGTTCGAGTCCACCACGCTGACGTTGGTGGCCGGAGTCCCTCCGAACCTGACGGACGCGGGTGCCGAGAGATTGAACCCGGTGATCGTGACCGCGGCGCCTCCGGTGGCCGCGCCGATGTTGGGGGTCACGCTCGTCACGCCCTGGCCTCCGAGCGCCACGGTGTGGTAGTTGCCCCCATCGACCTGCACGATGCCCGTCCAGCCGCCGACGCTGCACTGCTGACTGGAGTTGTCGCCTGCGGCCACCACGGTGCCGTTGGCCCGGACACCGACGCTGTGATGCAGACCGGCCGCTATCTGCACGATGCCGGTCCAGCCGGATACCTCGCACTGGCCGTAATAGTTCCTGCCGGCGGCGACCACCGTGCCGTCAGCCTTGAGACCCAGGGTGTGGTCCACTCCGGCCGCCACCTGCACGATGCCGGTCCAGCCGGAGACGTCGCACTGGCCATAGAGGTTGTATCCCGTCGCCACCACGGTGCCGTCGGACTTGAGACCCACCGTGTGAGTCGCGCCGGTGTCCACCTCTACGATGTCGCTCCAGCCGGAGACATTGCACTGCCCGGAACCGTTCATGCCGATCGCCACCACGGTCCCGTCGGACTTGAGACCCACCGTGTGACCGCTGCCGGCCGCTATCTGGGTGATGCCGGTCCAGCCCGACACGTTGCACTGGCCGTCGCCGTTCCATCCCACGGCCACCACCGTGCCGTCGGCCTTGAGGCCCACGGAATGGGACTCGCCCGCGGTGATCTTCACGATGCCGGTCCAGCCCGACACGTTGCACTGGCCTGCCTCGTTGTAGCCGGTCGCGGCGACCGTGCCGTCGGACCGGAGGCCGAGCGTATGCAGGCCGTCGGCGGCCACCTGGACGATGCCGGTCCAGCCGGAGACGTCGCCTTCGTGGAACAGGTTGTCCGCCGCCACCACCACGGTGCCCGATGATTGGGCGAGTGCGGCGGATGTTTGACCCATGACGACCACGAGGATGCATGCGAGGAGGACGACACACCAGCGTTTCATGTGTCTCACCGCGGCCTTTCTCCCAACGCCGGACCTGCCCCGTACGCCGGGACGACTGATGGACGATGCGGGCCGGAATGGTTACGGGCGTCGCAGTGTGGGTCGGCCGGGCGAAAGGGAGGGCGTGGAGCGATCGCGGTTCGGCTCGGTGTACCCCACAGCAGATGACCTTAAGGTCAATCTAATCAGGGGCATCCCGGCTGTCAAGACGAGTTTTGGCGGCCGGCGGCGGGTCCGCTCCGCCGCCGGCCTTTGGGCTGGACGACCCCCCGTCGGGGGCCGCCGCTCACGGGTGCGGACCTGCCGCCCCGGTTTCTATGGAGTGAGGCTCCCCAGCGTGATGGTGGACGTGTTGTTGAGCGTCATCGGGTCGAAGGTGCCGGTGGTGGTGACGCTCACCGCGTTCGGGATGGGCACCGAAGCCCTGCCGAGGTTCGCCCGGACCACGAAGGTGGCCCTGCCGCCCGCCGCCAGGGTGGCGAACTTGACGGTGAGCGACCGCCCGCCGATCTTCCAGGTGAATCCGGTGACGTCCGGCGAGGTCACCTCGATGAACTTGGTGCCGCTGCCCAGACTGTCGGAGAGCACGATGCCCTGGGCGGCGTACCCCGTGCTCAGGTTGTCGACGGTCACCGTCCAGGTGATGATCTTGGTGAGCGGGTCGTAGCCGACCTCCTGGCGCACGGAGAGGTCCGCGGCCAGCTTGGGCGCCGTGGTGACGGTCAGCTTGGCCGAGCGCGAGTAGAAGGTGTCGTACGTGCTGATGACGCACCGGTAGAGGTAGCCGTTCATGGTGCTCGTCACCTTGGGCACGGTCAGGGTGTTGTCGGTCGCCTCGACGATATCCACCCACTTCCGGCCGGCGCTGCTGCTCACCTGCCACTGGAAGGTGCAGCCCTCGTCCGCGGAGAAGTCGACCGACACCCCGAAGCCGGCCGTCGCGCCGGCCAGGAGTTGCGCATCCCAGGGCTGCTCGGTGATGTAGAACCAGTTCACCATCAGCCGGGCCGGATCGCAGTAGGTCGGCGCGTCGACCCCGTTGTCCAACTTCATCCGGTACTGGTATCCCGCGAGCGAGCGAGTGCTGGTCACTGTATAGGAGGAGCCGGTGGCGCCGGTGATGTCCTGCCACTCCTGGCCGGTCCCGGGAGCGAGCTTCTGCCACTGTCTGCTGACCACCGCCGGGTACTCCAGGCCGTCGTAGGTGCAGCTGAAACTGGCGTCAGCGCCCAGCGCCACGGTCTGGTCGTACGGATCCTGGGTGATGATGATGGCCCGGTTGACGGTGATCGCGAGCGTCTGATCGTCGGAGCCGTACGTGTTGGTCGCGTTGAGCCCCTGGTTGTAGACCCCGCCGTAGCACGTGGGGGTGCCGTAGATGTCGGCCGTGCCGTCCCCGTTGTTCCTGAAGTTCAGGCCCGACGGGAGCAGTTCCACGTCGATGGCGCTGATGGTCGCGTCCGGCCAACCCTTGGTGGTCACCTGGAAGCTGCCGTAGGTGCCGTAGGTGAAGGTGGTGGCTTCGGCACTGGTGAACGTGGAGCCCCTGATGGGCCGCAGCCAGCCGAGGCTGAAATCACCCATGTTTGCGGCTTCGCCATCGATCTGGATCCAGTAGGTGGCGTCCTTCACCACGTCCACGTCGAAGGATGAGAGGAAGTACTCGCCGTCGTAGTTGTCCACGATCGGGTCGATCTCGGAGAGGTCGGTGCCGGCTCCGTCGAAGATGGCGAAGTAGATGTTGCAGCTCGTGTTGTAGGTCTCGAAGTAGGCGATGCCGGTGTAGGGCGCCACCCACTTGTACCAGATGGTGTTGAGGTCACCGGACGCGGCCGGCTCGCCGCCCTCGCCCGTGGTCCCGTAGATGTGGCTGGTCACGTGGCCGGTCTCGCCCGTGAGGGTGGCGGCACTCGCGAAAGCGTCGTTTTCGGGCGCCGGGTCGAACGTCCAGGCGAGGTTGATCGGACCCTGCAGGAACCAGTCGCCGTCCAGTTGGATGTAGTAGGTGGTGTTCGCCTCGGCCAGGAAGGTGCAGCCGTCCCAGCCGCCGGTCACGGCGGTCAGGTCAGCCACGTCGGGGCCCGTGAACACCCTGACACGCGACTGGAAGTCGGCGGTGGTAGCGAGTGACATCCGCCCGCCCACGTCAGCGGTCCAGCTGTACCAGATGCTGTCGAGGTCGCCGGGGCCAACGCTATCGTCTGTAGGCTCGTTCGACTCGGCCGTGGCCCCGGAGGTGTCCCCATCGATATCGTCGGAGTTCCCCACCAAGGCCACCGCGTTTTCCAGGTCATCGTTCCCTGGGGCCGCGGTGGTCAGCGAGTAGGAGTACGAGAAGTCGCCGACGTTCGTGTTGTAGCCGTCAACCTGGATGTAGTAGGTGGTGTTGGCGGTCACCGGGAACACCATCCAACTCGAACGCGACGAATCGATGCCGTCGTCGTCGTTCCAGAACACGCAGGAGAGCGTGGCCAGCGAACCACCCGTGTAGGCGGCCAGGAAGGTGTCGTAGCCCGCGGCCCGGAAGGCGAAGGTGCCGTCCGCGCCGGGCGTGTACTTGTACCAGACGCTGTGGAGCGGCTCCTCGTTGGCCCACACTTCCGCGCCGGCTACCGGCTCGCTGGTCTCGCCGGCGGTGTGGGAGGTGGTCCCGGTGCCGGTCCCTTCGGTGCCGGTGAGTTCGATAGCGTTGGCGAAGCGGTCGTTGCCCACGACCTCGTTGACCGTGATGGTGCGCTCGTAGCTATCCGATCCGCCGAGGCTGTCGGTGATGAGGAGGGAGGCCGTGAAAACCCCGGGGAATTCGTAGTTGTGGTTCGCCGTCGGCCCGTACGCCACG
This sequence comes from uncultured Actinomycetes bacterium, assembly GCA_903873715.1. Taxonomy (GTDB): domain Bacteria; phylum Actinomycetota; class Thermoleophilia; order RBG-16-64-13; family RBG-16-64-13; genus CAIQPS01. The sequence continues at coordinate 6,825 of CAIQPS010000118.1, forward strand.
TCGCTGCCGTCACCGAAGTCCCACTCATAATCGGTGATGTCGGCGTCCTCGCCCGGAGCCGAGCCCGTGCTGTCGAACTCGACGTACAGTGTCGGGTCACCCGAGCTGGGGGAGACCGTGAAGTAGGCGTACGCACCGACCGTGGTGGCCAGGGCGGGGGCCGCGAGCAGCGCGAACAGCAGGAGCGCGAGCCCCAGGGTCAGCAGGAACACGGACTTTCTCACGGCGATGCCTCCCTCACACACGGACGATGGGCGGATGCTCTACAACGAGTCGAGACTCGTGGTGGACGTGTTGTTCGTCGGATCCGGGTCGAAAGTGCCGGTGGTGGTCAGGTACACCGTGTTCGGGATGGGCACCACCGCCCTGGTTATCACGGCCTTCAGGAGGATGTAGCCGGAGGCGTGCCCTCCCAGGGAGGCCAGCCTGAACGTGACCGACCGGCTGCCGACCTTGGGAGCGGGGATGTCGAAGTGGCCGGAGGTCACGCTCACGAACTTGGTGCCGCTCGCCAGGGTGGTCTTGAAGACCAGGCCCGAGGCGCCGTTGTCGCTGAGGTTCTCCACGTAGATCCACCAGGTGATGACCTTCGTTGCGGAGTCGTATTCGATCAGGTTCTGCGGCTGGGTGATCTTGACGTCCGCGTAGGTGAGCTGCGTGCTCGTGACGGTCAGCTTGGCGTTCCTGGAGGTCACGGTCTTATAGGTGGTGACCTTGCAGTGGTAGAGGTAGCCGTTCATGGTGCTGGTGACCTTGGTCAGGTCCAGCGTGGCCGAGGTCTGGCCCGTCAGCGGCACCCACTTCCGGCCGTTGCTGCTGCTCACTTCCCATTGGTAGGAGACGTCGGGCGTGAGCGACCGGTCGGCTTCGACCTTGAACTGGGCGTCGCCGCTGGTGACGGTCGCGACATCCAGGGGCTGGGTCTTGATGGACAGGTACTGCACGGTCAGCGTGGCCGCATCGGACGCCACCGGGTCGCCGACACCGTTGTCCGCTACCTGGCGGTACTGCTTGCCGTCATCGGCCTTGGCTACGGCGAACTCCAGCACGCTGCCGGTCTCGCCGGCGATGTCCGTCCAGTTGTCGCCGCCATCCGTGCTCACCTGCCACTGGCGGGTGGCGGCGGGCCAGACGGCGTAGCTGTTGTCGTCGAACCTGGCCGAGAAGTAGGCCAGGTCGCCTTCGTTGACGGTCTGGCTCTCCGGCTGCTGGTGGAACTCCGGCGCCCGGCTGACCCTGATGGTGTACGTCCGTTCAGCGTTTCCCGAGGCGTTGGTGGCGTGGAGGGTGAAGCTGTAATCCCCTAGGCTGGACGGCCCGTCGGCAGTGAAGGTCACCGTCCCGTCGCCGTTGTCCACCCAGGTGACGAACTGAGGTAGCTCGCCGTCGCCCACGAACGTCATGGGCAGTTCGCCGGCGGCCGCCACGGTGATCTCATCGGCCTGGTAGGCGAGGAACTCGAGGAAGGTCCCACCGAGGAACACCGGGGGCGACAGGCACTCCCAGGACATGCCGAATTCGCCCTCGAGATCGTCCCAACCGTCCACCTGGAACCAGTAGGTGGTGCCTGCCGTGGCGTCGAAATCCACCCGGGCCTTGTGCGCGGGGACGCTGGCGCCGCCGTCCGAGCCGATCAGATGCAGCTGGGTGATGGCCGGGCCCCCGTCATAGACGGCGAGGAAGGTGTCGAAATCGGCGCAGGTCATGCCCACTGTCGCCGGTCCGGTCACCGGTGCGGTCCAGCGGTACCACATCGTGTTCAACTGGCCGCTGGCGCTCGGCTCGTCCGGGTCTCCACCGGTGAGGTAGTTGTATGCGTCGAGCGAGCCGGAGGCGCCCAGGACCTGAGCCGCCGTGAAGTGATCGTTGGCCGGCAGAGGGGTGAACTCGTGGAACAGGTCGAGATCGCCCTCGTAGCCGAGGACGCCCTTCACCTGGAGGTAATAGGTGGTGCCCGCGGTGGTCCTGATGTGGCCTTCGTCATCCGCCACCGGGGTGAGATCGTCGACGGCGTCGCCCGTGTAGAACGCGAGCGTGTTGAAGTCGCCGTCCAGGGTCGCGTCCAGCTCGCCGGGCGTGGTGGAGGTCCACTGGTACCACACGCTATCGACCGGGTCGGTGCCCGGCTCGCCCGTCTGCTTCGTGGAGCCGAACGTATATCCGAGGTCGTTTGCGTACACGATGGACGTCACCGCGCCGTCGCCCGGGTTGAGGGCCACCGCGTCCTCGAAGTCGTCGTTGGCCGGCGGGGTGGTGACCACCATGTACGAGAGTTCGAAGTAGCCCGTGTTACCGCCGGCGCCGTCCACCTGGACGTAGTAGGTATCGCCCTCGGTGACCGGGAAGGCCATGGCGCTGGTGGTGTCCAGCGGCGTGTCGTCGTTCCAGGTGATGGTGGTGAGCCCGTCCACGGCGCTGCCGGTGTAGGCGGCCAGGAAGGTGTCGTAGTCAGCCCAGGAGGTGTAGAACCACGCGGTCCCGGTGATGGGGGCCACGAACTTGTACCACACGCTGTTCAGCGGGGCCTCGATCCAGTTCGCCTCCGCCTCTCCCGTCTCGCTGGTGGCCAGGTAGGTGGCGCCGTTCTCGAATTGCTTGGAAGAGGTGGGGGACAGGGTGACCGCGTCCGCGAAAGCGTCGTTGAGGGGACGCACGTAGACGATGAGGCCGGTGGTGTCCGGGGTGCCGGCGGAGTCGGTGACGGTGAGGGTCACCGTGTACTGCCCCACCTCGCCGTAGCTGTGGTCCACGGTGATGCCGACACCGGTACTGCCGTCCCCGAAGTCCCATTCGTAGGAGACGAGGCTGGTGTCGAGCGCCGCGGTGGACTCGTACCCGTCAAGACTCACCGTCTCCCATTGGATGGGGCTGGTGGTGTCGGCGTTCGGTACCGCTTCGGTGACCAGAACACCGCCGACCGGCGGACCGGCCCAGGCCGGCGACGCCAGCAGCGCCACGAAGAGCAGCGCGATGCCAAGGGTGAGCAACAGCAGATGCTTTCTCACGGACGATCCCTCCCTCAATGCCAGATACGAGCGGACGACTGGTTGGTGAGGCTGCACGGACGCTGCGAACTAGACATCCGTACAACGCCATACTAACCCAGAGGTCGACTGAAATGCAACCCGGGGGTCACCAGGGGCGGGAGAGGGGAGAAGGAAGGTTATCCGGGGCCGGGATGCGACCCGGCGTCATCCACCAGATAGTGCTATCGCCGCGACCGAGGACACACTGTCGTGCCGCCCGGAGCTCGTCAGTAGCCGAGACTCCGGTCTTCGACGACCGCAAGCCCCTTGTCCGTGATGCGGATCCAGATGTTGGTGAGATGCGGGTCCCACTCCACCAGGCCCTGACGGGCCAGGTCGGCCACCAGGCGGCGCACGGCGCCGGCGTCCAGGCCCAGGGCGTGCTGGAGCTCGGGGCCGCTCACTTCCGCGTCGGGGTTGGCGCGGTGGGTGGCGGCGAGGTGGGAGAGGACAGCAGAAGAAAAGGACAACCAGGCTCCTTCGGCGGCTAGTTGTGCGGTCAGTTGTTGTTTGCGAGCAGAACGGGACGACGTAGCCGCAATTCTCACATATTTGTTCGTGACGGGATCCGTCGAGGGGTTGGTGGTCGAGGCAGGCCCAGGAGCTTGACAAGCCCTGCGGGCATCTCTAGGCTAGGACGTAGCCTGCGAAGGTGGAAGCATGCCTGAGTTCGCGCCTGAATGGGAGGTAAGAACTCGGTGGGGTGGGTTTGAATGGGAAACCTGCGCCGCAGTGGGGTGTGCCGCTTCCTTGAGGCTGCCCAAATATGGGCACGTTGTCGAGAAATCGACCAGGATTGCTCGAGGGGAGAGAGAAATGTCAGTCAAAGCCTGGTAGCGATACCTAACGTACTCGTTTCGTCGAACCGATAGGAGGTATCAGTAGAACCTCTGATTGCGAAAGTGTTCGATGAATCGAGGCGACACAGCGGATCGCGAAAGTATGCGGTGGGCTATCCCGAAACTTGATCGTGCCGCTCTAACTACTCTCTATGTTTTTTGCATCGGAGCGTTGGCGCTTGGGCTGTTGGCTGCCCTTGCCTATGTCCAATTCCACGTTTCTGCTCTCTCCACCCCCTGGCCGCTGCAGTGGCCTGGGGGTTTCGTATTGGTCTGCGTCGCTGTGTTCGCGGAGAAGTACCTTATCCGCATCCGGTCGGGTATCGAAGTATCGGCCAGCTTCTTGGCTATTTTGCTCAGCATTGCCTTGGTGGGGCCTCTCGCTGGCTATGTGGCTGCGGCGGTAAGCCCAATACTCCTGGCCAGGCGCAAAGAGCCGCTGCGTTCACTTTGGTACTCGGCTTCACTTGCCTTGGTAGCTGGAACCACCGGGCTATGCTACTGGCTGCTGCTCGACTGGGCTTCAAACGGTACGTCTGTTTCATCGCTTGTGGTGGCTATCGTAGGTGTTGCGGCCGGGGTGGTATACCAGGCGCTTAACTTTGCGATTGTGGCTCCGATTCCTTGGTTTCGAAGAGGCATCACCCCGCTCGCGTTCTGGCGCGAAGCCTTCCAGCCCTTCCTCCCCTTCCACTTCTTCTTCCTCGCCATCAGCCTGGGCCTCATCTACATCTACCGCAGCTACGCCATGAAGCCCAGCGGGGTCTCCACGCTGTACTCCACGCTGCTCATCATCATCTGCCTCCTGCCGGTGATGGGGCTCATCTACGCCTTCCGGGCCTTCGCCCATCAGCGGGAACTGGCCCAGCACAACGAGGCTCTGGCCCTCCGCAACGAGAAGCTCTTCCTCCAGGCCGTCAAGAGCCAGGTGACCGCCCTCGACGTCAAGGACAACTACACCGCCCGCCACTCCGCCGCGGTCGCCCAATGGGCCACCGACATCGCCCAGGCGATGGCGCTCTCGCAGCACCAGCAGAACGTCACCCACCTCGCCAGTCTGGTGCACGACGTGGGCAAGATCGGCGTCCCGGACGAAGTGCTCAACTTCCCGGGGAGATTGGAAGGGGAGGCGTGGCGCCTCGTCGAGACCCATTGTCAGAACGGCCACAAGATCTTGAAGACCATCGATCAGATGGACGAGCTCGCCGACGTCATCCTCTACCATCACGAGAAGTTCGACGGCAGCGGCTATCCCACGGGGCTCGCGGGTGACGCCATCCCGCTGCTCAGCCGCATCATCTGCGTGGCGGACAGCTACTCGGCCATGGTCAGCGACCGCCCCTATCGCAAGGCGCTCCCGGTGAGCGTGGCCAGGGGCGAGCTGCGCAAGCACGCCGGCGGCCAGTTCGATCCGGCGGTGGTGGACGTCTTCCTGGGCGTGCTCGACACCCACGGCGGCCCGTATCAGACCGGCAACCTGGCCGACTTCGACCTCGAGTTCTCGAGCGACCGCTTCCTGCGCGAACTGGAGCCCGAGCGGGCCGAGGTGGCGTGATCCCGGGGCGGAGGCTCCGGCCTCTCGGGTATGGCCATCGGCGGGGAATCGCCACGCTTCACGCGATAAGCTAGACGGCTATGAGACTCCGCATCATCGGCCGCATCCTGGCGGCTCAGGCCCTGTCCAGCATCGGCACCTCGATGTCGACCGTGGCCCTGGCCGTCATGGTCTACAAGCTCACCGGCTCGGTGCTGCAGATGGGCGGCGTCATGGCCGCATCCACCGTCCCCCTGGTGCTGACGGCCTGGGCGGGCGGCGCCTTCCTCGACCGCTACAGCGCCCGGAACATCATGGTGGCCGCGGACCTGGCCCGGGCGGTGCTCGTCTTCTGCATGCCGCTGCTGGCGGCGCGGGCGGTGGGCCTGGTCTACGTGGTGGCCGCCCTCATGGGCGTGTTCTCCTCGCTGTTCAACCCGGGGCAGATCAAGTACATCGGCGAGGTGGTACAGGAGCGCGACCTGGTGCGGGCCAACTCCTACCTGGGCGTGGCCCGGGACGGCCCCGAGATCGCCGGCTTCCTGGTGGGTGGGGTGGTGGCCTCGTTCGCAGGCATCAATCTGCTGGGCGTGGAGGTCACCGGCTACACGTTCGCGTTCGTCATCGATGCCATCAGCTACGTGCTGTCGGCGGTGCTGTTGATGTGGCTGCCGCGGGCGGCGAGCGCGGCGGCGCCCTCCGGGACGGCGCCCAGCCTCGGCACCCTGGTGAAGGGCTCCCCGGCGGTGCTCGGCCGGCTCTGGCGGGCCCCGGCGCTGCGCACCAACCTGCTGCTGGCCGTGTTCGCATCGGGCGCCGTGATGATGAACGTCCCCAACTCCTACATCCTCGCGCAGGACGTGTTCGGGCGCGGCTCGCTGGGCCTGGGCATCCTCGAGGTGTTCGTGGCGGGCGGGCTCATCCTGGGGGGCGTGGGCGTGAGCCGGATGAAGCTTCTCGGGGATAAGAATGCCTACATGTTCGTGGCCCTGGTGGTCATGGCCGCCTGCTACGTGGCCGTGGGGTTCAGCGGGCTCTTCTGGCTCTCCATCAGCCTGATGGGTCTGGCCGGCATCGCCAACGTGGGAGTGGTGGTGCCGTCCATGACTCTGTTCCAGGGCATCCCGCACTCCCCGGAAAAAGGACGGTTGATCGCCCTCCGCTCGAGCTTCGGCCAACTGGGGTTGGCCATCGGTTTCATAGTGGGGGGCCTGGTGGGGGAGAGCATCGGTATCAAAGAAGCCTTCCTGGCGACCGGGGGGGCCACCATCCTCCTCGGACTGGCCGTCTACCTGCCCTACCGCACCGGCGCGGCCCGCCGCGAGCGCCTGGCCTGGAGCCAGGCGACGCAGGCCGGCGAGCGCCGCAGCGACGCCCGCAGACTGGCCCGCCAGGCCGCCTATATGGGCTACATGGGCACGGGCGGAGGCCTGAGCGGCGCGGGCCTGGGCGGGGCGGAATGGGCCGCCGCCGAGGCGGCGGCGGACACCGAGGTGACCGCGGAGACGGCGGCGGAGATCGAGCCGGTGCCGGATGCGGACGGGGCGGTGACGCCGACGTGAGCGGCGCAGCAGCGGGCGCCGGACCACACATGAGGGGCGCAGCCCGCGGCGCCGCCCGACCACACACGAGCGGCGCAGCCGGCCACTGCGGCGGCGCCGAGACCCCCGGCGCGACACCGGCGCTCGACGAAGCAAGGAGCGATACATGAGCGACACCAAGCCCGACATCATGCCCCGCATGGGCGGCATAGCCCTGCGCAACGGACTGATCCTGGTATCCGAGGACAACTGGGCGGCGGCCGTCCGCCAACCCGACGGCACCATCGGCGTGGCCTCCGGCCGCAAGACCAAGCTGCCCGCGGGGCGGGGGAGAGCCGCGTCCGGACTGATGAGCGCCGGCGCTTCGGCCCTCGCGCGGCGGACCGGGTATGCGGGCGCGGTGCGCGCCGCCGCGGGCCGCGCCGCCGCCGGCCGCGGAGCCACGGGGTTGGGCGCAGCCCTCCAGGTGGCCGACTTCCAGGGCCTGCCCGTGCTGCGCGGCCTGGCCCGCTTCGCCGAGACCCTGGTCGTGGTCGCCCAGGTGAAGCTGCGCATGCCCCACGCCGAACTCCCCCTCGAAGGCGGCCGGGTGGCCATGGCCCTGGCGGGCGCGTTCGCCGCCACCGAGACGGTCAAGGCCGTGGGCCCCAAGAACGCGGTGCTTCAGGAGGCCGGCGCGGCGCTGGCCGCGTTCGTGCCGGCGGTGATGTCGCTTAAGAGCTCGACCATCGCCGGATATCACGGCGCGGAACACAAGGTGATAGCGGGGCGCGAAGCGGAGCTTCGCGCGGCCGCTGCGGCGCCCGGCGCCGCGGGAGGGGTGCCTCAGGGCCTGGTGGGCGGCGCCG
>CAIQPS010000119.1 GCA_903873715.1 uncultured Actinomycetes bacterium
CGCCGCCCGCAGGGCCGCAGCCTTGTCCGTCTTCTCCCACGTGAAGTCGGCGTCCTCGCGGCCGAAGTGGCCGTAGGCGGCGGTCTTCTCGTAGATGGGGCGCAGCAGCCTGAGGTCGCGGATGATGGCCGCCGGGCGCAGGTCGAAGTGGCTGAGCACCAGCTCCGAGATCTTCGCCTTGTCGATCTTCTCGGTCCCGAAGGTCTCGACCATCACACTGACCGGATGGGCCACGCCGATGGCGTACGCGATCTGCACTTCGCAGCGGTCGGCCAGGCCGGCGGCCACGACGTTCTTGGCGACGTAGCGGGCGGCGTAAGCGGCCGAGCGGTCGACCTTCGACGGGTCCTTACCGGAGAAGGCGCCCCCACCGTGACGGCCCCAGCCGCCGTAGGTGTCAACGATGATCTTGCGGCCGGTGAGGCCGGTGTCGCCCATCGGGCCGCCGATGACGAACTTGCCGGTGGGGTTGACGAACAGTTTCGTCTTGATGAACTCCGGATCGTACAGGCCGGCCGGCAGCACCGGTTTGATGACATGCTCGATGAGGTCCGGCCGCATGAGCGTGTCGATGTCGATGCCGTCCGCGTGCTGCGTGGAGAGCACCACCGCGGTGATGAACTCCGGCTTGCCGTCGACGTACTTGACCGTCACCTGGCTCTTGCTGTCGGGACGCAGGTAGTTGATGACCCCGCCCTTGCGCACTTCGCTCAAGCGGTGCACCAGTTTGTGGGCGAGCGAGATGGGCAGCGGCATGAGCTCCGCGCAATCGTTGCAGGCGTAGCCGAACATCATGCCCTGGTCGCCGGCGCCCTGCGAGTCGAGGACGTCCTGGTCGTTGGGGTCCTGGCGGGATTCGAGGGCCGTGGTGACGCCCTGCGCGATATCCGGGGACTGCTCGTGGATGGCGGTCACGATACCGCAGGTGTGGGCGTCGAAGCCGTACTTGGCCCGGGTGTAGCCGATGCGCTCGATGGTCTTGCGCACGAGGGACGGGACATCCACATACGTGGAGGTGGTGATCTCGCCCGAAACGACCACGAGGCCGGTGGTGATCAGGGTCTCGCACGCGACATGGCCGTTGGGATCGTCACGCAGGACGGCGTCGAGGACCGCATCCGAGATCTGGTCTGCGATCTTGTCGGGATGGCCTTCGCTCACCGACTCCGACGTGAACAGGAACTCATTACTCACCGCTCTTGACCTCCGAGATATGCGCTCAGGGGCATAGAAGGACAGCCCCTCGGATTACCGTCCGCACACTGTATCAGATGAAGCGGACGCGAGGCGGCTCAGGCGGGCTTGTCGCGGGCGTCGACGACCTTGCGCAGTTCATCCACGGGGACGGTCCTCGGCTCCACGAGGCGCACCCGCGGGCGGATACCCAGTTCCTGGCGCATGCGCTCCTCCACCCCGCTCTGGAACGCCTGCAGCTTACGCACGGTATCGGCCATGAAGGAGGGCTCCACCTCGATCTGGATCTCGAGTTGGTCCATGGCCCCTTCGCGGGACACGACGATACGGTAGCGGGGGTCCACGCCTTCCAGGTCGGCGAGCACCGCCTCGATGGACGACGGGTAGACGTTCACGCCCCGGATGATAAGCATGTCGTCGGTGCGCTTGTACACCTTGCTGTGCCGCGCGAAGACCCGCCCGCACGCGCAAGGCCGGCAGCTGACGCTCGCCAGGTCCCCTGTCCGGTATCTGATGACCGGCAGAGCCTCCTTGGTCAGGGACGTGAACACCAGTTCGCCTTCTTTGCCGTCCGGCACCGGCTCACCGGTCTCCGGATCCACGACTTCCACAAGGAAGTGGTCCTCGTTGATGTGCAGCCCGTCCTTGTTCCAGCACTCGTACGAGACGCCAGGGCCTATCACCTCGGACAGCCCGTAGATGTCGCTGGCGGACATACCGCTGCGCTTCTCGATCTCGTCGCGGGTCTGATTGGTCCAGGGCTCGGAACCGAGGAGGGCCACCCGCAGGTCGAGGGCCTTGAGGTCGTAGCCGAGGCGCGGGGCCACTTCGGTGAGATGCATCACGTAAGAAGGCGTCCCGACCAGGACGGTGGTCTTGAAATCCCGCATGACCTTCAGCTGGCGCTGGGTGTTCCCCGTCGAGGTCGGGACCACCGTCACACCCACCCGCTCCAGACCGGCGTGCATGCCGAAGGCCCCGGTGGTGAGACCGTACTCGAAGCTGATCTGGGCCACGTCGTGGGAATGGGCACCGCCGGCCACCGCGACCCTGGCGCAGAGCTCCGACCAGGTGTTGAGGTCGCCGCGGCTGTATCCGACCACAGTGGGGTTCGAGATGGCGCCGGACGTCGAATGGATGCGGATGATCTTCTCGAGAGGCAGCGCGAAGAGCCCGTACGGGTACGCCGCCTTGAAGTCGCTCTTGACCGTGAACGGCAGCTTGCGCAGGTCGTCCAGGGACCGTATGTCGGAAGGCTTGAGCTTCATGGCCGACCAGCGGTCGCGGTGGAATGGCACGTTGTCGTACGTCCAGCGCAGGGTCATCTGCAGGCGCTTGAACTGCAACTCGCGCAGTTCGTCCCTGCTCATCGCCTCGTATTCGGGATTCCATATCTGGTTCATGTTCTCTCCCCGGACGTCGTCATCGTCCACCGCCAGACCCGGCGCCTGCGCGCCCGCCGGCCCGCTGCCCGAAGTAGATGGCCTGCACCTCAGGGTTGGCCAGCAGTCCTTGAGAGGTGTCGGCCAGCACGATGCGGCCCCTCTCCATCACCAGGCCGCGATGGGCCAGGCTAAGCGCGATCCGCGCGTCCTGTTCCACCAGGACCATGGTGAGACCTTCTTGGTTGAGCGTGCGCAACGTGGCGAAGATATCGCGCACGATGATGGGCGCCAGACCCATCGACGGCTCGTCGAGCAGCAGTATCCGCGGCTCCGCCATCAACGCCCTGCCGATGGCCAGCATCTGTTGCTCGCCGCCCGACAGGGTACCCGCCTGTTGCCCCTTCCGTTCCTCCAGCCGAGGGAAGAGCGCGAACACCTTCTTGAGGCGCTCCGTCACAGGCGTGCCCTTGCGGCGGCGCGAATACGAGCCGAGGGCCAGGTTCTCGGCGACGGTGAGCGGGCCGAACAACTGCCTGCCCTCCGGGACCTGTATCAATCTCCGCGAGACCACCTGCTCCACGCTCAGCGTGTCCAGCCTCTCCCCGTCCAGGGCGATGCTCCCCCCAGAGAGCTTCACCAGCCCGGAGATGGCTTTGAGCAGAGTGCTCTTACCGGCGCCGTTGGCGCCGATCACGGTGATGATCTCACCGGCGGCCACGGTCAGATCGAGGCCGTGTAGGACCTCGATCTTCCCGTATGCCGCGCGGATGTCCCGCAGTTCAAGCACGCGTCGTTCTCCCGCTCACCGTGCCGTCAGATACTTCTTACTCGGCCAAGACCCAGGTGCCGCCCTGGATCTTCACCATGATCATGTCGGAGGCGACCAGACCATCATGGTTGGTGGCGGTGTAGTTGTAGATGCCGTCCGGCATGGCGAAGCCGGTGGTCGCGTTCAGCGCGCCCTGGATGGCCTTGGCATCGGTGCTGCCGGCGCGGGTGATGGCGTCGGTCAGGATGCTGATGGCTTCGAAGGCGTACCCGCCGAACGGGTTCGGCTTGCCGCTGTAGCTGTACGCATAGTCCGCGGCGAAGGCGTCCGTGACGGCCTTCTGCTTCGCATCGGTGATCGAGCTCGGCACGAGGAGCCGGCCTGCCGGGAAGACCACACCCTCGGCCGCGTCGGCCGCAAGCTTGATGAAGGTCGAGTTTGCGATGCCGTGGCTGCCCACGTACGGGATGGTGATGCCGAGCTGCTTCATGTTCTTGGCGACCAGGGCCGGGCCCGGGTTGGTGCCCCACACGACCAGGACCTCAGGGTTGGTGCCCTTGATCTTGGTGAGCTGGGCGGTCATGTCGGTGTCGGCGGTCTTGTAGGACTCGGTCGCCACCACTTCCAGGCCCAGGGCCGGAGCCTGCTTGGCGATCTCGGCGGCGCCCGACGCGCCGAAGGCGTTCTCGTCGTGAAGCACGGCGATCTTCTTGACCTTCAGGGTCTTGGAGACGTAGTCCAGCGCCCGCTGCACGGCCAGAGCGTCCTTCTGCGGGGTACGCCAGATCCACTCGTTCGGGGCCTTGTCGGTGACATCGTTAGCGGCGGCCATGGCCATCTGCGGGACGCCCTTCTCGGCGGTGATCGCCTTGACGGCCAGCGTCGAGGACGACGTGGTGGCTGCGATGAGGGCGATGGCCTTGTCCTGCGTGAGCAGCTTGTTGGCGGCCGTCACGGCTTCCTTGGGGTCGCTCTTGTCGTCTTCGATGACGATCTTGACCGGGCGGCCGAGCACGCCACCCTTGGCGTTGATCAGCTTCTCTTCCATCTGCAGGACGTTACGTTCCTGCTCGCCCAGCGCCGCGCCCGGGCCGGTGGCCGATACGATGGCGCCGATGACGATCGGGTCGCCGGACGGAGCCGCGGCGGTGGTGGCGGTGCTTGCGGCGGTCGTGTCGGTGGCGGCTGCTGTAGTAGTGGTCGTCCCCCCGCCGCACGCTGCGGCGAACAGCGCCACGGCCACGAGCGCTGCCACGAGCAGCACGAGACTCACGCCCGGGATGGTCCGGGCCCCGTTGTTCTTCTTGTTCATTCCAGCTCCTCCCCTAGATACGCCTTGATCACTTCCTCGTTGTTCTGGATCATGAGAGGCGGGCCCTCGGCGATCTTCCTGCCGTAGTCGAGCACCACCACTTCATCCGATATCTCCATGACGAAGTTCATGTTGTGCTCCACCAGGAGCACCGTCACCCCTTCGTCCCGAATTTTCTTCACCGTGTCGGCCAGCCGCATGGTCTCGTCGTCGTTCAGTCCTGCCGCCGGTTCGTCAAGCAGGAGCAGTTGCGGCTCGGACGCCAACGCCCGCGCGATCTCCAAAAGATGCCGCTCCCCCATCGGCAGGCTGTCCGCCAGTTCTTCGGCCAGATGGTCCAAGCCCACCCGGCGCAAGGCCTCGTGCGCGGCCTTGAAGGTCTCCTTCTCCTCCCTCCGGTGGCGCGGCAGCGTGAGCGCCCCGGAGAACAGACCCGTCTTGGTGCGGGAGTAACGCCCTACCGCCACGTTCTCCACCACGCTCATGTCGTCGAATACGAGGCTGTGCTGGAACGTCCTGCCCACTCCCATCCTGCATATCCGGTGGGGCGCCTTGTGGGCCAGGTCCGTGCCGTCGAACACCACCGTGCCCTCTGTGGGCCGGTAGGATCCCGAGACGATGTTGAAGAGGGTGGTCTTGCCGGCGCCGTTCGGCCCGATGAGAGCCTTGATCTGGTCCCGGTAGACGGAGAAGGTGACTTCCTTGAGGGCATCGAGCCCGCCGAACCGCTTGGAGACGTTCTGGACGGTGAGTAGCGGCATGGCCTACTCCTCCCGCTCCACGCCGGCGCCTGGTCCGGGCAGCCCGCCCCGGCGGCGCGGCCAGACGCCCTTCAACTGCCCCCATAGATCGAACCGCTTGCTGCCGGACAGCACCATGATCCCGATGAGCAGCACGCCGAACACGAGGTTGGTGAAGTCCTCGTTCACCCGCTTGAGGATCTCGGGCAGGATGACGATGACGATGGTCCCCCACACGGCCCCCCACAGGGAGCGCAGCCCGCCGATGATCACCCCCGTCACCAGGATGATGGAGAAGGTGATGGTGAAGCTCTCCGGGCTGATGAACTGCACGTGATAGGCGTCGAAACTCCCGGCGATGCTGGCGAAGACCGCGGCGATCATGAACACCTGCACCTTGCGGTACGAGTAGTCGATGCCGAGCGACTCGGCAGCGGGCTCCGAACGGTGCAGCGCGCGCAGGGACCGCCCCACCCGCGAGTCAGTGAGGTTGAGCGCGAAGCGGAACATGAGCAAGGCGACGCCCCAGGCCACCAGGTGATACGCCCGCGGGCCGCTCAGATCCAAGCCGCCGATGTGCAGGCCGGGGATGCCGGTGAGCCCGTCGGTGCCGTTGGTGAGCGGCTTCAGTTGCACGAGCAGGATGTACACGATCTCGTTGATCCCCAGCGTCGCCATCGCCAGGTAGTAACCCTTGAGCTTTAGCGTCGGGATGCCGACGAGCCCCGCTATCGCCGCGGCCAGGATGGCCGACACGACCAGCGCCACCCCCGGGTCGAAGCCCAGCTTGGTCGTCAGGATGGCCGACCCGTATGCACCGATGCCCACGAAGGCCGACTGGCCGAGGGAGATCTGCCCCGCTTGGCCGAGCAACAGGCTGATGCCGACGGCCATCATGAACCGGGTGGCCGCGAACGACAGCACCGACAGGTAGTACATGTTGCTGAGGTAGGCCGGGATGGTCATCACCAGCACGGCGAAGACCAGATAACCGGCGTGGCGCCGTGCGAACGCGGCAGGCCCGCCGGCGGAGCGTGACGGAGCGCGGGTCCCGCCCTTTGCTGCGGTCGCCCGGTTCACTGGCGGTTCACCACCTTGGCGCCCATCAGACCGGCAGGGCGCAGGAACAGCACCAGGAGTAGGATCACGAACGCGATGGCGTCCTTGTAGCCGGCCGAGACGACGCCGACCCCCAGAGCCTCCACGATACCCAGCAGGAAGCCGCCGAGCACCGCACCCACCGGGTTGCCCAACCCGCCGAGCGTCGCCGCCGCGAAGCCCTTCAATCCGAGCATGGTGCCGTTGGCGTACCCCATGAAGCTGATGGGCGCGATCATCACGCCGGCAGCGGCGGCCACCGCCCCGGTGAGAGCGAAGGTGAAGACCACCACCCTGCGGTACGAGATGCCCTGCAGCCGCGCAGCCTCGGGGTTGACGGCGCAGCCGCGGATGGCAGTGCCGTACAGGCTCTTGCGATAGAAGATCGTGAGGGCGACCACGACGACGATACTGAGACCCACCACCCACAGCGTCTGTGGGACGACGGTGGCCCGGCCGATGGCTATGGGCGTCTCGCCGGTGAAAGGCGGCAGCGGCTTGGCGTCGCGCCCCCAGATGAGCATGGCCGCGGTCTCGAAGATGAACGAGGCGCCGACGGTGGCGATGATCTGGGTCAGGACCCCTTTGCGCAGGAGCGGCCGGATGGCGATCTCCTCCATCCCAACGCTGACGATGGCTACGACGGCCACCGCCCCGATGAAACACGCCCACAGAGGCAGCCCGGCCTCATGCAGGGTGATCCCCATCATGCCCCCGAGCATGACCATCTGGCCCTGGGCGAAATTGATGATCTGCGTGGCGCTGAAGACCAGGGTGAAACCCACAGCGGTCAGGGCGTAGACGCTCCCGCTGGTGATACCGCTGAGGATGTACTGAAGGAACTGGTCGAAAGTCACTGCGGGCGCCGCGCGAAAGTCAGATGACGTCGTCGGGGCCGAGGACGCGGAAGCCGTTGTTCACCAAGAGGTCCTCCATGCGCTCGAGGTCCTCGGTCTTGATGCAGAGCGTGTCCTTGTTGCCTTGGTACACGTACTCGATGTCCAAGCCAGATTCGTACACGAGACGGACGACGGACGCGAGCGCCCCGGCCTCGTCGCGCAGGACGGTGCGCACCACCGGGTGCTCCACAACCATGTATCCGGCTCCACCGAGGGCCGTCTTGGCCTTGCCGACCTCGTCCACGATCAAGCGCAGGATCCCGTAGTCCTTGGTGTCCGCGATGGTGAACGAGTGGATGTTGACCCCAGCGCCCGCCAGGGTCGCCAGCGTGTCTGCAAGATGCCCAGGCTTGTTCTCGACGAACACGGAGAGCTGAGGAACGCTCAAAAGGACCCCCGAAACCCTGTCTTTCGCTGGACGTGACGGCCATCCCGGGCCGCCAGGCCGGAATGGACGCTATTCTAATGGATATGCGCGAACGTGAACACTGCCGGCTGGTGGCTCTGGGCCACGAACGTCCCACCCTCCTGATCAAGGGGGGCCGGGTGTTCTCGCCGTTCACCGGCGAGATGTTCGAGGCCGACGTGGCTGTCTGCGGGACCCTCATCGCGGGGGTCGGGCACTACCCGGGCGACGCGGACGCCGTCGTCGACGCCCGTGGCGCCTTCGTCATCCCCGGATTCATCGACGCCCACGTGCACCCTGAGACCTCTCTGCTCTCTCCGCCCCGGTTCGCCGAGGCCCTCGTGGTCCACGGCATCACCACCACCATGTCGGAGCCGCACGAGATCACCAACGTGATGGGCAGGGCCGGCATCGACTTCTATCTGGCGGCCAGACCTGGTCTCCCGATCGATCTGCGCATCATGCTGCCCACCACGGTGCCGGCGTCCCGGTTCGAATTGGCGGCCGGCTCGCTGAGCGCCGCCGAGGTCGCCGACCTCCTCGCGCAGGACGGAGTGACCGGCCTCGGCGAAGCAATGGACTACATGGGCCTCATCTCCGGGACCGCGTCGGGCAGCCTGTTCGATCTGTCCGGCCACCGGGTGGTCGACGGGCACGCGCCCGATGTCACGGGGCGCCAACTTGCCGCCTACATGGTCGCCGGGCCCAGTACCGACCACGAGACCTCGGACCCCGAGCTCATCCTCGAGCGGCGCAGGCTGGGCATGTGGACCCTCATACGCGAGGGCTCCGCCGCCCGCGACCTCACCCGGGCCATGCCCTACCTCGTCGAGCACGGCACCGAGCGCACAGCCCTCTGCACCGACGACCGCAACGCGGCCGCCCTTGCCGAGCACCACCACCTCGACGGTGTGGTCGCCGCCCTCTGCAGGGCCGGGGTACCGGTGGCGGCCGCCCTGCGCGCCGCCACGATCAACCCGGCCACGCTCTACCGTCTTTTCGACCGGGGCAGCATCACGCCGGGCTTCCGCGCAGACCTCCTCATCGTGGAGGACCCGGCGAACCCCCACCCGCGCGAAGTCATCCAGTCGGGTCGGATGGTCGTACATCAGGGGTCCCTCACGGTCGAACTGCCGCCCACCCCGGGCCTGGCCTCGCCCCCCTTCCGCGTGGATGTCCCGGACCATCACGCCCTGGCCACCCCTGCGCCCGACGGCGCCCACCGAGCCCGCGCCATCCACATCACCCCGCGGGCGATCGTCAGCGAGGAGCGCTTCGTCGAGGTGGACGCACGGGCAGGGCGCCTTGAGGCCTCACCCGAGAAGGACGTGTGCCTGGCGGCTCTCATGGAACGCCGGCCGGGCGCGACCGGCAACTCGCTCCACAACAAGATCGGCTGCGGCCTCGTGAGCGGGCTCGGCCTGCAGACGGGCGCCATAGCCACCACCATCGCGCACGACGCCCACCACCTGCTCGTGGTCGGCATGGACACCACGGACATGCTGGCCGCGGCACGCGCCGTCGCCGCTGCGGGGGGCGGGTTGGCCGTAGTCCGCGGAGACATGATGCAGGTACTCCCGCTGCCGCTCGCAGGCCTTATGACCGACCTGCCCGTCACCACCGTCCGCGACCGCCTGCGCTCCCTCGAGCGCGCCGCAGGTTCGTTGGGCGTCGATTTCGAGGAACCGTTCATGGTCCTGAGCTTCATCACGCTCAGCGTGATCCCCCGCCTGCGCCTCACATTGGACGGCCTGCTGGACGTGGAAGCCCAGACCTTGGTCCCCGTCCTGGCCGACTAGAAGCCCCCACTCACCGCCGGGAAGAAGAGCGACGGCAAGCGCCGCGCCAAACCTTGAAGAGCGCCGGCGAAGCCGCGCGCCATGCCTTGAAAGGCGGCGGCGGAAGCCGCGCCAAAGGATGACAGCGGAGCCGGACGTGTCCACGGGAGCATGAGCGTTAGCGTACTCGCGCGTGTAGCGACCGGGGACACGTCCGGCTCCGCCCTACTGAGTGCGGAAAGCCCCCGTCGTATACGTCAGCCCCGGGTCCCAGATCATCCACTCGGTGTAGCCCTGCTCCTCGGCCGCGCGGATCTGGGCCTTCACCTCCGCCACCCCGTAGGTGACCCCGTTCAGCGAGAAGTCCTGCAACCACGGACGCACCATAGCTCCCGTCCCGATCATCCGCGGTTTCGCGTCCTTGAGCGCCGCGCTGACCAACTCGTAGGGGCTGTTGTTCGGGTTCGCCAGGTTATACGACCCGGGGTTGTAGTGCGACGGGTAGACCATCGGGCAGACGATGTCCACGTTGCGCGCCACCTGCTCCAGTTGCTGCCCCATACCTTGGTCGTTGTTGACTCGCAACGTCATCCCGAAGATGTCCGCCGCCACCCATACCCCCAACGGTTCGAGGCGCTCGCGGGCGTAGGCGAGGAACCCGGAGATGGCGTCGGCCTTGCTCTGCCCGTTCTGGCCGGGATAGAGGGCCTCTTTCACGGGACCGTCGGTGGGGAAGCGGACGTAGTCGAACTGGATCTCGCGGAATCCGTGCTTGGCGGCGTCAGCGGCCACCTGGACGAGATAGTCCCAGACCTCGTGGTTGTACGGGTTCGTGTAGCAGAGATGGTTCCGGCTGGAATCCCTCCACAGCCCGTCCTTCTCGGTGGTGCTGCCGATGGCCAGGTCCGGCCGCGCCTTGGCGAGCGCCGTGTCCTCGAAGCAGACCAGACGGGCGATGGGAGTGATGTCGTGCTTCCGGAGCAGGGATATCAGACCGTCGATGTCGGCGATACGAGGGTCGATCACGCCCAACTCTTTGGCGACGGGCACGTCGCAGTTGTAGACGACCCGGCCCCATTCGTCCTTGACATCCACCACGAACGCATTGATCTCCGTGGTGTCCGCGATATCCAGCATCTTCTGCAACAGTTCGGGCTTGCCCGCCCAGTAGCTGCTCACGTAGATCGCCTTCACCGGGACGTAGGACAGGTCGCGGAACGCCCGCATGTCCACCAGGGGTTCGAGAGGATGGTCGACGCTGGCCTGCAGAGCCACCGGGGATATCGATGCTTCGGCTTTGGACGACCAGGGGAACCCCTGACCTCCGACGATGACGCTCCCGAGCGACCACAGAAGGATGAACCCGGCGGCGAAGCACGCCACGCTGCCGAGAGCGGTAAGGATCATCCTGCCCTTCACCCGGTCTGAGCGGCCGGGCCGGGCGCGGCCCGAAGACCGCCGCTTTGTTGTCTCCTGGCCCATCGTGGCGGGTATTGTACCAGAGCCCTCTCCCCAGAAGGCTGCTAGACTTGTTCGACCATGCGGCGTGACAGATTGCTACGCTTCCTCGCCATCGCCTTCGCGGTAGGGGCATTCCTTGGGCTGGTCTCGGGGTTGGCTTTCGGCGGTTCACCGTCCGACAACGGGACCCCGAAGGCCGCCACACCTGCCGGCGGCAATGACGGCACCCGCTCCGCCGGAGCCTCCGGAAACACATCGTCCACCTTCTCGGGCCCGATGACTGCCTCCAAGGCAGCCGCCATCGGAGCCAACGAGCTTGGACAGATACCGGTGCTCCGCTATGTCGACATCAGCGAAGAACGGGGCTCGGATATCCGCAGCCCCGAGGACCTCGTCAAAGACATCGAATTGCTGAAGTCCTCCGGGTACCAGCCCATCAACCTTCGGGACCTCGCTTCCGGCAACATCGACATCCCGGCGGGGATGTCGCCGGTCGTTCTGACTTTCGACGACTCCACCATCGGCCAGTACAACATCCTGGACGACGGCAACCTCGACCCGCAGTCCGCGGTCGGCATTCTGCAGGCCGCCGTCGATGCAGGGAACTGGGCGCCCAAGGCCACGTTCTACTGCCTCATCGACGTGACCTCGAAAGACAACGAACTCTTCGGCCAGCCGGAGAACCGGCAGGAGAAGTTGCGCAACCTGGTCGACTGGGGCTACGAGGTGGGCAGCCATACAGTCAGCAACCTGAACCTGAGCAAGGCATCCGTCACGGACGTCCAGCGCGAGTTGCAGTCGTCCCAGAAGACTCTCCAGGACCTCATCGGCGGCGAATATCAGGTCAACAGCCTGTCGGTGCCGGCCGGCGAGTACCCCGCCGACATCACCGTGCTGGCCCGCGGCGTCTACGACGGCAAGGCATACAAGTACGCGTCAGCGGTCACGCTCGGCGACACCCTGTGCCCCTCACCGTTCTCGACCCTCTTCAACGCCTTCCGCATCCCGCGCATCACCGTCACTGGGAACACTCTCAAGGACGCCATCTCCGACCTCAAGTCGCACCCCGAGAACCGGTACATCTCCGACGGCGACCCCACGACGGTGTCAGCCCCGGCGACGCTGGCTGCAATTCTGGGTTCGGTGACGGACGATCTCGGAAGGCCGCTGGTCCGCTACTAGCGCGCCGGCGTACGCCCGGCGCCGCCGAGTCTCGCTCAGACAGCTTTGAGGCCGAGTCCTTTGCCGGTGTCGACCACCTCGGACGTGCCCCCACACAGTCCGCATCTGACGCGCCCGCCCTTGGGGGCCGATGCGCCCAGGTGCAGGGTGACATGGCAATGAGGGCAGGGAACGTCAAGGTCGGGACCTTGGTCCTGAAGCGCGACCTTTTCGTCGATGATCTCCCACAGGGGATCGAACTTCTTCGTCACAGCCACTCCTCTACGGGCCAGCCCGGACCGGTCCCCCGACCGCCGGTGCTGTATCTTGCTGATTATGGCAGGAGTCTCTCACACTTCCGGGCAACCACTCAAGCGTTCGGCGGCCGAATACCGGGCCTTCGACCTGGGACTCGCTCCCTACGAGCCGGTCCAGGCCCTGCAGTCACGCCTGAGGCGTGCGGTCGCAGATGGCAAGCTCCCCGGCGTCGTGCTGCTCCTTGAGCACGAGCCGGTCATAACCATGGGCAGCAGAGCCGGTCTGCACGACCTGCGGCACATGGGCGGCCTGCCGGTGGCCGAATCGGAACGCGGAGGGCAGGCTACGCTGCACGCTCCCGGTCAGTTGGTGAGCTACCCGGTCGTGCCCATCCCGGGACACGATCTGAGCGGCTACGTGCACGGATTGGAGGAAGCCAACATCCTGCTGCTCGACGGCCTCGGCATCCGCGCGGAGCGCCGCGCCGGCAAACCAGGCCTGTACGTGGCCGGTGACAAGATCTCTTCGGTGGGCCTCCGCTGCCAACGCTGGGTGAGCAGTCATGGCACCTCTCTCAACGTCAGCATCGACCTCTCCCTTTTCGACGCCATCGTGTCGTGTGGAGAGCCCCAGTTGCGCCAGACCAGCATCGCCGAGCTCCTGCCGGACGCTCCCGCCATGCCCATGGTCAAGCAGCTGTATCTACAAGCTGTAATGCAGGTGTTCGGCTGGCGACTCGCCCCTCTTTGCCCGATCACCTACGATCTGATCGAAGCTGAACTGGGGCTGGAGGGCTGACCAAGGTGCCCTCGAGGCCGGCTCGAGGCCTGGTGTGGCATTGCCACCTTGGCTACGACGGGTCGGTGAGGAGGTAGGCGAACACTCCCCATGCCCACACCACAGACCAGATGACGATCGAGACCGCGCCTCTCCAGTCCTTCCGGAACAAGAGTGCGGCGGTGAAGAGAGCGGTGAGAAGGCCGGCGCCGCCGAAGCCCAGAGGCGCCGCTCGATAGGCGTGATAGGGCCAGCCCCACGGCACCCCGATGCCCTTCACGACGGACAGCAACCCGGTGGCAGGCAGCGTATCCTTCATCACGCCAAGCACGAAGAGTGCTGCCAGGGGCACGATCGCGCCCGCTAGCCGGAGCAGAAGGCCCCATCCACGGCTGTTCGGATCGGCTGCGTTGTTCATGTGCATGCCCACGGCAGGATTCGAACCTGCGACACCTGGCTCCGGAGGCCAGTGCTCTATCCCCTGAGCTACGTGGGCGGGGTGAGGAACCTGCCGGCATCGAAGCCGGCGACGCGCCATTATACCCGTTCGAGGCGCGCGGTGCCTTTGTCCGGGTACGGCACCACCAAGACGTCCAGATCGCGGGGCAGAAGAGCGCCGGGAAACACCTGCCGGGCCTCGTCGCGGAGCTCGCGCGCGCTGTGCCTGGAACTCAGATGAGTCAGGATCAAGGTCGAGACTCCCGCCTCTACCGCCACCTGCGCAGCCTCCCGGGCTGTCGAGTGCCCCGTCTCGAGCGCGCGGTCCTTCTCCGTCTCCGAAAAGGTGGAATCGTGCACCAGCACGGTTCCTCCACGAGCCAGTTCGATCACGGCCGCGGTGGGACGGGTATCCCCCGTGATGACTATCTTCCTCCCCGGGCGCGTTTCATCCATGACCTCGTGCGGCTCCACCACGCGACCTTCGGCGTTGGTGAGGCTCTCGCCCCGCTGCAGCCTGCCGAAATCCGGCCCAGCCTTGATGCCCAACGCGGCTGCGCGATCGGGGTGGAACATCCCCACCCGGGTGCGCTCCTCCAGACACCACGCCAAGCCGGGCATGCCGTGCTCGGTGGCGACGGCTTTGACGGCATAGTCGGGCATATCGTAGACGGTGCCCGGCCGCGCCTCCTCCACCAGGAAGGGGAACTTCGGCCGCCCGATGATCCTCTCCACCTCGCGCAGCAACTCATACAGGCCTGACGGGCCGAAGAGTTGCAGCGGCTCCTCCCGCCCGGCGAGGCTGAGCGTCTTGAGGAGGCCCGGCAGACCGAGATAATGGTCGCCGTGGAGATGCGTCAGCAGGATGGTGTCGATGTGGGCAAGCCCCACCGAGCGCATGAGCTGCCGCTGGGTGCCCTCGCCGCAGTCGACCAGGATGCGCTCCCCGCCCCGTATGATGAGCGTGGCGGGAGAGCCTCTGTCGACCGTGGGAGTGGCGCCGGCTGTGCCGAGGAAGACGAGCTGAAGATCCATGTTGGCGGCCCTGTCCTAAGGCTGCGGCTCGGGCGGAAGGTTCGTGGTGAACCTCATCCTGTCCTCGGGAGCACCCGTGGGTTGATGGAAGAATGTCGGGTTGCAGCACGCGATGACGGCCGCCTTGGCGGGGTAGGCCTGCTCGACCACGACCTTGCACTGGCGGCGGGGGGACCGGCTCACCTTGATGTTGCCGTAAAGGTCCGCACCCTTCGGCCTGCCGCGACGCTCCTCGAAGACCGCGAGGTTCAGCTCGGGAGCGAACACCTTGTGGACGCAGCCGAACACCTTGGTGTCCTCGTCCTCGTAGACGTACACGGAGGAGCAGCCGGAATCGAGGCAGTGCTGCGGTGACACCACCCGCTCGCAGATGACGTCGCACTCCCGGCATTCCTGCCGCACGCGCTGAAGCCGCCTTTTCCAGGCGACGAATCTGTCGGAGATGCGGGCACGTCTGTCCATGGGCCTGAGTATACCCGCCGCGCGAGGCTGGTGGGCGCGGCACCCACCGGGGCAGGCCGGCGGGCCGGGAGCAACGCACCCCCCGGCCTCCGGTCTCATCGGATGATCTCCCTCCTGGTGCCGGGGACCAGGCGCACGCGTATCAAGGACCGGTCGGTGGCCCACCGAAGCGTGTCGCGGGCGAAGAGTAGCTGCCCGGTCCTGCCTAAGTCTGCATCGCCGGTCACGAACAACGCACCGTGTACGCGGGTGCCGTCCAACAGCACCCCTCCGTGATCCACCACGACCACGCCGTACAGGTCCCCGAGACCGCGCGCGTCCAAAGCGCCCCCACCGGTGACGACTATCAGCACTGGTGCCCCGGGCCGCCCGGTACAGCCGCCGGGCAGGCGGACCGTCTGGCCGTCCCGCGCTCCAAGGGCTGTGACCGAAGACGTCGCGGCCACCCCCGTCTCGCCCGCGGCTCCCGCCCCGAAGAGGAGCCGCCAGGTCTCGTCTAGCGCCCAAGGGGCCGCCGCCGTCCGGACACTCACCCTTTCTCCCACGAGGCCTGGTGGAGGCGCTTCGCGCAGCCAGACGACGGCGGCCTCTTCAAGGCCCGCGGTTCCGAACGCGTACTGGTCGACATCCGACCACGGCAGGACTCGGTCCGCCTCGTACACCACCCGGTCCGCCACGAGCGCCGCCGACGGCAGGTCGACACCGTCACGCCCTCTCTCCATCCAGGTGGACACCACTATGGGAGAGACGTCATCGGGCTGCGACGCCGACACGTCCAATGCCCAGCCTCCGCTCGCAGAGATGGTCGCCGCCGTCGTCGACACGGAACCGGAGGACTCGGAGCCGGCGATCCGATCCTGAGGAGACCACGTGACCAGGAGACTCTGCCGAGCTTCGAGAAGGGCCTGCTGCTTCTGCAGTAGCAGGTCGCGGCCGGTCTGCTCCGCATCCTTGCCGCGGTCGGAGGCCACGACCACTATCGAGAGGGCCTGCACGAGGACGGCGACGGCAAGGGCCACGAAGAGCACGAAGAGCACCACCGACCCGCCCTGTCCCCCGCCGGCGGTCTTCGATTCCCTGCGGGTCTTCATCGCCCCACCGCCGCCGAAGCCGCCACCTGAGGTCCCTCGGCCCCGTCGCGCCCTTTCTCGGAGAGCACCAACCTCACGCCTTCCACGAGCGGCAGGTCGGCAGTCTGCGGCAGGCCCGGCAGCCCACCCTCGATGGAGCACGAGAAGGCTGACCGCGAGATGTCCACGTTCTCCACGATGGTCTTGTTGTCCGTGTACAGTGAATGAGGGAAGGTGGCCGGGCGGGCCGGTGGGCAGGGCCCCGTGCGGCGCATGAGTGCGCTGTTGACCAACTCCCATTCCACTAACTGGGCGGTCCCGGCCTGCGTCTGCTGCAACAGCACCACGTGCGACTTCGTGAGCAGCAACACCATCCCGTCCATCGGGAACGGGCAACTGAGACACGATGCAAGCCGCACGTCCCTCTCCAGCCGGGCGACCGCCACCCTGGCCTGCCCGACCCATATGGTGTCGTCCGCCTGCCCGGCCGCCACACCCTGGAGGGACACCCATACGGGCGCCAGCCCCAGGCTCAGGCACAGCGTCAGCGCAAGACCCAAGAGGAGTTCGACCAGCGAGAACCCACCCTGCGCCGCACGCCTAGTAATAGAGGTCCACACTGCGCCCCTCCTCCATCTGCCACGTCTGGGTCCGTCCGTCGAGGTTCGCCGTGCCCCACCCCGTGAAAGGGGCCGTCTCTGCGAATAAGAGCCCGAAGGAGGGCGAGGAGATCTTCACGGCGCTCCACGAGACTCCCAGCGGCGATGAAGCGATCCCCCGGCGATGCACGACCACCCCCGGTGGTGGGCCATCCGAGGCGGCCAGCGGCACCGGCACCGGCACGATGCCCGAACCCGGCGGCACCTCCGTCCGCCAAGGCGGTCCCCACGGCCCCGCACCGCTGCGCACCCGTATCACCAGTGCTCCACCCGCATGGGCGCTGAACACCGACGGCTGCACAGATATCTCAGCCTGTCCGCTCCCCCCCGCTCCTCCGAGGCCGGCGGGATCTGCGACCACCTCCGCGACGAGCCAGCCGTCCACCCACACTCCAAGGCGGGCGATGCCGTTCCCACCCGTGGTCTCGCTGGTCCGAACGTGCAGCACGGGTCCCGGCCGCCACCAGGCGTCCACCACTCGGGGGCCCCAGTCTTCTTCACTGACGCTCTGCGCTGCCTGGCTCCGGCCGGCGACGGAGGAGGTACTCTGCGCGTCCCGGGCCCTGCTCAGTTGCCCTGCCAGCGACGTCGCCAGCGGCCCCACCACGATGCCGACGAGGATCACCGCGACGAGCACTTCCAACAGCAGGTAGCCGCCATCCCCGGCCAAGCTGGTCGGCCATCCACCATCGCCGGGCCCAGCCAGGAGGCTGCGCCTTGTCACCGGGCATCCTCCCGCACCCTCGTCGTGAGCCCGGATTCCAAGCGCACCGCGACTCGGAACTCACCGCCGGGCGCGGAGAAGAACAGGGACCCCGCTGCGTTCGGCGCACCTGAGCCCCCCACGAAGCGCACAGCCGCCCCGTGTTCCCTCTGCCACCGCGCCACGTTCGCCACCACGTCTGCCGGCGGGACGGACATCCCGAGCCCCGCAGGGCCCGCCGCCGGCCAGGCCGTCACCGATAGCCGCTGACTGTCGACCGTCACGTCCTCTGACACGCCGTGCCAGACCGACGCCACCTGCGCTGCGGCAGCCGCCGATTGCCAGGCCTGAGCCGTGCCACGCGCTTCCACCAGGCCCAGGCCCCGCGACAGGACTACACCGGCGACAGTCATGCAGATGGCAAGCACCGACAGCACGGCCATCATTTCGAACAGGGTGTGACCCGCTTCGGAGAGTGTGTGGATCCGGTGTCGCATGACGCCACGGTACTGCGAGGCACCGTGACGAAGACCAGTACTTTGGTCTGAGCTTGGCGTTGAAACGCGACCAGCGACCGCACGTGCGGCCGCTCCGGACTACGAGGAGAGGTTGACCCCTGCCTTTTGAGCCGCGGTGCGGACCTGGTCAGCCTCGGCCTTGCGGCCCTGGGACTCGAGCAGCGCGATGAGGACTTCGTAGGCGCGCGCGTAGGTGGGGTCGGTGGAGATGGCCCGTTTGTAGCTGGCCTCAGCGTCGGCAGGCCGGCCGACGGCATCCTGGGCTTGGCCGAGGAAGGTCAGGTACTTGGCCGAAGGGTCCAGGGCGACGGCCTCGCCGAGCACCGCCACAGCCTTCTCCGGCTGGCTCTGATGGTTGAGGTAGTTGAAGCCGAGCTCCACTCTGGTCTGAGCGTCCTTCAGATCTGCTGCGACGACCTTCTCCTGGTATGGCAGGGCGCCGTTGAAATCCCCCATGAGAAAGAGGTCGACAGCGACACCGCGAAGGGCTTCGAGGTTCGCCGGATCCTGATCGAGTTTCTGCTTGTACAGAGAGACGGCGGTCTTGTAGTCATTGGCCCGATCGGCCTTGCGTGCCGCCGCCAGCGGGTCGTTGCCGCAGCCCGCGACGACGAGGGCCAGGCCGAGGAGTGAGACCACCAGGAACGCACACAGGCCGGCGGCGAGGGCCTGCCTCTTAGCCGGTCTGCATAGGAGCGCCTTACGGACTGTCACGCTTCTCTTCATGGCAGCCATTCTAAACAAAAAAAGGGGCCCCATGCGGGGCCCCTCGCGAGACTCGGTAGTGAGTACCGATTACCAGCCGATGGTGGTGTCGCCGTCGATGGTCTTGAGGAAGGTCGTGCCACCGTCCGGGGCGCCTTTGTTGGTGTAGACGCCGAAGGTGTTCTCGGAGAGCGAGATGGTGGCCACGGAGAACGAGGTGTCGTCGCCGAAGTAGTCGACCGCGTTGATGCCGGCGTCAGCCGAAACACCGGTGAAGGTGCCAGCGGCGGGCGTGGAGCCAGCGGCGGCGGTGATGGTCACGACGGCTGCGGAAGCCTGGTTGAACACGATGGACGGTTCGATCGCCTGCAGGACGCTACTCGCAACGTTGTATGTGCGGCCGTCGACATAGGCGGATTCGATGGTGGTCATGGCGTTGCGGACGAGCGACTTAGCAGCCGCGTCCTGAGCTTTCTGGCGCTGGCCAAGGAAGGTCGGGATGGCGATAGCGGCCAGGATGGCGATGATGATGATCACCACCAAGAGTTCGATGAGGGTGAAACCCTTATCGCTCTTCATCCTCTTCTGGATCTTGGTAAACATTGTTTACGCTCCTCCTCCTGTAGTTCACGGACCCTTTTGTTGGGACCGCGAACTTTTCGCGGACCCGCACACCGTTTTTGGTGTGTCGCTACTTATGTCGGCAGGATGACGCCCGACTTTAGCGATTCGTGTAGGACCTTAGTCCCATGCTGGGCGATCGCCTCGCGCGCGTCGCGCCCTATAGAGACACAGGGGCCCGCTAAAGAACGCCACCCGGCGTGCCGATATCCCCTTCGACACACATCTAAGGAGACGGAATGCGCTTCTCCCCCCGGCCGGACACCACCAGCTCGATCGTCAGAGCCCGCGCGCAGCGAGGCATGACCCTCATCGAGGTCATGGTGGCCGCGCTGATCCTCCTGGTGGCCATGGCGGGCATCGTCCCCTTCTTCGTCACCGGTCTGAGCCAGGCGTCCACCATCCGCATGCGCTCCATCGCCAGCAACCTCGCGCGCGAGAAGATGGAGCTCATCCGCCAGCTCGACTACCGCGAGATCTACACGCAGGCCATGAAGCTCTCGGACGCCACCCTGGGCTCGCGGACTCTCGAGACACTCTTCGGCACCACCGAGACCGTGCGTGGAGTCGAGTTCCACATCTCCTACGTGGTCAACAACCAGGGCTACCAGACGGGCACACTGAAAGAAGTGACCGTGAACGTGGACTGGACGGCCCCACCCAAGGTGTCGCCGGCCTCGACCACGACCCTGGTGCACCAGCAGTTCCTGGGGCCGCGCGGTTCGAAGCTCGACGTGAGCACCCTGCAGGACGATCCGCTCGGCACTCCGTTCTCCCTCATCACCAACACACACAACACCACGGTCAAGTACTACGTCGCTCAGGCGGACTGGAACCTCATCTTCTACGACCCCACCCAGAGCAACCCGACGACCCGCAACGCGTACATGCGCGTGGCCTTCGTAGACCAGCAGGGCCAGGCCATCCCCGTCGGCCCCTCCGGCAACGACTACAAGATCGACACGTCCTACCTTCACTACACCAAGGACTCCAACGGGCTGATCAACGCCGTCTGGTTCCAATACACCTTCGACGAGTCGGTCATCCCGGACGGTTATTGGGAGACCCGGGCGGTCTGCTACAACAGCTACAACGAACCCGGCAACACGTGGAGGCTGCGGCTGCGCATCGAGAAGGCCGCCCCCTTCGCTCCCACCTCGTTCACCGCCGTCCCGCAGGCCGACAACCACACGATCATCCTCAACTGGCTGAGCGGCGCCGAACGCGACCGCAGCCACTGGGTGCTGGAGCGGCGCAAGTGGAACTACGTCACGGGCGCGTGGGGCGAATGGGTGGTGGTCATCAACAACCTCGACCCCAACCTGACCACCTACCACGACATCGGCAACGAGGCCTCTGGCATCGATCCGTGGGGCAACACGTCCACCCACAACTACTACCAGTACTCGCTGTTCGCGATAGATACCAACGTGCCGCCCAATACCGGTGCTGCAGCGCAGACCCAGACCTACATACCGGAGACCTCCACCACGTCCACCACGCTGTCCACTTCCACCACGAGTTCCACGAGCACGACCTCCACATCGAGCACCACCACCACGGCCGGCCTCGTGAACATCAACATCCAGAACAACACCACCGCCACCTACACGGTCACGCTGATACTCACCGGCACCAACACCGTCTACACGGTCACGTGCAAGAAGAGCAAGACGACCACCGTGCAGGTCAAGACGGGTTGGTACCAGGCCACCGCCACCAGCGGCAGCAAGACCGTGACCGGTTCGTTCCAGGCCGGCGTCACCCCCAACCCCGTGCTCTCCATCAACTGATCGGACGATGTCATGAGGGCACGGACGATACGAAGTGCGCTTGCCCGGCGGGAGGGGTTCACTCTCGTCGAACTGCTCGTGGTGATGATGGTCTTGCTCGTGATCATGGGAGCCATCTACACGGTCTGGTTCGGGCTTCAGCGATCGTACAGCTTCACCGACGAGGACTTGAGCGCCCAGTCGCAGGCCCGGGCGGCCATGAGTGAGATGGTGGAGTTCATAAGGACCGCCAGAGCGCCCGACCCCGCTCCCAGCGAAGAGCTCAACGTCGTCATCTACAGCGCCGACGACAACGAGCTCGTCTTCTGGACCGACACCGACCGGGACGACGTCCACGACCTCGAACTCTGCCGCTTCCGCGTCAACCTGGTCGACCAGACCCTGTTCCGCGACAGCACCAACGACGAGGACCCGAGATTCATCGACGGTGTCGAGGTGCGGCTGGTCACCAACTGTGTCACGAACTCGGAGTCGAAGCCGCTCTTCACATACGTCGGGTCGGACGGGCAGGTGATGGCCACACCGGTCGCCGATCCCAACCAGATCCGGGAGATCCACATAGACCTTCTGATCGACATCTACGAGAACAACCGTCCGATCGCGCACGAGCTCACCTCCACGGTGCAGCCGCGCAATCTCCGCCAGTACTAGACCAGCGACGAGGAGCCCCGACCATGAAGACCACGACCCAAACCGCGCAACTCCGGACCGGCCGACTCGGCCGTCTAGCCTCCGGAGGTCGCGAGGACGGCATCGCCATGGTCATCGCGATAGTGTTCGTGATCATTTTCATGATGCTGGGCGCCGCTCTCTACTGGCTGATCCACTCCCAGACCGCCTCCGCCGAGACTGAGCGCACCGACATCAAGGCCTTCAACGTGTCCGAGGCCGGCGTCGACGCGGGCATGCTCACGCTCCGTCTCAACTGGCCCCGCCACACCACCGACAACGCCACCCTCGCCGTGACTGAATCCGCGCTCAAGACGGCTCTACAGGCGGCCAACGCGAGTCTCTACGACCCCACCCGTTCAGCCGCCAGCGACTTCCTGCAGGTGGCCATCTACGACAACGTCGACAGCAAAGGTCAAACCACCACCGTCGCCGACCCGGACGCCCCCACGTGGGACTCCAACAAGGACGGCAAGATGTTCGTCGACGCGACGGCCAACGTCGGCGACGACCGTCACCGCATCCTGATCATGGCCGAGCGCCAGCAGTGGCAGCTCTCCTTCCCCGCTGCGCTGGCCCTCTGGTCCGGCAGCGTGGACAGCAACGGGCAGGGCTTTCAGCTGTCCATCGAGAAGGGGACGCCCCCCATCTACTACGACGTCCACGACTCCCAACACAAGGGCGTGGACCCCGTTCCCCCGTCCGACGTCCTCGCGGCGACCCCCACCGACTGGGAGAACGTCGTAAGCACGCAGACCCAGCAGGCGCTCATGAAGATCGCCCAGGACGAACACTCGTACTTCGCGCCGGAGACCCTTCCCGTGACTATCGACGGTCAGAGCTACTCGACGGTCACGTCTGCCGCGACCGCGTTCCTCCTGTCGGGCGACGCGAACGGTAAGGTGGTGTACATCAAGAGCGCCACCGCCGTGGTGATCGAGGGCGACAAACAGGTGGGCACCGAGGAAGAACCGGTGGTCGTGGTGTTCGACACCCCCACCGGCACCGAGAACGTCTGGGACTTCCGGGGCACCGCCGACTTCTGGGGCATCATGGTGACGATCGGCAACAACACCCTCAGGGGCACCTGCGCCATGCACGGTGCCATGTTCTGCAAGGGGGCCATCGCGAACAAGGGTAACGGCTCGGTCGCCGAACTGCTCTACAACCAGGATGTGATCAACAACATCAACGGCCAGTACGTCATCGACGTGAACCTCGTGCCGAACACCTGGGAAGAGTACACGCTCAAGAAGACGTCAAACTAGGAGCTGGACCCGCCCCTGGGCATATCCGGCGGGCCGAATCTGCGCGCCGCCGGCTTTGGGCCTGAGGGTCTTCTTCGCTCAGCGTCCGCTGCTGCCGAAGCCCCCGTGACCCCTGCTGGTGTCCTCGAGCTCGTCCACAGGGACGAACTCAGGCTCCTCCACCCGCTGGATGACCAGCTGGGCCACCCGCTCGCCCACGCTCACGGTGAACGCCTCGGCCCCCGAGTTGTAGAGCGACACCCGGAGCTCGCCCCGGTACCCGGCGTCGATGAGACCCGGCGAGTTGGTCAGCATGATGCCGTGCTTGAACGCCAGGCCCGAGCGCGGCTGTACGAAGCCGCCATAGCCGGGCGGGATGGCCAGCGCGATACCGATGCCGACCTCCCTCCTCTCGCCCGCGGGGATGACGACCTCTTCGACCGCGAACAGGTCCGATCCGGCGTCGCCGGGATGGGCGCGGCGCGGCAGCCGCGCGTCGGGGTGCAGCAGACGTACCTGCAGTTCCATGGTGCCCCTCAGCTTTCGGCGGGCCGGCTGGTCAGATGCGGAGCGACCGCTCGATGCGGTCCACGGCTTCGGCGATGCGGTCGTCGGGGGTGGTCAGCGACAGGCGCACGAAGCCTTCACCTGCCGGCCCATACCCGCGTCCCGGGGTGATGACCACGGCGGCCTGTTCGAGCACGTGCTCGCAGAAGCCGCCCGACGTATATCCTTCAGGCACGGGGATCCACATGTAGATGGTCCCCTTGATCTTCGGGACCTTCATGCCCACCGAGGTGAGAGCTTCGCTCAACAGGTCGCGGCGGCGCGCGTAGACGCCGCACATCTCGTGGACGAAGTCCCAGGGGCTGTCGAGGATGAACGCGGAGGTCTTCTGCAGGGCGTCGAACATCCCCGAGTCCATGTTGGTCTTGAGGCGCCACAGGTGCTCGAGGACCTCGTGGTTGCCCACCGCGAAGCCGGTACGCCAGCCCGTCATGTTGAACGGCTTGGAGAAGCTGAAGAACTCGACGCCCACGTCCTTGGCTCCCGGGGTCGCCAGGAAGCTCGGGGCCACATACCCGTCATAGGTGAGTTCCGAATAGGCGTTGTCATGGATGACGGCGATGTCGTACTTCTTGGCGAAAGCCACCACACGGGCGAAGAAATCATCCTCGACGACGGCGCCGGTGGGGTTGTTGGGATACCCGATGAACAGGACTTTGGCCCTGCGGGCGTCTTCCTCGCTGACCGCGTCGAGATCCGGCAGGAAGCCGGTCTCCGGACGGAGCGGCAAGTACCGGACATCCGAACCGGCCAGGATGGATCCTCCCGCGTACACCGGATAGCCGGGATCGGGCACCAGGGCAAGGTCGCCCGGGTCCAGCATTGCGAAGCAGATGTGGGCCAGACCTTCCTTGGCCCCCAGCAGGGCCATGAACTCCCGTTTGGGATCGATGTCGACGCCGAAACGGCGCTTGTAGAAGGATGCGGCCGCTGCGGCGTAGTCAGGATGGCCCCAGTTGCTCGGGTAACGGTGGTTGCCCGCGTCGGCGATCTGGCGCTGCATCTCCTCGACGATGTACTTGGGGGTCGGGATGTCCGGGTCGCCGATGCCCAGGCTGATGACGTCGATACCGGCCGCGCGTTTCTCCGCTATCTTGCGCTCCGCCTCGGCGAAGAGATAGGGCGCCAGGTTGTCCATCCTCGTGGAGAATCGCACGTCCGCCTCCTTGTGGTCTTCAGTGGCCGGCCGGCGCCGGCCATCCCAGCCGGCGCAGCAGTTCGTCGCTCAGTTCGCAGGTGCATATCTCTTCGGCGGGACCGGTCTTGAAGACCCGTCTGCCGTCACTCGCCCCATCTTCCTCGCCCACTTCGATGACCAGGTCGCCACCGAGCAGGTGGACGGTCACCGGGCTCTCCGCAAGTCCCAGCCGCACCGCCGCGGCGCCTACGGCCGTCGCCCCGGTGCCACACGCCTGGGTCTCCCCTACGCCACGCTCCCACACGCGCATGGTCACGGTCCCGTCGGCCTCGCGGCGGATGAACTCTACGTTGGTGCGCTTCGGGAAGAGCGGGTGCCGCTCGATGGCCGGGCCCACGACCGGAAGATCGACCGCAGCCGGATCGCCGACCACGATGATGCAGTGTGGGTTACCGACGTCGACGAAGGTGAAGGTGAACTCCTGGCCCGCCGCGGTCACGGGCGCTTCGACCACAGCCTCACGCATCGCGGCCGGGAGAGCGGCCAGGTCGATGTTGGCGCTCGCGAAGCGAGCGCGGCCCATGTCGACCCGCACCATCCCGTCGCCGAGCAGCCGGGGCCGGATGGGACCGGCCAGCGTCTCCACGGTGAACTCCGAAGCGGCCGCGACGGCGCCGACGGTCTCCAGGTACAGGGCGAAGATGCGGATGCCGTTCCCGCACATCTCCGATTCACTGCCGTCCGGGTTGAAGATGCGCATCCGCGTCACTGCGCCGGGGACTGCGCCCGTGGGCTCGCCGCGAAGCAGGATCCCGTCGGAGCCCACCCCCCGATGCCGGTCGCACAGCAGCACGATCGCCTCGGTGGTGAGAGGGGCGGGAAGCGCGGCTTCCTCCACGACCAGATAGTCGTTCCCCAGTCCGTGCCACTTGGCCAGTCTCATCGTCCTCTTGGGTCCTCGCCGTTCCGTTTTTCGAGCGTAAGGTCCAGGATCTCGCGGGCGATGTCTTCCGGGTCCCGGTCTTGGACGTCAATCATAGCAGCGTCATTGAGCTTCCGCAGCCAGGTGAGCTGGCGTCGGGCGTAGCGGCGGGTGGCTGCCGCCATCTGCTCCGCCGCCTCCTCGCGGGACGTCCTGCCCTCCAGATACCCGCAGATCTCCGGGTACCCGATGGCACTGCGGATGCCTGGGCCGCCGGGGGCCGTGGCCTCCGGCCCGTGCTCCTCCCGGAAGGCGAGCACCTCTTCGACCGCCCCCTCCCGCATCATGCGGCCGGCCCGCGCGTCGATGCGGGGATAGAGGACGCTCCGGTCCAGGACCAGCCCCACGACGAGCGTAGGACGGTCATAGACGGGTCTCCAGAGGTCCTCCCGCCCCGACCATTCCCGTCCACCGACGAGTACGGCCTCGAGCGCCCTGATCACCCGGCGCTCGTTGCGGGGGTCCACGTGTGCGGCCCCCTCTGGGTCGAGGGCGGCCAACTCCGAGTGGAGCGCGCCGCAGCCCTCGGCCGCTGCGCGCTCCGGCAGGCGGGCCCGCACCTCTGGATCAGACGGGGCCACGGCCAGCGGGGCCACCGATGCCCGCAGGTAGAGCCCGGTGCCTCCGGCCAGGAGAGCGGCGCCGGCGCGGTTCACATCCTCGGCGATGGCGACCCGGGCACGCTCCGCGTACTCCGCCGCGGTCAGGGGGCACAGAGGGTCGGCAAATCCGACGAGCGTGTGCGCCGCCGCGGCCGTCTCGGCCGGCGAGGGCTGATTGGTGAGAACGGGGAACCCGCGGTACACCTGCATCGAGTCGCACGAGATCACTCTGATGCCGAGAGCGGCCGCCACCGCGACAGCGATCGCCGTCTTCCCGACCGCAGTCGGGCCCAGCAGGCCGATGGTCACGCCGGAGTTCGCCGGCCCGGCGGCGCCGGCGGCAGGGCCCATCAGGCCTCCTGCCCCCGGAAGCTGGTCGAGGTGGCTTCGAGCAGTCGCACCTGCACCAGGTCGCCCGGAGCAGCGGCCGACGGGAAGTTCACCGGTTTGTGCCCCCGCGTGCGCCCCATGACCTCTCCGGCGGCATGGCGGCTTGCCCGCTCCACGAGCACCTCCACCGTCTGCCCCACCATCGCCTGGTTGTGTTCCATTCCGAGCCGCTGCACGACGTCGACGAGGCGGGCCATCCGCTCTTCTCCGGCCCCCTCGGGCAACCTGCCCGGAAGCGCGGCCGCGGCCGTTCCGCGCCGCGGCGAGTAGATGAACGTGAACGCGGAATCGAACCGGCACTCCTCGACCAGGGAAAGCGTGTCCTGGAACTCCTCCTCGGTCTCGCCGGGGAAGCCGACTATGAGGTCGGTGGTGAGTACCAGGTCCGGCACCGCGGAGCGCAGGCGCCGCACCAGTCCGACGTACCCCGCCCGGTCGTACGTGCGGTTCATCGCGGCCAAGATGCGGTCGTTGCCGGACTGCGCTGGCAGGTGGACGTGTTCGCACACCTGGTTGCGCTCTGCCAGCACCTGGATGAGCTCCTCGGAGACATCCTTGGGATGCGAGGTCATGAACCTCACCCGCTCGATGCCGTCCACCGCGCAGGCGCTCCGCAGCAACCCCGCGAAGGTCTCGCCGCCCTGGAAGCCCGGTTCCTTCCCGTACGCGTTGACGTTCTGCCCAAGAAGGGTGATCTCCCGGACGCCCTCCGCAGCCAGCCCCTCCACCTCGGCCATGATGTCGGTCGCCGGCCGCGACGCCTCCGGTCCGCGCACGTGCGGGACGATGCAGTAGGTGCAGAAGTTGGTGCAGCCCGCGACGATCTGGACCCAGGCACACGGCCCATCCACCCGCACGCGCGGCAGGTCAGCGCTCCAGCGGGTCGTCTCCTCAGCGTAGGCGCCTACCCCGGCCCCATCAGCCAAGCGCTGCTCGAGCAGGCCCGGCAGTTCGTGAAGGCTCTGCGGGCCCACGAGCACGTCCACGCAAGGAAAGTCGGCGAAGAACTCGTCGCGCCGGCTCTGGGCCAGACACCCAGCCACTACGACCAGCATCGACGGGCGGTCCCTCTTCAGTCGAGCCGCGTAGCTCAGGTGGCCGGCGAGGCGGCTGTCGGCCTTCTCCCTGATGGAGCAGGTGTTGTAGACGAGAAGGTCCGCGCTCTCCGGCGACGCAGCCGGGCCGATGCCCATCTCCTCGAGCAGCCCGGCTATGCGCTCGGTGTCGTGCTCGTTCATCTGGCACCCGAAGGAGCGCAGGAAGTAGCTCTGTGGACGCACAGACCGCCCCATCCCACTCCCGCCCTTCACCACAGCTCAGCCCACCTCGATCAGGCAGCCGGCGCCGCTCGCGGCCCGGCGTACCGGCCGATCACTTGGCGTAGTCGACGGCGCGGCTCTCGCGGATGACGGTCACGCGGATGGTGCCCGGATAGTCGAGCTCCTGCTCGATCTCCTTGGCGATCTCGCGGCACAGCAGACCGGCGGCCTGGTCGTCGACCTCGTCGGGCTTGACAAGCACGCGGATCTCGCGGCCGGCCTGGATGGCGTAGCTCTTCTCCACGCCCGGCTTGCTCTCCGCGATGCGCTCCAGGTTCTCCAGGCGCTTGATGTAGGTCTCCAGCGTCTCCCGGCGGGCACCCGGGCGGGCTCCGCTGACGGCGTCGCCGGCAGCTACAAGGACTGCCTCGACCGTGGCGGCTTCCACCTCAGCGTGGTGGCTCTCGATGACGTGCACCACGGCCTCGGATTCGCCGTACCGCCGGGCCAGGTTAGCCCCGATGGCCGCGTGCGAACCCTCGACCTCATGGTCGACGGCTTTGCCGAGGTCGTGAAGCAGACCGGCCCGCTTGGCCAGCTTGGCGTTGACACCCAGCTCGTTGGCCATCAGCCCGGCGAGGTGCGCCACCTCGAGGGAGTGCATCAGGACGTTCTGCCCGTAGCTCGTGCGGAACTTGAGGCGGCCGAGGAGGCGCAGCAGTTCCGGCGCCAGACCGTGGACGTTGGCGTCGAGGACGGCCTGCTCGCCGGCGTCCTGGATCTCCTTCTCGACCTCGTCGCGGGCCTTGGAATACATCTCTTCGATCTTCGCCGGGTGGATTCGGCCGTCGGCGACCAGTTTGGACAGTGTCAGCCGGGCGATCTCGCGGCGCACCGTGTCGAAGCCGGAGAGAACGACCGCCTCGGGCGTGTCGTCGATGATGAAATCGATGCCGGTGAGGTTCTCGAGGGTGCGGATGTTGCGCCCCTCACGGCCGATGATCCGGCCTTTCATGTCGTCGGACGGCAGCGGCACGACGGACACGGTGGTGTCCGCCACGTGGCTCGCGGCCGTGCGCTGGATGCAGGTGGAGAGGATGTCCTTGGCCCTGCGATCGCCCTCGTGCCTCGCCTCTTCTTCGATGGCGCGAACCATCTTGGCCATGTCATGCCGGACTTCGTCCTCGGTGCGCTTGAGGATGATCTCCGCAGCTTGGTCCTTGGTCATCCCCGAGATCTGCTCGAGCTGCTTCTGCTGCTCGGTCTTCGCAGCCTCGGCCTCCTCGAGTACCCGGCGGTAGTGCGCCTCGCGGTCGGTGACCGACTGCTCGCGCCGAGCGATGTCCTTCTGCATGTCGTCGAGACCCTCTTCGCGGCTCAGCAGCCGGTTCTCGAGGGAGACCAGTTCTTGGCGGCGCTCCTTGATCTCCGCCTCGGCCTGCGTCCGCAACTGATGCATCTCGTCCTTGAGCTCCACTCGAGCTTCACGCTGCATCGATTCAGCCTGCCTCTTCGCATCCTGAACGATGCTCTCAGCAGCCTTCTCGGCCGAGTGGATCTTCGCTTCTCCCACGTATTTGCGGGCCAAGAACCCCGCCACCACGCAGATGATCGCCACAACCAGGACCACCGCGATCCATACGCCAGTCATCATCTCGTCATCACCATTCCAGTCATACGCTTCAGAGCGTTTGCCAAGTCCAGGTGTGCGAGGATCGTTCGCGGACATGAAAAAAAGCCGAACACACGTCCGGCCGACAAGCTGTACCAGTGACCTCGCCCTACTGAGATGGGCAGCCAATACCGGCGAGCCAGCCACTTCAGAAGCAGCCCTCGCACGGATATATTCCCAGCAATCTAAGTCTTCGGCTCCAGCCACTCGCCGGATACGCCGACTTACAGAGCCATCTATAGCCAAAAGGCAAGGTCGCGCGTTGTCGCTATCGACCGATCATCACACGACTCGGAGTTTACGTGGGCCAGGGTAAAGTGTCAAGGAATGCTGGGGAATTCTGAGTCCCGAGAGGCCTCGGAACGCAACTTTCTGACCATCCGGTTAATACTTTCCCAATCGTAACCCCGTCTGGCCATGAAGCCCGACAGCCGTCGCTCCGCGGCTTCAGGATCGCTGGCGAACTGCGCCCCGAAACGCCTCCGGACGGTCTGTTCCAGAGCGTGCCCACCCTCTGCGCCTTCGACATCGTCTTCGGGGCCGCGCTGGACCGCCTCGAGCCCGGCGAGGGTCTCGTCTACCACCCGCCGCTCCACACCCTTGGCAGC
Source organism: uncultured Actinomycetes bacterium (assembly GCA_903873715.1). Lineage (GTDB taxonomy): Bacteria > Actinomycetota > Thermoleophilia > RBG-16-64-13 > RBG-16-64-13 > CAIQPS01. The sequence continues at coordinate 30,377 of CAIQPS010000119.1, forward strand.
CAATTCTGCGCGGATGCGGCGGGGCCCCCACCCGGCACGTTCCTTCTCGCGCGCATAGGCCACGGCGAACCTGCCGTCGTCCAGGTAGCCCAAACCCACCAGCCAGTCCAGCGTCTCGGTGACGACCGCGGCGTCGAACCCCGCCTGACGCAGCCGGGTATCGAGCTCCCGACGGGACCGTTCGCGCAGTGCAAGCAGCCGCATTGCACGGTCGTGGGCCCGGTAGGGTGCGTCCAGGGCCGCCAGTTCCCGTTGGCGCTCAGCGGGCAGCCGGTCGCCGACTCGCAGTCCGCCCTGATGGACCACGACAGCCGAAAGGTCGAAGGCACGCCGGCCGTCGAGGTGCACGGCCAAGCGTTCGTCCTGGCCGCTGCGGGCGACCAGAGCGGTTATCACACCTTCCCGGTACTCAGGCGCCTCTGCCGCTGTGCGGCGCACCATGCGTGAACGGGGCTATCCGGCCGCGTTCCCCGCTTCGGCGCCGGCGTCGGCGGCCGGAGCGGCCGAGGCAGCAGCACCCGGACCCCACTCGGGATTGACGGCCTGGATGACCTGCTGGCGCAACTGGGCCAGCAGTTCCGGGTTGTCGCGCAGCAGCGTCCGTACGTTCTCGCGACCCTGGCCGAGGCGCTGATCGCCGTAGGAGAACCAGGCCCCGCTCTTCTGCACGATCTTGTTCTCGACCGCCAGATCAAGAACGTCGCCCTCAGTGGAGATGCCGTGGCCGTACATGATGTCGAACTCCGCCTCTTTGAAAGGCGGAGCGACCTTGTTCTTCACGACGCGGACGCGCACTCGGTTGCCCACCGCTTCGGTGCCCTCCTTGAGGGTCTCGATGCGGCGGATGTCCAGGCGGACCGACGAGTAGAACTTGAGAGCGCGGCCGCCCGGCGTCACTTCCGGGTTGCCGAACATGACACCCACCTTCTCGCGCAACTGGTTGATGAAGACCGCGGTGGTCTGCGTCTTGCTGATGGTACCTGTGAGCTTCCGGAGCGCCTGGCTCATGAGCCGCGCCTGCAGGCCGACGTGCGAGTCCCCCATCTCACCCTCGAGCTCGGCCCGGGGCGTCAGCGCCGCCACGGAGTCGATGACCACGATGTCGAGCGCGCCGCTGCGGATGAGCAACTCCGTGATCTCGAGTGCCTGCTCCCCGTTGTCGGGCTGCGAGACGAGCAGTTCGTCGATGTTGACGCCGATCTTGCGGGCGTAGACCGAATCCATGGCATGTTCCGCGTCGATGAAAGCAGCCTTGCCTCCGGCCTTCTGCGCCTCCGCGATCATGTGCAGAGCCAGGGTGGTCTTACCGCTCGACTCGGGGCCGAACACCTCGACCACGCGCCCGCGCGGGACCCCGCCCACTCCCAGGGCCAGGTCGAGCCCGAGGGACCCGGTGGAGATGGCAGACACCTTCAGGGTCGCCGCCTCGTCGCCCAAGCGCATGATGGAACCTTTGCCATACTGGCGCTCGATCTGCAGAACGGCCATCTCCAGGGCCTTGTCCTTTTCCACCTGAGCCTCCTACTGACTCGTATGAACCATGTCGACTCCGCCGGACTCGAACACCTTCCGGCAGACCACCGTGTATACCGCTCCCTCGCGCCTCAACTGACTCTCGTAGAGGCAGACCGACTGTACCGCAAACACCGCCCGCTCGCTCTCATACCTTGGTCGTACCTGGCCGGGCTCCCGCAGGCGGGCGATGGTGAGATGGGGCCGGAACGGCCTTTTCTCCCGCTGCATGACCCCGCCGGCCTCAAGGCCGCCCACGACCGCCTCGTATAGGGCCCCGAACACTCCCTGCTGGTCGGACAGCTCGAGGGCCACGACCCGGGCCCGGGACGCCGACGGCAACAACAGGAACCTCTCGATGGCGGCCTCGCCCCCGGCATCCGCCGGCAGCGCCTCCACCACCCGCCGGGCGACGCCTGCCTTCGCGCCATCGACCTCGCCGATGAACGCCAGCGTCACGTGCCACTGCTCCGGCTTGGTGACCCGCAGACCCCCCGAGCGCGGCAACGCCTCCTGTGCCCTAAGCACCAGAGGATGCAGCCCCACCGGCAGAGGGACGGCCACGAACAGTCTCTTCGTGCCGTCGGCCTCCGTCCGGTCCATGGCGCTAGCCCTTGCCTCCCGAATCCTGCGCGGCCTCTCCGCCCTCTTGCCGGGCATGGAAGCCGCGCCTGGCGTTCACGAAATAGTCCACTCCACTGACCACCGTCAGCACCAGCATCAAGAGCACCAGATACCAGGTGATGCGGTGCCCCCACAACTGCCACTCGGGCTTGATCCACCGCGGCTCCACGATGAGAGCCGCGATCGCAAGCATCTGGCTGGCCGTCTTGAACTTGCCCCACCAGCTCGCCGAGATGACCGTACCCTGCACCGCCGCCACCATCCGCAGTCCGGTGACCGCGAACTCACGTGCGATGACTACCATAGCAACCCATGCGGACAGTTCCCTGAGTTCTATCAGGGAGAGGAGAGCGGCGGCGACGAGCAGCTTGTCCGCGAGCGGGTCGAGGAAGGCTCCCAAGGGAGTGGTCTGCCGGAACCGCCGGGCCAGGTACCCATCGAGCGAGTCGCTGGCCGCGGCCAGCACGAAAACCGCCAAGGCGAACACATCCCCGTACCTGACGTCCACCAGCAAGAAGGCCATGAGGACGGGCACGAGCACTACCCGGAAGAACGTGATGGCGTTGGGGACGTTCCAGGTCATACCAGGTCGCTCCCCTGCGCCGCCACGATCCCTACGAAGTCGTAGCCCACCGCAGCTTCGATGGTCACTCTGACGATGTCTCCCACGCTCACCCCGTCCGGAAGCCGCCCCTCGATATGCACCACGCCGTCCACTTCGGGCGCCTGTCCCCTCATGCGCCCGACGGCATCAGGTCCCGCCTCGTCCTCGTCCGAACCCAGCGCATCCACCATGACGTCCACGGTGGTGCCAACCTGGCGGGCGTGAGCGGCCTCCGCCACCTCCACCAGCACCCGGTTGAGCCGGTTGAAGCGCTCACGCGCCACCCGCTTGGGCACGGCCGGCCGCAGCTTGGCCGCAGGCGTCCCTTCCTCAGGACTGTATATGAAGGCCCCGGCGTAATCAAACTCCGCCTCCCGGACAAAGGCGAGCAGGTGTTCGAAATGGGCCTCGGTCTCACCGGGGAACCCCACTATGAAGGCCGACCGCACCACGACACCCGGGATGCATCTGCGCGCCCTATCCAGCAGTTCGAGATACGAGTCGCCGTCGCCGGAACGCCCCATCCTCCGCAAGACCTCGGGATGGGAGTGCTGCAGAGGGATGTCGAGATACGGGACGAGCTTGCCCTCCCGCCCCATGGCTTCCAGCAGACCGTCCGTGACGTGCTCCGGCTGCAGATACATGACCCGCAGCCACTCCACTCTCGAGTCCTCCGAGAGCGCCTCGGCCAGGCCTTCCAGCCCGACACCGCCGCTCTCCCACCTGGCCGTGTCCTGCCCCACGAGCACGAGTTCCTTCGCACCGGCGGTCAGACAGGCTCCCGCATCCTCGAGGATCTCGGCCGTCGTTGACGAGTGATAGGGACCCTTGATGCCGGGGATGGCGCAGAACGTGCACATCTCGTCGCAACCGTCGGATATCTTCACGTACGCGTAGGACGCTGCCGGCTCCGCTGCAGGGGCCTCCCCTGTCTCAGCGCCCACGTCGGATCGAGCGGCTCCATCCGTCCCCAGCAGCCGCACCAGATCGTCCTGGTCGCCGCCCCCCACGAGGCCGAACCAGCCCGAGACCTCCGGGATCCCCTGCTTCAGCTCGTCGCGGTAGCGCTCCACCAGACACCCGATGGCCAGGACCTTCTTGTCCGGGTAGGCGGCGGTGGCGTCAAGGATGGCGCCGATGGACTCCTCTTTCGACTCGCGGATGAAACCGCAGGTGTTCACGATTATGTGTGTGGCTTCCTCAGGCGCCGCGACCAGCGAGGCCCCGGCCGCGCCCAGGGCCCGGCCGAGAGAGCGGCTGTCCGCCTCGTTCTTGGGGCACCCCAGGGTATGGACCCAGACCCGGGCCCCGCCCGGCGAGCTGTCGGCCATGCTAACCAGTGCTGTCGGTGGAGCCGGTCTGCTCCCTCTCGACCCCGGCTTCCGTGACAACGAAGGTCCCCGCACCACCGCTGACGGTGTACGGTGTCCCGTTGACGGTGATGGACAGCGCATCCGGGATACCGGCCCTGAACCAGTAGCGCTTGGCGGTGTTGAAGGTCTGCTGCCCTCCTGCCGACAGGGTGCCGGCGTACAGATCGGCGCCGTTCTCGCTGTCGTCGCGCACCACCAACCAACAGCTGCCCTCGGTGACGGTCAGGACCATCGTGACGTTCTGGCCCGAGGTGGAGGCGGTGCCGTTGCCGGCCGTGGTGGTGGTTTCGGAGACAGTGGTCGTGGTGGTCTTGCCGGTGGTGGAGGTGCTGCTGTCCTCTGAGGTCGAGGACTCGACGTCCTCGGAGGTGGATGTCTCGCCACCCTCGGTCGCCACGGTACTGCTGGTGGAGACCGCCGCTGTCGTGCTCGGAAGGTTGTCTGCCCCGAGCACCGCCGCACCCTTGCCCCGGCCCGCGCCGAGCCAGGCGATGACCACTATGACTATGACCGCCAGTATCGCCACCGCGATGTAGCCGCGCTGCGTACGGCGCTGGCGCTTCTTCTTGCGCTCTGCGCTGGTCTGCGTGCGCCGTTGCTGGGACAGTTCGGTCCGCAGCGCTCCGATGTCGTCCCGGGAGGACTCGTAGAGCGCCCGGTATTCCTCGATGAGGGGATCGGCCGGCAGCCTCAGGAAGAGCGCGTACGAACGGAGAAAGCCCTTTACGACCGTGGGGCCGGGCAGGACCTCGAAATCGTTCTCCTCGAGAGCCTCGACGTACTTGCTGCGGATCTTCGTGACGTTCTCGACATCGGCGAGAGTGAGCCCCCGGCGTATGCGGGCTTCGCGTAAGGTGTTGCCGATGTCTGGCACTGAAGTCTGGATACGCCTCTCATATCAGGCGCGCCATCTCCTCTGAGAAGCGGCGCGCGTCATCCACCGGGTCGGAGGTGGTCTCGAACTCGAGAACGAATCGCCTGCCTTCTACGCACGAGCGCTGGTACAGCGGATCGTAGTAGCTGACGAGGAGTCCCTCGACGACGTCGGTAAATCTACCATCCGCGAAAGCCCCTTCCAAGTAGGCCACTTTCTCCTTGGATAGCCGCTCGGCTATGAGCCCGAGACTTCGCAGGAACCGTTCCCGGTCGGTAGGATCCCATCCTTCCGGTGCGTATTCCTGCATGATGCGCCCGGCCCGTGCGGCCACGGGGGCCGTCACCAGCACCGGCGACCCGGTGCGGATGGCCTCCGCCACCGTGCCGGGCACGAACAGCCTGCCTATCTTGCCGCCCTCGCACTCGAGGATCAGGTAGTCGCCCCGAGGCCGGCGCAGCTCGTCCCACAAAAGGGAATCGAAGTCCTTCTGGGTCCGCTCGCCCGGCTGGTTCAGCCCGCCCAGCAGCGATCCCCGGTGCAGAGCCAGCGCCTCCAGGTCGACCACCCAGGGGCGTGGCCCTTCGAGTGCCGGCGCCAGGGCCATCAGTTCCCGTATGAGCGCGCTCTTGCCCGCGCCCGTGTGCCCGTACAGCGTGAAGACCGGCATCGGCGGGCCCCAGGCGGCCAACCCCGCCACGACTTCCTTCCTGTACGCCCGATAGCCACCTTTGACCACGACGGCGTGGACGCCCACGAGCGCCAGAAGCAGAGCGGCGTTGCGGCTCCGCTCCCCCCCGCGCCAGCACATCACCGCCAGACGGCGGCCCTTGGGCAGGGACCGGGCCACCTCCACGAGACCACGCAGGTACTCGGGGAGCCTGGGGCTCACCAGGTCCATGGCGAGCAGCCGCGCCTGCGCCGCACCCCTGTCCTTGTAGCAGATGCCCACCTGGGCCCGGGTCTCGTCATCCAACAAGGGGAAGTTGAGGGCTCCGGGCATATGGCCGTCGGCGAACTCGGAGGGGGCGCGGACGTCGATGACCTGGAACCCGCCCCCCATCGCCTCAGCAGCATCGATAGAGGGAACAAACAGGTCAGTCACCTTGGTAGTCGTCTCCCACCGTCGTGTCGCCGCCTTCGAGCCGGAGGGCGGCCAGGACGTGCTCGGCCTCGTCGGCATCCACCAGGATCTGCCGGGGCTTGCTGCCCTCCCAGGGACCCACCACGCCACGCCGCTCCAGCATGTCGATCAGCCGCCCCGCCCGAGTGTAGCCGACGCGCAGCCGGCGCTGCAGCATGGACACCGACGCACTGCCCGTCTCGATGACGAGTTGGGCCGCGTCGGCGAGGAGGTCGTCCGCATCGGGATCGAACTCTTCCTCCTGCTGGGCCTTCTTGAGCTCCTTGGGGTCAGGCGGACGGCGCAGCAGTTCCTCGCGGAAGTCCGGCTCCGCCTGGTGCCGCCAGTGATTCACGAGCAGGCTGATCTCGTCCTCGGTGATGAAGGCGCCCTGCACCCTCTCCATGTGGCTGGAGCCGAGCGGCTTGAAAAGCATGTCGCCGCGGCCGAGGAGCGTCTCCGCGCCGTTGACGTCGAGGATCACGCGGGAGTCTATCTGGCTCGACACCGCGAACGCGATGCGCGACGGGATGTTGGCTTTGATCATCCCGGTGATGACGTCCGCCGACGGACGCTGGGTCGCGACCACCAGATGGATGCCCACGGCCCGCGATTTCTGGGCCAGACGGATGACGTACTCCTCCACTTCCTGCGGGGAGACCATCATGAGGTCCGCGAGTTCGTCGATGACCACCATCATGTACGGCACCGCCCGCTCGCCGCGCTTGGCCCGGACCTTGTTCATGTCGGCGAGGTTGCGGCAATGCTCGAGCTCCATGAGCTCGTACCGGTCCTCCATCTCCTTGCAGACGTTGTGGAGCACCCCTGCGGCGTCTTTCATGTTGGTGACCACAGGCACCAGCAGGTGCGGGATGCGGTCGTAGTGCGACAGTTCGACCTTCTTCGGGTCGATCATGATGATGCGCACCTGCTCCGGTGTGCTGCGTAGCAGGATGGACGAGATGATGCAGTTCACGCAACCACTCTTGCCCGAACCGGTGGTACCGGCGATGAGGAGGTGTGGGAGTTTGCTGAGGTCCGTGAAGACCGGCTTCCCGGAGATGTCCTTGCCGAGCCACGCCATGAGCGGACCGGCGCCTTTGGGGAAGTCGCGGTAGATGTCGCCCAGCGTCACGAAGTCCGGCCTCTGGTTGGGGACCTCGACCCCCACGGCGGACTTGCCGGGGATCGGGGCCAGGATGCGTATCTCGGTGGTGGCCAGCGCGTAAGCAAGGTCGTCCTTGAGGTTGGACACCTTGGACACCTTGGTACCGGGCGCAAGTTGCAGCTCGTAGCGCGTCACCCTCGGACCGACCACCATGCCCACCACGCGGGCCTCTACACCGAACTGGCCCAGCGCCTGGAGCACCACGTTGGCCGTGTCGCGCTCACCGCTCCGCCCGGGCGCCACCGGAGCGCTCTTCTTGAGGATGTCAGAGTCGGGCAACAGATAGTTCGGCACTTCCACCGGCAACTCTATCTGCCGAGGCTTGCGCGCCAGGCCCGGGAGAGCCTCCTGCTCCTCCGCGAGCGCTTCCAGGCTGTCGTCGAGCGTATGGTCGTGACGATCGACCAGGGGGCCCACGGAAGCCGACCCGGCCACCTGCGCGGCGAGCGCAGACACCGACACTGGCGCCGGCGCGGCCGGAGCCGGTGCGGCGTGCATGCCGAACCCGGGCGGTTCCGAACCGCCGGCATCCAGACGACCGCCAGTGTCGTGAGCGCCCATGCGGGGGTCGCCTGCGTCGTAGAGGTCGGCGAACGCCTCGGCGCCGTCCAGCACCGAGCCCCTGCGGCTGCCGGTGACGAGCGTGGTCACCGAGGGACCGGCGGCTGGCTCGGTCTTCACGTCGTCCCAGTCGTCGAACTCGGCACCCAGGCCGGCCGGAGTAGCACCTCCGGCCTGGCCCACAAGATCCACCGGGCCGAGCCGCGGAGCTGCCATGGCCGCCGGTGAGGTCCCGGACTGACCCTGCCAGCCCGCGGTCGTGCCCCGCCCCGGGAAGAAGTCGAAGTCGCCAGCCTGCGGATCGTCGATCCCGCGGTCTTTCATCATGGTCATGCCCCGGCCGGCGTTGTCTCGCACCACACCTGCAGCACGCTTGGTGTGATGCGCCATCTTTGCGGCGGTCATACCGGTAGCGAGGCTGAAGCCCGCCAGTACCGCCACCCAGCCGATGATCCCCACTCCCAGGGTGCCGGCCAGCTTGTGGAACAACGCGTAGAGGGCCTCACCCAGGCCGCCCGCCCTGCCCTTGAACTCCGCACTCACGAAGTAGTCCGCCCCGTGCCCGCCGAAGGGCGGCGCACCGGCGGCGACCAGCAGGAACAGCCCGAACAGGAAGAGGATCCCGCCGATGAGCCAGTAAGAGCGGCGCAAAGAGACGTTGAGCACGGTGGTGACGGCGAACACGACGAACAACACGGGGATGACCAGGGCGAGATGACCGAACGCGTAGCCCAGACCGGCTGCTGAGCCCCTGCCCAGCACCCCGCCCGCGCCTCCGGCAATCAGCACGACGAACAGGAAGATGGCGATGGCGAACATCACCAGGGCGACGAGTTCCTTGCGGCGCCCCGGCACGGACTTCCTGGGCAGCACCCGGCGGACGTCCTCCGCCGTCTGGGTGTCACGAGCGCGGGCGGATGCGGCGACGCTCGAACCAGCGACCGTGCCCCGCGCAGCGCGGGAGCCTCCGGAGCCGGCACCCGACCTGGCACCGCCCTTGACCGTCGTGCGGGTGGTCTGCGGGTTGTTGGTGCGTGCTGCCACCGGCCCTCCTGCCTAGACCTCGACGATGACCGGCAGCACCATCGGCCGGCGCCCGACTTCCTTGTGCAGGAACTTCTGCAGCACGTCGTGCACCCGGGTCTTCACCAGGGTGATGTCGGACGAAGGCGAGAAGTCGTCGCCGGTGAGCGCCTCGATGACGCGGAGCTTGGCCTTCTCGGTGAGTTCTTCCAGGTCGCCTGCGTGCGCGAACCCCCTGAAGACGACCTCCAGGTCCCCCACGATGTCGCCGTCCTGGGCGCTGCGCGCCAACACGATGATCACCAGGCCGTCGTTGGCCAGATGCTGGCGGTCGCGCAGCACCAGGTCGTGGAGGTCGCCCATGGCGAAACCGTCCACCAGCGTCATGCCTGCCTGGACCTTGTCGGTGATGCCCGCCCCGTCTTTGCCCAACTCGAGCACGTCGCCGTTCTCGAGCAGGAACACGTTGTCTGCCGGGATGCCGGTGAGCTTGGCCAGTTCCGAATGGAAGTGCATGTGGCGGTGCTCTCCGTGGACCGGCATGAAGTACTTCGGCCGCACGAGATTGAGCATCACCTTGAGTTCCTCGGCGGCGGCGTGACCGGAGACGTGCACGCCGGCCGAGTGCTCGTAGATAACCTTGGCACCGGCCGCGAAGAGCCGGTCGATCGTGCGGTACACGCTCGTCTCGTTGCCCGGCACGGCGCGCGCGGAGATGACCACGGTGTCGCCCTTCCTGATCTCCACGAGCGGATGGTCGTGAGAGGCGAGGCGGGCCAGAGCCGACAACGGCTCCCCTTGGCCGCCCGTGGACAGGATGGCCACCCGGTCGGGCGGCAACAGAGCGAG
>CAIQPS010000120.1 GCA_903873715.1 uncultured Actinomycetes bacterium
AGGGGCCGGCCTGCTGTACATGCACGCCCGCCACTACGGCCCCCTCACCGGGCGCTTCCTCCAGCCGGACCCCAGTGCCGCCGAGGCGAACCTGTATGCCTACGCCGCGGACAGCCCGGTGACGAAGGCGGATCCGAGCGGGCTGTGCCCATATTGTGGCGGTGTCCAGAAGGTGCTCGAACTGTTGCAGCGGTTTGGGAACTGGGTGACGAGCACAGGAGTCTGGCAGAAGCTCACCTCGTTCGCGAGTGGTGCTCGCGCGATCGCACCGACCGTTGGGAGCAAGCTTGACTACCTCTTCGGGAGGTCGGGAGGCGACAACGCGGCGCGATCCGTGTCGATGATGCTGCAGCTTCGGAGGATTGGCATCATCGACACGCCTGTCTGGCGCAACTACCTGACGGTGCACCTTCAGAGGGTTGCCTGGAACTCGAGGAACATCGTCGAGACCAAGATCACGGGGACCGGGGGTGGAGTGGTGGTCACGCGGGTGACCAAAGAGAGCCTCCTTGCAGGGCCTCACGGATTCCTCAAGATGGAGTCAGTCTGGGAGTTCAATCCCTATCTCGGTGGTCCTCGGCTAATCACAGTCATGCTCTTTGGGGGCAGGGGTCAGTAGCAGCGAAACGTGGGAGCGCCGCATCGTGAGTTCACGCGCAAGTGAGATGAATGATGAGAGGCGGACGTCAGGGCCGGCATCCGGCTGGTCAGTGCAAGTCGATACCTGGCCGCGGGCGGAGCAGCGCCCACCGCGTCCCGAAAGCGCCTCGCCGGGAGGCCTGGTTGACACGCTCGCGGGCCACACCAGCGGCTCAACCGGCTTTCGCATGCGCATCGAGGCGCCATCCTCGATCCCTCAGGTCCTCGTTGTCGAAGGGGCCATTGAGGGAGCCGAGTCGGGATTTGCTCCAGGCCTCCTGGTTGCCGAGGATGCTTCTCGCGTGTTCGTGGGCGCCGGGGAGGAAGCGAGGTGCTACGTGCTTGCTGAGGGGGGATGGCGCCTAGAGTGGCGGCGAAGAACCGATATCGGATTCTGGCGATGGGCACGTCACGAAGACATCGTGCTGATGCTGGCCGAACTTGAGATCATCGCCTGGGACGTGGCCGGGGTTCTGCGTTGGACGCTGCCGGTCGAACCCCCCTGGACCTACCGTGTCGATGCCGGTGTCCTTGTGGCGACAACTGAGGGGCGCACGTTCCGCTTTCCGATTGAGCGCGGTCCCGCTGGAGTGCCTTGAGCAGTCTTGACCCAAGGTCCAGGATCGCAACGACTCGGCGAGCTCCGACCGCCGCTTTCGCGCAAAGCGATTGTGTCAACCTACGTGATCGGCGGATCAACCACCGAACTGCGCTTCGTGTGGAAGCGTGAGAAGACAGGGGAGCGACGGATTCTCGCTGCCTTTAGGTACCCGATTGCTGGATACGGGCGCGCGCACGACGACCATCGCTTCCTCCTCGGCGAGACGCGGAACGACAGTTGGCGTGGATCGTGCTTCGCGCGGCGGTAGGCTCGACGCGGGCGGAGGCTAGGCTGACGTGGACACCAGGCTGATCGCAGGCCCGATCGTCACCGCGCCGGGTGTGGCCCCGCTCGCGGTCGCCTGGCCACCGGCTGGCCAGCGGAGGAGCGGCCTTCTGGTGCTTTGGGTGACGACCCTGTTCTTCGGACTCGAGATCATGTTGAGCGACATCTGGAGACCGATCTGGGGCATTGCTACTGGCTTGGGCATCGCCCTCGCAACGATCGGGTACGCCCTCGCCCGGAGGCTTGGTCGAGGGAGGGAGCAGTGACAGTGTCGGACTCCGAGGGGTGTGCACCGGATCGGCGGACGCGGAGTCTCCATCTCTTGGACCCGAAGTACGTGTCCAGACACACCACGTACACGTACGTCCGGGCGGCGCAGCCCGCCGCCCCGGTCCTGCTGGCGGCCCAGGCCGCCGGCCAGGCGCTCACCGTCACCACCGACTCCGCGGGTCTCGTGACGAGCGTCGCCAGCACCCTCGGGACCACCTGGTCGTACCGGTACGACACCGAGGGCCGGATGGTGTCGGCGTGTCGGGCGGCCTCATGCTCCGGGACCGGGTTCGAGCGGGTGGACTACGGGTTCGACGGCGCGGGCCACCGCACCAGGATCACGACCACCACGGCGGCCGGCGCGGTCACGACACTCGACATCGCCTACGCGGGCGACACCCCGGCCCAGGAGAAGACCAACGGCACGGTGAGCCGCACCTACGTCGCCGACGAGGCCGGGCGCATCGTGCGCTTCTGCGACCCCGACTGCACCGGGTCAAGCCCTGTCTACCTGGTCGCCTACAACGCGCACGGCGACGCGCTGAGCATCGGACGTCTCGATCCCGCCACCGGGGGCGTGGAGGTTGCCAACCGCTTCGGCTACGCCACCTGGGGCACGCCCGCCACCACGACCGCCAACGGCCACCCGGATCTCGGCTTCCGCTACCTGTGGGTTGGGGCGGCCGGGGTCACCTGGGACAACAGCATCGGCCAGGCCCTCTACGACATGCACGCCCGGACCTACAGCCCGGTCCTGGGGCGGTTCCTCCAGCCGGATCCCGCCAGGGCGGACGGCAACCTCTACGCCTACGCGGGGAACAGCCCGGTCACGAAGAGCGACCCCACGGGGGAGTTCGCGATCGTGTTCGTCGGTGTCGTCTGGGGCGCCATCGTCATCCTCGGGCTGGCAGCCTTGTATCATCCGACCACGGGCTACGGATCACACCCACTGCGAGCGCCCTCCGGGTCCCTCAGGCTCCCGTGCATCGGGAGCTGCGGGCAGCCCACCGGCACGGTGGTCCACAGCGCACCTCCCGGTACGCGACTGGTGACCAGCAACTGTGCCATGAGCCTGAGCGGATGCTCCGGGATTGTTCTCTCAAGGAGGTCCACCCCGCAGCAGGATCAGAAGCTCACGCCAGGCGACATCGAGACCCTCAAGAAGGCAGGGATCGATCCCGAGGCCCTCAAGGACCACAACGGCTCAAACGACCTTTTCAAGAAGCCCAATGGCGATGTAGTGATCAAGCCACGCAGTGGGCAAGGCCCAGGGGATGAGACGGATGTCAACCTGCGGCGCTTGAGGCGCAGCGGACGGTGAGTGCGCCCGTTCTCTCCGGCATGCGAAGCACCTGTCCGGGACTGCGCGGAGCCAAGGAATGACGACGACCAGGGGAGCCCTACGCGAACTGAGCGGTGGCCACGAGCGGGACGTCCGTCGCGTGTGGTACGCGCTGCGAGGAATTGACGTCGACCCCGATGGCGTCACGAAGCTGACCGGGATCAAGCCGGATCGGGTCGGGCGGCGCGGCGAGCCGACGCCCTGGACGGGCATCCCGCGCGCGGAAGGTCTATGGCTGCTGTTCTCGGGCCTCGGGGATGCGGACGAGTTCCATGAGCACCTCGACGCGCTCGTCGGTCGGCTGCGGCCGGCGTGGGGGGCATTTGTCGATCTTGGACGTGTGCACAATGCGGAGGTCGGTGCTGCGATCCACCTGGTCGAGGCACAGGGCCCGCTGATCGTCGTGTTGCCCGATGTCTCGGCCAGTCTGGCTGAACTCGGTGCAGCCTTCGCCTTCGACCTCTACGCGCTCACCGAGGAGGACGATGACGCTGACAGCTCCGAGCCCGACACCGGCTAGGAGGCCACGAATGCTCCCGCTCGCAGTGCGGTGACCGCGGCCGGCTACCGGACCCAGCTGCGGGAGTACACCGCGGGCGTCCTCACCCGCACCCGGGACCTCCGCTACCAGGGGGACGCGATCGTCGAGGAGTCGGTCGCGGGCACGGTCGTGCGCTCCTACTCCGTCACCGGCGCGGGCCAGGTCGTCTCGATGACCATCCCCGCGGGCCAGTCCTCGGCCGGGGTGTACCTGCCCACCTGGAATGGCCACGGCGACGCGCTGGCCCTGTGGAGGATGGAGTCCGGCGGCA
>CAIQPS010000121.1 GCA_903873715.1 uncultured Actinomycetes bacterium
GAACTCACCGAGGCCAACCTGCGCCTCGTGGTGTCCATCGCCAATCGGAACCAAACGGACGGCATGAGCTTCCTGGACCTCATCCAGGAAGGCAACCTCGGCCTCATCCGCGCGGTCGAGAAGTTCGACTACCGCAAGGGCCACAAGTTCTCCACCTATGCCACCTGGTGGATCCGCCAGGCGATCACACGGGCCATCGCCGACAAGGCGCGGACCATCCGTATCCCGGTGCACATGGTGGAGAAGATCAACAAGCTCATCCGCGTGCAGCGCCAATTGCTCCAGAACATGGGCCGCGAGCCGCTGCCCGAGGAGATCGCCGCCGAGATGGGCATGACCGACGTCGAGATCCGCGAGATCCTGCGCATCAGCCAGACCACGGTCTCGCTCGAGACGCCCATCGGTGAGGAAGAGGATTCCGAGCTGGGCGACTTCATCGAGGACGAGGACGCGGTGCGGTCCTTCGACGCGGTGGCCTCCCAGCTCGACCGCGACGGCGTCAACGACGCCCTGGCCATGCTCCCCTACCGCGAGCGGAAGGTCATAGAGCTCCGCTTCGGCCTCAAAGGCGAGCACCCGCGCACCCTGGAAGAAGTGGCGAAGCGGTTCGGGGTCACCCGGGAGCGCATCCGCCAGATCGAGGCCAAGGCGCTGGCCAAGCTCCAGGCCATCGACAAGACGAGGAACCTCCGCAGCAAGGCTCAGTAGGGGCGCCGCGCTTCGCGGGCGCGCCTCCGCAGCCCCGCCGGGCTGCGCCGTACTTGCCGCCTACGCCGCTCCCATGGTGGTGGCTGACGGCTGCGCCGGGCTCATCACTGCCACGAACGCCTTGACCATGTCCGGGTCGAACTGGGTGCCGCTCCCTTCGATGATCTTTTCCAGGGCTTCCCTCTGGTCGAGGGCCGCGTGGTACGGCCGGTCGGTGATCATGGCCGAGAAGGAGTCGGCGACTGACAGGACGCGTGCCAGCAACGGTATCTGCCGGCCCAGGAGCTGCGACGGGTAACCCTTGCCGTCCCAGCGCTCGTGATGCGCGGCCACGGCGTCCTTGACCTCCAGGCTCTCGGGCAGGTGCTGCATGATCATCATGCTGCCTATGAGCGGGTGCTGGCGCATGTACTCGAGTTCCTTGGTGGTGAGGCTGCCGGGCTTGCGCAGGATGCGGTCCGGGACGCCGATCTTGCCCACGTCGTGGAGCAGGGCGGCGACCTGCAGCCCCTCCATCTGGTCGTTGCCGAGACCGAGCACCTTGGCGATGAGTCCGGAGTATTCGGCCACCTGGGCCGAGTGCCGCCTGGTGTAGTGATCCTTGTTGTCGACGGCGCTGACCAGCGAATCCAGGGTGCTGAACGCCCGGGAATCCACGGTGTCGCCGGTGATCGGCTCCGGACGCACCGTGACCGTGTCGCCGCCCCAGCGCTTGGACTCGTAGAGGTTGGCGTCGGCCACTGCGATGAGGCTGGCGGCGTCGTGGCCGTCCTCCGGGAAGGAGGAGGCGCCGAAGCTCATCCGCAGCGGTATGCGCGCGCCGTCGGGGGCCACATAGGGCGAGGCGGAGAGGGCTGCCCGCATGGAGTCGGCCACCTTCTTGGCGTCGGCCCGGAACGCTTCGGGCAGGATGAGCATGAACTCGTCGCCGCCGAAACGCGCCACGAAGTCGGACGAACGGGCCCGCTTAAGGAGGATGTTGGCGACGCGCTTGATGATCTCGTCGCCGAGCGGGTGGCCGTACGTGTCGTTGAAGAGCTTGAAGTTGTCGATGTCGGCGATCATGAGGGAGAAGCGGCCTTCATAGCGCTGGGCCCGTTTGATCTCCATCTCCAATTGCTCGAGCGCCCGGCGGCGGTTGAAAAGGGCGGTGAGGGCGTCGACCTCGCCCAGAGCTTTGATCTCCTCCACCAGGCGGGTGTTCTTGAGGGCCTGCGCGAGCTGGCCGGCGAACAGCAGGATGGTGGAGCGGCGGTCGGCCTGGAACTCACCGGGGGTCAGGGAGGCCGAGACGGCCAGGCCGAGACAGGACTCGTCGGCCACCAGAGGCACGAGAGCCAGGGATTCGAAGCCGGCCAGGTCGGGGAAGGAGGCGCCGAACAGATTGCGCTGCTCCTCCCTGGTCATGGCGCTCGCCGACCCGATGAAGATGGCGTCCGTGCCCTTGGCCACAGACTTGAGGAGCGTGTTCACCTGCTCGGGCAGGGCCGCGTCGGGGCGCTCGCAGCCGAACAGGCGGGGCAGACGGGCGTAGCCGGGCTTCTGCTTGAAGAAGGCGCCCAGACCCATCAGCTGGTCCTGCTGCGGGCGGAGTTTCAGCAGCCAGATCTCGTCGGCTTCGAAGATGTCGAGGGCCACTGTCTCAAGTTGGACCAGGGCCTCCTTGATGTCGAGGCTGCTGCCCAGGGAGGCGCTCACATGCTGAAGCTGCTGCAGGCGGATGTGGGACTTCTTGAGGTCCTGATGCCGTCCGTTGAGCTCCTGGAGAGTGGAGGACAGGTTCTTGGCCTGGATCTCCTGCTGTGTGCGGGTGACCTCCAGTTGGAGGAACCCTGCGTTGATGGTCTCGGCCAGCAGGCCGAGTTCGTCACGGCCGCCTGCCGCGATGGGCTCGAGCCGAGCCTTGCCGGGCTTGATGTGTTTGACCTGCTGGGTGATGCCGGCCAGCCTGCGGAACAGGGAACGCTCGAGCAACTGGCTGAGCACCAGACCGAAGATGATCACCAACCCGAACAGCGACAGGGTGAAGTAGCGGACGCTGGAGGCCCCTTGGGCGTAGACGGCGCGCGGCATGTCCACGCGCACGACGAGGGCGGGCTGGCCGAAGAGGTCGGGCAACATCACGTAGCCGGCCAGGGTGTCCGCGTCGATGGGGATCACGAACCGCGACGTCGCAGCACCGGCCACAGACGGCATGATCGATGCGAGCTGGGCGGACGTCTCTGCCGTGGTCCTGCCGGTCTGAGCCTTGGCCTCTGAGGCCGTCGTGGCCCCGGTGGTGGATGCCGTTTCTCCGGCCGTCGTTGCCTCCGCGACTGCGGCGATGGGGGTGGCCGCGGCGATAGTGGTGGTCGTGGCGGCCATCTGCCTCTGCACCTTGGCGGATTCGGCTTTCACCGCGTCCCGGACCTGCTGGGGAAGCCCCGGGGCCGTGGCCGGAAGGACGGATAGGTCGAGGCGGGTGCGAGCTCCCAGTTCGGCGAGTACGGCGGTGTCCATCCACCGCCCTATGATGAACGTCCCGACGGGCTTGTCGTCGCCGGGCGCGAACAGGGTCTGGGAATTGACCAGCATCGGCGCGCCGGACAACATCAAGATGCCGGAGATATCCTTGCCGGCCAGGAAGCGCTGGGTCAGGCCGCCGCGCGGCGCAAGATAGCTTTCGAGCTCGGCGGGCAGGCTCGAGAACTCCGCCTTCTGCAGATCGAAGCCGCGGCTCCAGGCGACGTTGCCACTGGCGTCCAGGATGGCCATCGCGTTGGCCTTGACGCCGGCGAAGAACGTCTCGGAGAGCACAGACTCGATCTCGGCCGGGTCGCGCGTCTTGAGGTAGCTGATCATCTCCTCATCGGAGCGGTAGCCTTTCACGGCGACACCCAACTCCATGACGTTCCAGGTGACGGCAGCCTGCACGCGCTGCATCTGGTCCTGCGCCTCGCTCCTCTCGACGCTCTCGAAGCCGCGCATGAACACGGTCTGCGACACCAGGAAGACCACGGCGACGGCAGCCCGCAGAGTGGCTCCGACGATCAGGTAGATCTTCGCCCGCAGGGACAATCACGCCTCCATGAGGTACAGTCCGGCCGATGGTGTTCCGTACCGGCTTGTATCGGCCTGGAAAGGGCCTTACTTGATAGAGACCATGGCCCCACGGCTCTTCCACGAGCGGTCCATGGGTGGCACCGAGATACACCGGGGGGTATCATCGTAGGGCGTACGATGATGTGCCTGGAGGCGACGTGAGAGAGACCCTGCAGATCCCGATAAGCGACATGAGTTGCGCCGTGTGCGCCCAGCGAGTCGAGAAGGCCCTGGGCCAGGTGGCCGGCGTGGAAGAGGCGGCGGTCAACTTCGCCACCGAGAAGGCCCAGGTGACCTTCGACACCGAGACGGTGAATGCGGCATCGCTCGTCGACGCCGTCCGTGCGGCCGGGTACGACGTGCCCGCCGTCACCGGCACCTACCCCGTGACCGGGATGAGTTGCGCCGCCTGTTCGGGCCGGGTGGAGCGGACGGTGCGGGGGCTCTCCGGAGTGGTGCGGGCCGCCGTGAACCTGGCCACCGAGCGCCTGACCGTGACCTATCTGCCCGACGTCATCACGCCCGCCGGGATAGCCCGGGCCGTCGAGAGCGCCGGGTATCACATGCTGGTGGGCGACGAGGGCGCCGCGCAGGCGGAGCCCGGCGCGGCCGCCGAAGAGGAGCGCCGCAGGACCGTCTCCCGCATCCGCCTGAAGTTCATCGTGTCCCTGGTCGTGGGCGCCATCCTGATGCTCATGATGCTCATCCCCATGACGTGGCTGAGCATGGAGACCGTCTGGTACATCATGTTCGTGCTGGCCACGCCCATCCAGTTCTGGGCCGGGGCGCAGTTCTATCGGGGCGCCTGGGCGGCCCTGCGGCACCGCACGAGCGACATGAACACCCTCGTCGCGGTGGGCACCTCCGTCGCCTACCTGTACTCGGTGGCCGTGACGTTCTTCCCGGGCGTCTTCGAGGGCGCCGCGGGGGCCGGCTTCAAAGCCGCCGTCTACTACGACTCGGCGGTGATCATCATCGGACTCATCCTGCTCGGCCGGTGGCTGGAGGCCCGGGCCAAGGGCCAGACGTCCGCCGCCATGAAGAGGCTGGTGGGTCTGCGGGCGAAGACCGCGCGGGTCGTCCGACCGGCGCCGGTGGCCGCGGCCGCGGCCACCCCGAGCGCCGACGCCGCCGCTGCGGCTGCCCCGGCCGGGGAAGCCGTCGCCTGCCCGGTGGCCGATACCGAGCCCGGCTCGCCGTGCGCGCTGGCGTCGAGGCCGATGGTTCCCATCGACGGCCCCACCATCGAGATCGACATCCCGGTGGACGACGTGTTCGTGGGCGACATCGTAGTGGTGCGGCCCGGCGAGAAGATCCCCGTGGACGGCGTGGTGCTCGAGGGACGGTCGGCCGTCGACGAGTCGATGCTCACCGGCGAATCCATCCCGGTGGAGAAGGGGCCGGGCGACGAGGTCATCGGCGCCACCCTCAACCGCACCGGGTCCTTCCGCTTCCAGGCGACCAAGGTCGGCCGGGACACGGCGCTCGCCCAGATCGTCCGCCTCGTGGAGGAGGCCCAGGGGTCCAAGGCGCCCATCCAGCGCATGGCCGACTACATCGCCAGCATCTTCGTCCCGGCGGTGTTCACCATCGCCACGGTGACGTTCCTGGTCTGGTTCTTCTTTGGGCCGCAGCCGGTGGTCACCCTGGCGATACTGGCGTTCGTGACCGTGGTCATCATCGCCTGCCCGTGC
>CAIQPS010000122.1 GCA_903873715.1 uncultured Actinomycetes bacterium
ATCGGTGGCGACGACACGGGCGGTGCCATGAGCTACCTGTTGCCGCTCCTCGGTGCGCTGCGCGGCCGCGGCTGCGATGCGCGACTCGTGTGTCTGGGCGGCGGCGGCCTTGCGCGCGCCGCCGCCGAGCGGGGTCTGCCGGTCACCGTGCTCTCCATGAGCAACCCCTGGGACGTCCGCTCGCTGGCCCCCTTGCGCCGCCATCTCGCGGGAGATCACCCCGACATCGTCCACACTCACGGCATGCGCGCCAATCTGCCGGTACGCATGGTGCTGCCCGCCGTCCGGCCGCGGCCGCTCCTGTTCACCACCGTCCACTCCGACCTCGCGCTCGACTACTCGAGCACCGTGCGGTCGCGGGCGTATGCGGCCCTGGATCGGGCGACGCGCGCGGCGGTAGACGTGTTCTGCTGTGTCTCGGGCGACCTGGCCCGCCGCCTCATAGCGAGCGGGGTGCGGGAGTCCCGGGTGCACGTGGTGCATCCGGGGATCGAACTGGAAGGCATGGACTTCGAGGCGGCGGCGCGGAGCGGCGCGGCCTCGCCGGGTGGCGCCGCAGCCCCGGGCGCCGGCGCCGCTCCGGTTGCGCCGCTCACTGCGGTGTCTGCCCCAGGCGCGTCGGGTCCCACCATCGGCACGGTGGCCCGCCTGGTGCCGGTCAAGGACCTGGAGTTGCTGCTCGACGCAGTGGCGACCGTCGCCCAGACGGTCCCGGACGTGCGGCTGGTCGTCGTCGGCGACGGGCCCGAGCGCGCGGCGCTGCAGCGCCGCGCCGCCGCGGACGACCTCGCCGGCCGCGTGGAGTTCCTGGGGAAAGTGGTGCCGGCCTGGCCGGTGCTCGCCCGGTTCGACGTCTACGCGAGCAGTTCGGAGTCGGAAGGCATCCCCATCTCGGTACTGGAGGCCATGGCCGCCGGGTTGCCGGAGACCGTCCAGGAGGGCGTCACGGGATACCTGGTGAAACGGGGCCCGGACCGCGCCGCCACCGCGGCGGCTCTCGCGGGCCACTTGACCCGCCTGCTCCTCGACCCGGCGCTCCGCGCGCGCATGGGAGACGCCGCCCGCTCACGGGTGCGCGAACGCTTCTCCTCGGAGGCAGCGGGGAACCTGATGGGATCCATCTACGAAAAAGCGCTGGCCGCCCGGCCGGACGAGACCGAAGGACCGGAGACCGGGATGCTGAGAGGCAGAGACATCATCTGCATGTCGTCCCTCGACTGGGACGCGCACTGGACGAGCAAGCAGCAGATCATGCACCGGCTGGCGGAGACCAACCGGGTGCTCTACGTCGAGGAACCGGTGACCGCACTGGCGCCGCTGAAAGTCCCCGCCCGCTGGAGCCGCTGGAAGGCCGTGGCGCTGTCTCTGCGCAAGGCCGAGCGCGGTCTGTGGGTGCTCACCCCGCCTCCGCTCTCGCCGTTCGGGAACATGTATCCCTGGATCAACAAGGCCAACCAGCTCATCCTGGCCGGCTACGTCAACCGGGCCGTCAAGAAGATCGGCATGCGGGACCCCATCCTGTGGACGTATCTGCCCGGGTCCATCGACCTGATCGACCACATCCATCCGGGATCGGTGCTGTACCACTGCGTGGACGAGCACTCGGCCTTCCCCGGCCTCATCCGGCCCGACGTGGTCACCGCATACGATCACGATCTCACCCGCCGGGCGGACCTCGTGCTGACGTCGGCGGAGAACCTCCGGGAGTCGCGGAAGCATCTGAACCCGCATATCCACCGCATCCGCCACGCGGCGGACGTCGGGCATTTCGCGTCCGCCCTCGACCCGGCGCTCGCAGTCCCGGAGGACATCGCGTCCCTCCCGCAGCCGCGGGTAGGAGTGGTGGGGGTGCACGACGAGCGTCTCGACATCGAGGCCATCGAGGCCTTGGCCGCGGCGGATCCCGCCTGGCAGATAGTCCTTATCGGCCCGGTCCGGCCGGAGGACGTCGACGAGGAGCGCCTGCGGTCGATGCCCAACGTCCACCTGCTCGGCAACCGCCCGGTGGCGGAGCTGCCCGCGTATCTGAAGGGCCTCGACGTGGCCCTCATCCCGTACAAGCTCAACGAGCTCACCCGGAACATCTTCCCGCTCAAGCTGTATGAGTATCTGGCCGCCGGGCTCCCGGTGGTCGCCGCTGCTCTGCCCGAGTTGGCCCTGTTCTCAGGCAGCATCGGCCTGGCGGCCTCGCCCGCGGAGTACCCGGTGCTGGTGCGGCAGGCGCTCGAAGCCGGCTCGCCCGAGGCTCGCGCCGCCCGCGCCGCCGCCGTTGCCGGGGAGACCTGGGAGAGCCGGGTGCAGGAGATGTCCGGGCTCATCGTGGAGATGCTCGCACGGGTGGAGGCGCAGCGCAGCGGCACTCAGACGGGTGGCGGTGCGCCGGACGGCGGCGGGCAGGCGCCCGCGCCCGAGCGCCCCTGGCCGTCCACGCAGGTGCTCG
Organism: uncultured Actinomycetes bacterium; assembly: GCA_903873715.1. Lineage (GTDB taxonomy): Bacteria > Actinomycetota > Thermoleophilia > RBG-16-64-13 > RBG-16-64-13 > CAIQPS01. Next base: position 2,441 of record CAIQPS010000122.1, read on the forward strand.
GTTTCCGGCTCGATCTGGCAGGTCTGGAAGAAGCGGCGCAGTGGGTGGTGGACGTAGCCGCCGCGAAGGAAGCCGGCGGCGCCGTGCCCGCCCGCACCGCACTGGCCGTCAGCTTCAACCCCGAACTGGTGATGCGCGCCCAGGAAGACCCCGCCGCGGCGGAAGTCCTCCGGGCTGCGGACCTCAGCTACGCCGACGGGGTGGGCGCCGTATGGGCCGCACGCCGCGCGGTCACGGGCGCGGGTGCCGTCGCCGGCGGTGTGGCGGGTTCCGGCACAAGCGCGGATGCCGGCGCGCCCATCCAGCGGGTGCCGGGCATCGACCTGGCGCAGAGGGTGCTCGAACTGGCGGCCGAGGCGGGGCTTAGCGTCTACCTCCTGGGGGCCAGGCCGGGGGTCGCCGACGAGGCGGCCCGGCAGCAGCAGGCCCGCATAACCGGTCTGCGGGTGGCTGGGTGCCGCGACGGCTATTTCGGCGAGGCGGACGAGACCGCCGTGGCCGCCGCCGTGCGCGCCTCGGGGGCCGACATCCTGCTGGTCGCCATGGGGGCGCCGAAACAGGAGATCCTTCTCCATGGCCATCGCGGCGAGTGGGGCGCCCGCGTGGCCCTGGGCGTCGGCGGCAGCTTCGACGTGTGGGCTGGGAACGTCACCCGGGCACCGGAGTGGGCGCAGCGGGCGGGTGTGGAGTGGCTGTACCGGCTGGTCCGGGAGCCCAAACGGCTGCGCCGGCAGATGGTGTTGCCCCGCTTCGCCCTCCGGGTGGTGAGGGCGCCGGGCGGTGCGGGCCCGAAGGGTGCCTCGCCGGGAGGTGCCGCCCCGAAGGGCGCGGCTCCGAAGGGCGTGGCCCCTGAAGAGGGCCCCGGCGTGGACAGCGGGGGCGCCGGTTGAGCCGGTCCGAGACAGACCCGGCATCCGCGGGCGGTCCGCCGACCGCCGAGCGCCCGGCCCCGGCATTCCCCGTCGAGATCGCCGAAGGCTGGGCGGACGATCCGGCGGAACGTGAACTGACGGCTGCCGGCGGCGGAGCCGCCGGCGTCGAAGTCCCGGCCGCCGCCGGCGAAGCCGCGGCGCCGGCGGGCAGCTCCGTCCGGGCGGTCGTCGGGAAAGCGGCCATGATCATCCTGGCAGCCACCCTCGCCGGCCGGCTGCTCGGCCTGGTGCGGGACATCGTCATGGCCGACCTCTTCGGGCGCCAGGCCGAGACCGACGCCTTCTTCCTCGCCTACCGGCTGCCCTATCTGCTGGCGCTGGTGGTCAGCAGCGGGCTGGTGGCCGCCTTCGTCCCCCTGTTCAGCCACCGCATCGCCACCGGGCAGAAGAAGGACGCGCTCGGTCTTTTCGCCAACATGGGCAAGGTGGCCGGGCTGGTGCTCGTCGGGCTGACGGTGATCCTGGTGGTCGTCGCTCCCTGGGTGGTGCCGCTCATCGGGTTCGGGTTCACGTCCGAGACCAAGCATCTGGCCGTCTACCTCTTCCGGATCGTGATGACCGGGTTCGTCTTCGCCGGCCTCACCGGGCTGGTCACGGGGATGCTCAACTCCCTCCGCCGCTTCGCCCTGGCCGCGTTCTCGTCGGTCATCGGTGCGGCGGTCGCGTTGGTCGTGATGGTGGCGCTGGCCAAGCCGATCGGCATCACGTCGCTGGCGGTCAGTATGGCGGTGAGTTACTTCGCCGGCTTTGCCGTTGTCATGTTCGGCATCCGCGACCAGGACGTGCCGTACCGCTCTCGCATCCAGTGGCGCGACCCCGCTCTGCGCGAGGCCGCCGGGATGGTGTGGCCGGTGCTCATCGGGTCTGCGGTGGGGGCGGTCGCCATCTTCTCCGATCAGATCATGGGCTCGATGCTCTCCGTCGGGTCCGTGTCGAGCCTCAGTTACGCGGACAAACTGTTCCAGTTGCCGCTGGGCCTGTTCGTCGCCGGCATCACCGTCCCGCTGTTCCCCCTGCTCTCCGAGCAGGTGGCGGCCAAGGCCCCGGACCGGGTGAAAGCCACGCTCTCGTTCGCCCTGCGCCTGATGGCGTTCCTGCTGTTCCCCATCATGGTGGCGTTCATCCTGCTGCGCTTCGCCATCACGGGATTGATCTACCAGCACGGCGAGTTCACCGCCGCGGACACCAGTCCGACCGCCTGGGTGCTCCTCTTCCTGCTCCTCGGCCTCTACGTCTACGCCGGGCGCGACACTCTCACCCGGGTCTTCTACGCCTATCACGACATGCGCACGCCGGTGAAGATCAGCGTGGCCACCGTGGTGCTCAACATCGGGCTGTCGTACCTGTTCATGCAGTTCCTCGGCGTCGGCGGTCTGGCTCTGGGGACCACCGTGTCGCTCACCATCAACTTCTTCGTACTTCTCTACCTGCTCAGGCGCAAGATCGGGCCCATGGGGCTCCGGCGGATGGTGGGTTCCTTCGCCAGGGTGGCCGGGGCCTCGGCCGTGATGGGAGTCGCCGTCTGGCTGGTGGACATGGCCCTCACCCGGGTGGTCTCCGCGACCACATCCGGCTTCGCCGTACGGGTGGTGGCCGGGTTGGTCGTCGGCGTCGCCGTCTACCTGATAGCGGCCACGCTGGTGCGCTCGCCCGAGCTGGCCGAGGTCAAGGACATGTTCCGCGCTATGCTCAAGAGGCGCCGCTAAAGGTCCGGGAGCCGGAGCGCGGCGTGGTCCGCCGCGGGTGGCCGGGGGTGTCGAGCGGCACCCACCCGGCAGGCTTTCAACCCAGGGAGGCGAACACTATTCAAGTGGTCGTGGCGCCAGGCCGAGGTGTATAGTGGCGCCCTCATGCTCAAGGCATCGATTCGGGCCCACTCGCCGGCCCGTCCTCGCGCCATGAATGACGGAGGATAGACATAGTGGACATCAGCCATCCCTCCCGCCGCTTCACCGTTGCCGCCTTTGCCGCCATGGCGGCCGTCGTCCTTGCCTGCTTCGTCTTCGCTCCCACCGCCCGTGCGGCGACAGGGGACTTCATCATCAGCGGGCGCGGCTATGGCCATGGCGAAGGCATGAGCCAGTGGGGCATGTGGGAAGGGTCCCGCGAAGGCAACACCTACAAGCAGATCCTGTCGTTCTACTATCCCGGCACGGCGCTCACCAATCTCTCGGTGATCGCTCCCGGCAGGCAGAACATAGTGGTGCGCATCACCACGAGCGTCGACTACTTCGACTCGGTGCAACTGACCGCCATGGCGACCCCGGCCACTCTGGCCGGCTCTACGAACGGAAGCAAGAGCACCATCAAGACACTGGCGGTGGGAGAGCCGGTCACGCTCGTCTACAGCGCCGGCAAGGTGCAGGTCTCGGGAGCCGCCACCGCCTACGACTACGTGGATCTCACCCCCGTCTCGGCCGACGGCCGGGTCAAGGTGGCGCCGAGTGTGCTGTGGTCGAGCGGGACGCCGCGGCAGTACTGGGGATACATCCGCATCATCCCCAACTCGACGCAGGCCAAGCTCTACATCCACAACTTCGTCCCCATAGACAAATATGTGGCCGGGGTCTCGGAGATCGCTCCCGATTGGGCGGTGCCCGGCGGGTCCACCTTCGCGCCCGACGCGGTCAAGGCCCAGGACGTGGCGGCGCGGACCTACATCGCCGCCCACTCCATCAGCTCGGTCCCCTACGACGATTCCCGGGACATGAACTACGTGGGCTACAACGTCGAGGCGGTATATCCGTACCTGTCGCAGGCCGCCCAGGAGACATCGGGTGAAGTGCTCACCTACTACGGCGGCATGATCCAGACCAACTTCTCGAGCAGTTCCGGCGGATACACCACCGACTCGGCCTGGTCTTCGCAGGTCGCCTACCAGCCTGCCCAGTACGACCGGTGGAGCCTTCTCGCCCCGTCGAGCAACCCGGGCTATGCGTGGACAGTGGTCATCTCGCCCGCGGACATGGCCGCCAAGCTCGCCGATCACGCGAACGTGGGCACTATCACCGCGGTGGATGTGGTCGAACGCGACACGGCGGACCCGCAGTCGCACGCCCGCACCGTCAAGCTGACCGGCACCACCGGCACTGCGACCATATCCGCGCACATCTTCGAGTCGCACGTCGGCTGCAGGTCGACGCTCATCCTGAGCGTGGTCAAGGACGAGGGGCTCACCCTCTACCAGCAGGCCGACCCGGCGTTGGTCTACGCCGGCGCCTGGGTGGTGCAGGCGGATGCCGGTGCTTCCGGCGGAAGCTTCCGCTACGCGGACACGACCGGGTCCTCATGCACGGTCACCTTCAATGGCACCTATCTCGCGTGGCTCGCCAAGAAGAGCGTGCACTACGGCCAGGCCAAGGTCACGCTGGACGGCGTCGACCGGGGTCTTGTCGATCTCTACAACGCCACGGAGAAGTTCGTGACGGTCTGGGAGACGGGCACGCTCGCCGCCGGCACGCACACCCTCAAGATCGAATGGACCGGCAAGAAGAACCCGCTCGCCGACGACTACAACATATCGGTGGATGCCTTCAAGGTAGCCGGGGTGTTGACACAGCCTTCCCAGGCGGTGCTGTATCAGCAGACGGACAGCCATCTTCTCCACAAGGGCGCCTGGAAACAGCAGGCGAGCACCTCCGCCTCGGGCGGCAGCTACGAGTATGTCGATGCTTCGGGCTCGTCCTGCACCGTCAGCTTCGACGGCACGTACTTCTCCTGGCTGGCCAAGAAGAGCCCGCTGTACGGCAAAGCTCGGGTCATCGTGGACGGCAGGGCCGTGGCCATCATCGACCTTTACAGCCCGACGGCGGTGTACGGACCTGTATGGTCCAGGACGTTCGCGCCCGGGACCCACACCGTGACCATCAGTTGGACCGGGGACAAGAACGCGGCGGCGACGGCGGCCAATATCAGTGTGGACGCCTTCAAGGTGAACGGGACCCTTCTGCCCGCGCCGACCGGCGTGCGGTATCAGCAGGACGCCACCGGTCTGGTGTACTCCGGAACGTGGGCGACCTTCTCCACGGCGGGAGCTTCGGGCGGTAGCTACAAGCGCGCCAACACCAGCGGTGCTTCGGTGACCATCTCCTTCAAGGGCACGTACCTCTGTTGGATCGCGACCAAGGGAGTGACCTTGGGCAAAGCGTGGGTCTCGTTGGACGGCAAAAAGGCCGTGAGTGTGGATCTGGCCTGGACCGAGGTGCAGTACCAGCAGCCGGTGTGGAACACCGGGCTCCTGAGCCTGGCCCCGCACACGGTCAAGATCTGGTGGGACACCGCCAACCCATTGGGCAAGTACATAAGCGTGGATGCCGTGGAGGTCGTGGGGACGCTCTATTGAGTATCTCCGGCCGGCGGCACGCCGCGCGCCCGCTTGCGCCGAAAGCGACCGCGTTGCACTGAAACAAAAAGGCCCTGCGGAAGCAGGGCCTTTTTCGTCAATACCGTCTGCCGCTCTCCGGCAGTGCCGGGGATGTCTGCGGCCGGCTAGCTCGTCGCGGGCGGCTCACCGAACCCGAGGTCGGCTTTGCGCTGCAGAAAATCCTCGCGCGTGACCTCACCCTTGGCGTAGCGCTGCTCGAGGATGGCCAGCAGAGCCGTCCGGTCCGTGGTGGGACCAGGGCCCACGGACGGCGCCGTCGGGGCAGGCCCGGTCACCGGGTATCCGGCGGCCGCGCTCTTGTGGTGGGAATGGATCACCAATGCCCGGATCGCGATGACTATGGCTGCAATAACAGCGATCCACAGGATGATCATGAGCACCATGCCCACGATCCCTGTGCCGCCGATGTCATGACCGAAGGTCCCGAAGCTGGGTTCGCCCCAGTCACCTCTCATCATCAGACACTCTCCTATTCTGGGCCTCCCGCAGGCCCGTTCCGATGTCCGGGCTAATATACGCCCCCGGGTATAAGAGAGCCGTAAAGGAAGCGCGCGGGCAGATACGCCGATCGCGGCGCGGACCACCTGTACCGCAGCTTCGCCCATGCCCTTCGCGGGTGCCCCGCGGCCGGCTGTGCGCGCATCCAGCCCCCCGGGTGGAGGGTCTCTCGACTCCTTTTTCTTCAACGAAAAAATTTCGTCTGCGCGCTAAAGGAAGGGGGGCGACCTGCCGACATATGGGATAGGCAAGTCAAGATCAAGTCTCATCTGTCAGGTACGACAGGAGGAAGCAGCATGAAAACCTCCGCAGCAAAGCCAAGAATCACCAGGATGCATTCGCGGCTCGCGCTCATCACTCTCGCCGCGGCGATCCTCGTGGCTGTGCTGTTCGGCGTTGTCCTGACCTCCGGGGCTCAGGCCTACAGCTACAACAATGAAGAGGCCAAGTTCGTCAAGCTGATCAACGACTACCGTGTCGCCAACGGCCTCAAAGCCCTCCTGGTGTCCGACCTCATCTCTCAGGCTTGCTACCGCCACAACCACGACATGGCGGGCTACAAGTTCTTCAGCCACTACAGCCAGAAATCCGACTGGTTCGCCTACAACGCTCTTCCCTGGGACCGCATGACCCTGAGCGGTTACAACTTCTACACCGAGAAGGGCGAGAACATCGCAGCCGGCCAGCAGACCGCCGAGGAAGTCTTCGCGGCGTGGAAAGCTTCGGCCGGTCACAACGCGAACATGCTCGGTGCTGCGTTCAAGGTGATCGGTGTCAGCCGCTACGAGCTGGCCGGCTCCCCGTACACCTTCTACTGGACCACCGACTTCGGCGGCTACGTGGATTCCACCGCCCATACCGTCTCCGTGACGACCGCTCCCGCCACCACCCGCTACGAGCAGAACAGCAGCGGCGTCAATTACTCCGGTGGCTGGAACACCAGCACCAGCAGCAATGACTCGGGTGGCAGCTACAGCTACGTGAACGGCACCGGCTCCATGACCGTTACCTTCAACGGCACCTATCTCGCCTACGTCACCAAGAAGGGCCCGGCCTACGGTTATGTGAAGATCACCCTCGACAACGGTACCCCGGTCAACGTGGACCTCTACAACGGCGGCATGCTCTACCAGCAGAAAGTCTGGAACACGGGCACCATCGCCAACGGCACCCACACCGTGAAGATCGAATGGACCGGTATCCGCCGCTCGGCCGCCACCTCCTGCAACATCGGTGTCGACGCCTTCGACATCTCCGGCAGCCTGGTCTCCGTGGCCACCCGCTACCAGCAGAGTGAAGCCAAGGCCATCTGGACCGGCACCTGGGCCACCGTCTCCAATAGCGCCTCCTCGGGTGGCAGCTACACCCAGAGCAACACGGCCGGCGCCAGCGCCACCATCAACTTCAAGGGCACGTCCCTCGCCTGGATCGCCACCAAGGGCGCCACGATGGGCAAAGCCTACGTCTCCATCGACGGCGGCGCGGCCAAACTCGTCGACCTGGCGAGCAGCTCCTCCGCTTACAACCAGAGGGTGTACACGACCGGGACGCTGTCGAACACCACCCACACCGTCAAGATCACCGCCTACTCCGGCAACGCGGCCACCCAGTACATCAACATCGACGGCTTCGACATCTCCGGCACCCCGGTCGCCCCGGTCGTCAGCACCGCCTACATGCGGTACGAACAGACCGACTCCCACTTCGTGTGGGCCGGCACCTGGACCAGCGTCTCCAACAGCGCCGCCTCCGGTGGCAGCTACAAGCAGGCTTCGGCCAGCGGCGCCTCGGTGACGGTCAAGTTCACGGGCACCAGCCTCGTCTGGGTCGCGGAGCTCGGGCCGAAGATGGGCAAAGCCTCCGTCTCCGTCGACAGCGGCGCCGCCCAGATCGTCAACCTGAACCAGGCCACCGCCGCCTACGGGGTGAAGATCTGGAACACCGGCGACCTCACCTTCGGCGTCCACACCGTGAAGATCACCTGGTACTCGGGCAATGCGGCGGGTCTCGGCATCAGCGCGGACGCCTTCTCGATCCTGGGCACGCTGAACTGAGACGCCGTCTGAGATGACGGATCCTCTGCCGGGCCCGCCGCATGGCGGGTCCGGTTGTGCCGTCTTAGTGCGCGCGTCCATTGACAGTTGGATAGATACGTGGCAGCGTACAAGAGACGGCAACAGCTTTACCGAAAGGTCAGGCTTTTTGTGCCAGGGGCGTGTCCGACGATGAAAGAGGGTGATGCGATGTCGCGTTGGTGGGGCCGGTCAGGTTCGCAAGGGGTTTCGCCTTCTCGCCACCGGCAGACCTTCTTCCGTCCGGTGGCCTTCTCGGCTCTCGTGCTCGTCCTACTGCTGGCTCTCAGCGCCGGGATCGCTCTCGGCGTGGACTCCAAGCCGGCCGCCAAGCCCTCGGCAGCGCCGCTCAGCAAGGCCTTTGTGGCCTCGCAGCTGTTCGCCAAGGCTCCCGCACTCAACTCCGGGGCTCTCAAGAAGTCCGGCGGCCTGCGGCCCAGCCCGCAGGATCTGTCGTTCACCAAGGGCATGAAGGTGAAGACGTCGGCCGCGGCTGCCCTCACGGCTCTGCCCACCTCCTACGATCTGAGGGGCGTCCGCCTGACCCCGGTGAAGAACCAGGGCTCGTACGGCACTTGCTGGGCCTTCGCGACGTTCGGGTCGTTCGAGTCGTACATCCAGCCGTATCTGACTCTGGGCGAGGTCACGGACTTCTCCGAAGACAACCTCGTCTCCAAGAGCGGCTTCAGCTACCCCGACCTCTACAACTCCGGCGGCCAGATGTACATGTCCACGGCCTACCTCACCCGGTGGTCCGGACCCCTGTACGAGACTGAAGATCCCTACCCGACGCCCACCAACACCGTCACCGGGGTCGCTCACAAGCACGTCCAGAACGTCGACTGGATCCCCGAGCGGGCCTCGGCGACCGACAACGACAACATCAAGACCGCGGTCATGGCGAACGGTGGCCTCTACACCACCATGTACTATGACTTCGGCTCGCAGTACTTCAGCACCGCGAACTCGGCCTACTACTACTACGGCAGCGGGGTCCTGAACCACGCGGTGGTCATCGTCGGTTGGGACGACAACTACCCTGCCACGAATTTCGCGACCGCGGCGCCGGGTAACGGGGCATTCCTCGTCCGCAACAGCTGGGGCACCAGCTGGGGCAACGCCGGCTACTTCTGGGCCTCCTACTACGACAGCTCGTTCGGCACGAACGACCTTACCGTCTCCTTCGACAGTGCCGAGCCGGTCGACAACTACAACGACATCTACCAGTACGACCCGCTGGGCAATGTCAGCAGCGTGGGCTATGGCAGCAACACCGCTGCCTTCGCCAACGTGTTCACGGCGCGGGCCAGCGACTCCGTCGCTGCGGTGGGCTTCTACACCCTCACCCCGTCCACGACCTACGCGGTCTACACCGGTCCCGCCCTTGGCTCGCTCACCCTCAACACGAGTGGCACCATGGCCTACATGGGCTTCCACACGGTGACGCTCGCCACCCCGCTGTCGCTCACCGCCGGCCAGCCGTTCGTGGTGGCTGTGAAGGTAACCTCGCCCGGCACCACCTACCCGGTCGCCTTCGAGGCCGCCTACTCGGGGTATTCCAACAACGCCACGTCGGCGCCCGGCCAGAGCTACATCAGCTCCGGCAGCGTGACCAGCTGGTCTGACATCACCACGGCGTTCATGTCGAGCGCCAACGTCTGCCTAAAGGCCTACACCACCGGTGTCCCGGTCACCACGCCGAGCATCAGCGGTGTGAGCCCGGCCTACGGTGCGATCGCCGGCGGCAACACGGTGACCATCAGCGGCGCCCGGTTCGACGACATCCTGTCGGTGAGCTTCGGGGGTAGCGCGGCGACCGGCTACACCCGCGTCTCCTCCACCCAGATAACCGCGACGGTCCCGGCAGGGGCGGCAGGCTCCGTGCGGGTGAAGGTCGTCACCGCCGGCGGCGAGTCTCCCGACACCTCGGCCGACGACTACCTGTACGTCGGCTCCCCGGTCATCAGCAGCATCAGTCCGTCCAGCGGTCCCACCACAGGCGGGACGTCCGTGACCATCAACGGCTCGGGCTTCTACGACGTGACCGCCGTCACCTTCGGCGGTACGGCCGCGCAGAGCTACACAGTGAACTCCACGACGAAGATCACCGCAGTCGCTCCGGCCGCGGCGTCTGAGGGCGGCGTGCAGGTCCGGGTCACCGCGATCGGCGGCCCCTCCGGCACCACGACGTTCACCTACACCATCCCGGTCGCCCGGTACGAGCAGACCGCGAGCGGGATCGCCTATAGTGGCGGCTGGGGCTCGGTCAGTTCGACGAGCGCCTCCGGCGGCACCTACATCCGCGGCGGCTCGGGCACCTCGGCGTACTTCGAGTTCACCGGCACCAGTCTGACCATCATCTCCACGAAGAGCACGGCCATGGGCAAGATGTCCGTGACGGTGGACGGCGCCGCCCAGGTGGTCGACCTCTATAGCAGCACCACCCTGTACCAGCAGGCCGTCTATACCAAGTCGGTCAGCTCCGGCATCCACAGAGTCAAGGTGGCCTTCTCGGCGGTGACCGGCACCACCGGTAAGTACGTCAACATCGACGCCATCGACGTGGTCGGTAGTCTCAAGGCGACCGCCCGCGTGGAGCAGGGGTCCCTGACGCTCACCGGCTGGGCGACCGTGACCGGCGCCTATTCCGGCGGCAGCATGGCGACCGTGAACGCCGCCTCCACCGTGAGCTACACCTTCACGGGCGTGATGATCAACATCATCGCCACCAAGGGGACCGGCTACGGGCGCATGAGCGTGTCGCTCGATGGCGGTACGGCCGTCACGGTCGACCTCTACAACAAGACGACCGCCTACCAGCAGGCTGTCTGGAAGAGCGGCCTCCTGGCCTACGGCTCCCACACGGTGACCATCACCTGGCTGGGGACCAAGTACAAGGCCGCCACCTCCACGATGATCGACCTCGACGCGGTGGACACCATCGGGTCGTAGGCTGCGCGCAGCCGCGCCGCCGGCACGGGCCGGCGGGCGCACCGAGGACCTACCGACGGGGCCCGCCACATGGCGGGCCCCGGTCTTTTCGGGGGCCTGACTGGGTCAAGCCGGGTCGCAGGCGAAGCGCCCGGGGCGGCGCGGCGCGGCGCCGGGCTCCAGCCGCCGATCAGGACGGAGTGAACATCACCGCGTCGGCGATCACGTACCCGTCCGCTCCGGTGGCCGACAGGGTGACACTGCCGGACGCAGGCGAGTAGCCCGCGCCGAAGTTGTAGTAGCCGAGCGAGAACCAGCGCGACCCGTTGATCCGCTGGTTGATGTACCGCTTGTACGACCCGGACGGGGTGTTGATGGTCACCGTGGCTCCCGAGGTCCGGTCGGAGCCGGCGGTCCACCGCATGCATATCTCGTACAGACCGCTGCTCGGCAGACGCGGGGTCCAGCGGGCCCAGGCCGTGCCGGCGGTGGCGGCGTGGACCTGGTAGTCGTCGCCCCAGTATCCGGCGACGCTGCTCGATCGGGTCCAGTTGCCTCCCACCCCGGTCCCGCCGGTGCTCTTGGCCGTCGGGTTGTCCAGCACTATGCCGGCGCCGCTCATCGAGTCGCGGCGGATGGGTTTGTACTCGCTGCTCAGGTAGCGGCTGATCCGGCGGATCTGAAGGCCGGTGCCCGGGGCTTCGTAGATGATGGGCGATCCCCAGGCGTCGCCGCTGTAGTAGATGGTCACGTGTCCTGTGGAGCCGTTGTTCTTCACAAGGATGTCGCCCATCTGCAACTGCGAGCGGCTGTCCAGCTCAGACCACGGGCCGATCAGGTTGTAGAAGCTGTAACTGGTGTAGCGCGTGAAGGTGGCGTTGTCGCCGCTCTCCTCCTGGTAGTAGAGGGTCTTGGGCACCTCCCAGCACTTGAGGCCCAGACCGGAGCAGTCAGGTCCGTCGCCACCTGCGTCGGGCACCCAGCTCTCCTGGCTCCACATGTAGTCGGTCCCGATGGCCGACTCCGCCCGGGCGATGATCTCGTAACCGGTCATGGTCGGGATGGCCGCCTGTGCGGCCGCGGGCGTGAGCCAGCACCCGAGCACCGCCGACAGGACCAGCCCCGCTCCGACGGCGACCGTGCCGAACCAAGGCCGCGGCCGCCGTATGTGCGAGAACGCCGTCATGGCCGCACCTCCCCGCCGAGTGTGGCGCCGAGCGCCGCGCTGACTGTCGCCGTCGGCGTGTCCGCGGCGCCGGCGATCGCGCTCGCCGCGTCCGTCGCGGTCGCCGCAGGGGCGCCCGCTCCAGGAAGCGTGTAGACGTAGATGCTGTATCCCGTGTCGTCCCCCACCGGCTGGAAGACGCGGCCGTCCGGCGCCACCGCGTAGGGCTCGCCAAGGTACGCGAACGGAGAGTCGGACAGGGTGATGGTGTCGGCTAGGACCGGGTCCACGGCGGCCGGGTCCGCGCCGCCCTGGTCAGCCGCCAGCCGCCCGATGATGAGGGCCGGAGCGTCCACCGGATCGCCCTTGGCCCGCAGGAGCCGCGCCCCCAGGATGATGCCGCCCTGCCCGTCGCCGTCCAGCGAGATGAGGTGTTCGATCGCCTTGTCCGACAACTTGGGTGCGAGAGCCTGGATCTGAGTGCCTTTGAGCGTCTTCTTGTCGACCTTGTAGCGCTTGAGCTTCACGCCTTCCTTGGGGTCGAAGGTGGCCTTGACGGCGCGGGTGAGCTCGAGGTCGAGGGGACGGCCGGGGGCGGCGCGCAGCGCCGCCCGGGACTGCTTGGCCGCACCGCCGGTCTGCCCGGCGTCCTTGAAGTCGACGAGATACACGGCGTCATGCGCCACCTCCACGCACGGCCCATCCGTGGTGGCGAACAACCCGGTGACCACGTCGTCGAGGGCCGGCATGGCCGCGTCATGGTGTTCCACGCCTTGCCAATCGAGGGCTACAAGGCGCCGGTCTGCGTCGGCGTCCAGAACGTAGATGCTGTCGCCGTCCACCGCCAGGAAACGGGGCTCCCGCAGGTCGAGCGGTATCTGTCCGGACGGCGACCCGTCTGCCGCCAAAGCGACCACCCGCTTGTTGACCGAGTCGAGCACGGCGATGCGCCCGTCGGGCGCGATGGCGAGGGCTTCCGGCCCTCGCGTGAGCCCTTCGGCCGGGCGGACCAGACCCACCTGGCCGGTTCCCTGGCCCCAGGGCAGGGTCACCAGCAGGCGGCCGGGAGACGGCTGGGCCGGAGTGGGATCCGTCGGGATGGCTTCTGATGGGGTGGTGTCTGACGGGGTGGTGTCCTGCGGCGCGCCGTCAGTGGTCGTCGGGGCGGCATCCGTGGAACTGGTGGTCTCCGCGCCGGCGGACCGGGCCGCGCCCGGCACGAGCATCACTGCTACCAGCAGGGCGAGCAGCAGCAGCGCGCCTCCAAGCGCGATCAGGGGCGGCGCCCCGATGCGCGGGGCGCCCCGCGGCCTCGCCGGGTCTCGAGGCGACCGTCTTTCGAGTCTCATGGCTTCCTCCTAGCCTGGGGGTCGTTGATGTCCCGAGGCTAGGCGGGCCCGCCAAGCGGCTCACATGAGACCAAAGGTTGGTCATGGCGGAACGGCGGCGCCGGTTGACGGGGGACAGGGACGGCCGCTCCGCCCGCGCTGCCGCCCCACCCGGCCTCCGCCGCCCCCCTGGGGTACACTGACCGCATGATCATCCTGTTCTTCGCCGATGTCATCGGAAAGCCGGGCCGCGAGGCCCTCATCAAGAAGCTCCCTCTCCTCAGGGAGCGCTACGGCGCAGATGCCGTCATCGCCAACGGGGAGAACGCCACCGACGGCAAGGGCATCAAGCCCGGTCACGCCGAGGCCCTGCTTGCCGCCGGCGTGGACGTCATCACCACCGGCAACCACGTCTGGAAGCAGCGCGAGACCTACCGCTATCTGGACGAGCAGCCGCGGATCATCAGGCCGTTCAACTTCTTGTCGTCCAACCCGGGACGAGGCGTCACCGTCGTCGACACCCGCGCCGGCCGCCTGGGCGTCATCAACCTGAGCGGCCAGTTGTATCTGAACCCGGCCCGTTCGCCCTTCGAGGCGATCGGGGAGGCTCTCGAGCAACTGCACGGGGTACGGAACGTGCTCGTGGATATCCACGCGGAAGCCACCAGCGAGAAGGTGGCCATGGGCTGGTACCTGGACGGAGAAGTGAGTGCCGTGGTCGGCACGCACACCCACGTCCGTACGGGCGACGCCCGCATCTTGCCGAAAGGCACCGCCTACATGACCGACGTGGGCATGTGCGGCCCCCGCGACTCCGTCATCGGCGTCAAGAAGGAACTGGTGCTCGAGCGCTTCTTCACCCAGCTACCGGTGCGCTTCGAAGTGGCCGACGGCGACGTCTGGCTTGAAGGCGTGATGATAGAACTGGGCGAGGACGGCAACGCCGTCCGGATCGAGCCGTTCGAAGAACGCGCATAGCCGGGCCCGTCGCCGAACCGGATCGGTGAGGTGTGCCGAACGCGCGCATGCCCAGAGGAGCGTGAGCGTGCGTACTCGCGAGCGTGGCGACGACGGGTGTGTGCGCGTTCGGCCTAGTACGCCACACAGAAACGTCTGCGCGTGTGCTTCGGCTCCTCGAGCTCGTCGATCATGGCCACGGCATAGTCGGCCGTCGAGATCTTGCACTCGCCCTTCTCGTCCACGAGCATCTGGTCGCCGCCAAGGCGGAACGTGCCGGTGCGCTCGCCGGGCTGCAGCATCGCGGCGGGGCTGAGGAAGGTCCAATCGAGATCCGGCTCCTCTTTCAGCAGATAGAGGAACTGCCGGGTGCCGCCCGCACCGGCCTTCCAGGCGGGCGGAAAGTCCGGGGTGTCTATGAGTTGCTGCCCGGGCGCCACTTCCAGGCTGCCCGCGCCGCCGACCGCCAGAAGGCGCTTGACGCCGGACTTCTTGGTCGCCGCGATGATGGCCTTCTCCGCCGCCACGAACCGCTCGAATACGTCGCCCGGCTCGTCGCGGTTGGGGTTGAACGCCGCGATGACCGCGTCGTGGCCGGCCAGCGCGTCCGCGAGGGCGTCCACGTCGAGGACGTCCACCTGCTTGGCGGTGAGGTTCGGGCGCTCGGGCAACCGGTCCACGCGACGGACGATGGCCGTCACCTCGTGTCCGCGGTCCAGCGCCTCGTTCAACAACTGCGATCCGACGAACCCCGTTGCCCCGATGAGTGCGACTTTCATGCCGATCCCCCCTTGGATAGCCGGTTTGACGGACGGAGCGGCGCCCGCGGCCGTGGCGGCCCGGGCGCCGGGACGGTCAGAGTGTCCCTGACAGGTCCTGGAACACCAGCCCCGTGGGCAGTTTGGGATAGAAGAAGGTGGCCTTCTGCGGCATCCGCTCGCCCGCGAAGGCCACTTCCCGGACCTGTTCCAGCCCCGTCGGGTTCATGAAGAAGCCCGCCTGGAACTCGCCGGCATCGAGCCGCTCGAAGGCGTCGGTGGTGTCCTTGAAGTAGGTGATGCTCCCCTCGGCCGAGGTGCGCTCCGCGGGGATGCCGAGCACCGGTCCCAGGATGAGTTCCTGCAGGATGGTCACGTCGAGTTGTTGATATCCGGCCGTGTGCCCCGGCGCGGCGGCTGCCGCAGCCGAGCCGTCGACCAGGCGCAGCCCGTACAGGCCACCGGCGCCCGGCGCCCACACGGCGAACGCCCCGCGGGGGTGCGCTGCCAGGTACTGCTCGATCGCGTCCCGCACGCCGGGGATGCCCGGCTTGGCGGCCAACGCCTCCACGGCGAAGGTCCCGGCCAGGGCGTCCGGAAGGCCGGCCAGTCTCCCCGGGTCCACGCCGGCCACCAGGCGGTGGGTGGCGTAGATGGCCAGGCCGGGGTCGGCCATGTTGCTCAGGTAGGCGAGAAGGTATTCGTATGCCGGCGGGTCGCCGAGTGCCGCCTCCGCGCCGTCCGCGACCGCGCCGCTCGCCGCCAGCTCCCTCCGATGCTCGCGGTAGCGCAGGGCCGTCTCGTACCGGTGGTGTCCGTCCGCGATGACGAAGCGGGCGTCGCCCAGTTCGCGGCCTACCAAGACCAGCAGCGCCGGGTCGGACGTCGGCCAGAGCCGGGTGATGTTCCCGTCCTCACCGGTGATCACCGTAGCCGGGGGTTGCGAACCCGGGCCGGCCTGCCATGCCGTGGTGATGGGGTCGCCGGGCAGGTCGTAGAGCAGGAACACCGGGCTCAGGCTCATCGCCGTGTGCTCCATGAGGTCGAAACGGTCGGCTTTGGGGCCGGAGAATGTCTGTTCGTGCGGGAAGATGACGCCTTCCGAGAACTCGTGGACCCGCACCGCGGCCAGGAACCCGTGCCGTCTCCGCGCCCGCCCGTCGGGGCCGGTGAACTCCTCTTCCACGAAGGTCAGAGTGGGGGTCTGGTCACGGACGAGGACGCCGTCCTTCTTCCATTTCTCCAACTGGGCCGCTGCCCGGGTGTAGCGGTTGTCGCAGTCGGTGTCGCTGGGCATGGTCATGCCCAGGTCCACGCGCACCACGTTGTTCCGGCTGCGCGCGTAGAGGCGGGATTGGAGCTCGGGCCCTATGACGTCGTAGGGCGGTGCCACCAGCGAGTCGGGGTCGCCGGCAGCGGGTGAGTAACGCCATGCGTGGAAGGGAGCGGCTGTGTCCATAGTGCGAATGATAACAGCGGGGGCCGCTCACCCCGGTCGCGTTGCTTATGGCGTGCTCAATCGTTAGATTGGGAAAAGGATGGTTGCTGCAACACCCAGCGTCCAGCCTTTTTTGAGAGCCGTCGGGCGGCGAGCCGCGGTGGCTCGAAGGGCAGGAGAAAGAGAGAGCTCGATGGCGATCACGGACAAGATACGAGGTGGGATCGAGCAGGCCGCGCGCGAGACGGAGAAGGCGCTCGACAAGGGCAAGACCAAGCTCGGAGAACTGCAGATAGAGATGCAGATGGACGGCTTGGCCAAGAAGCTCGGATACCTGGTGTTCGACTTCTACCGAGGCCGCGAGGTGGACCAGGCGGTCCGCCAGAAGGTCATCGACGACCTGTCTCGACTGGAAGACCAGCTGCAGAGACTGCGGGGTGACGGGACGGCATGAGCGACGAAAGGGCATGAGCGGCGAGGCGACATGATCGACGGGACGAGGGACATCGAGGTCGCAGACTTCACGGGGCTGGTCTCCGGCGACCGGAACGTGTGGGAGCGGCTCGAGAGGGGCGGGCGCGTGAGCGCGGTGACCCCGTTCCGCTACCCGGGCCGCCGGGGATGGGTGGTCCTGCATATCGTCCCGGCCGTCTCGGAGGCCGGTGGACCGCAGCGGTTCACCATCAGCGACGGCGGGGCGCTCATCAAGAGCCTGGACGAGCAGGGGCTGGACCTCTCAGTCGACATGATCCTCAGCAAGACGGTCTTCCACGCCGTGAAGGAGTTCGACGGGATCTGCTTCAGCTCCGGGGAGTTCTGCCTGGCCTCCAGCGCGGAGACCCTCGTGGCCGATCTGTGGCGCTTCCTGCAGCTCGTCACCGAACTGGTCGGCCTGCGGCACTCCAAGTACAAGGATGCTCTGGTCCAGCTTTCCCGCAGGAGCGAGCGGACGCCGGGCCTCATGAACTGGTAGGGGGCGCGGGCCGCGTGGCGAAGCGGCGCGCCCGCGCACGATAGACAGGCGCATCTGGTCGAGAGGTGGGGCTGCGGCGCCGGTGGGGGGAACCGGCGCCGCGGGAGGGAGATCGAGTCCTATGCGAGGCGGGGGCGGTGCCTCGGCTCTACCGTCGGGATGGAATCGATCCCTTCGAGAGCGTCGAGGATGCACGCGAACCCTTCTTCGACCGCCATCGATACGTATGCGGCCTGCGTCCTGTCGAGCACGGCGTTCTGAACGTGCCAGCACTCGGGGCACCAGAGCCTTACCTGCCAGCGCTCCTCTTCTCCCTTGGTCCAGTCCGAGGCCTGGATGAGAGGAGATGAGCAGCAGCGGCAATGGAGCTCGAGAGCTGCTGTCGGTCGGGGGAAGTTGTCGCCTGTGTTCGTCACACAACAGCTATCGGCTGCGAGGGGCTTCCGGTTTAGTGGGACCTTAGTCCTACCCTCCGGTTACATGCTTGCCGCGCCGGCCGGCCGCCGACCGTGCGGCAGCTCCCTTCTGGGCGCCTCGTCAGCCGCCCAGAAGGTAGAGCGTGCCGGAGGCCGACCCGCCGTATGCCGCCGAGTCGACGGCCGTGCCGTTCGCCGCCACCCATTCGGTGACGGCCTGGAGGGTGGTGCGCGCCACTTCGGAGGTGGTGCCGGCGCTCTTGGCCGACGAGGTCGATGTCAGGAGCACGTACCTCAGTTCTCCCGACGCGACCATCTGCTGCAGTTCGTCCACCGTGGGATAGGGGTCCCGGCTCTTGTAGCCGCCGATGGTCACCACCGGCTCGCCCGTGGCCAGGATCAGGGGGACCGACTCGGTGGTCGATTGGACCGCGACGAGATACTTTGCATCGCCCTGGTTGCTCTCCAGATAATCCAGGAGGCCTTGGTCGACGGTGAGGTCGGAGCCGTTGGAGGTGGATCCGGGACCGGTGGTGCGCGGTCCCGCCGACGCGGTGTTGCCGGTGACCGATCGGGCGATGGTGCTGGCCGAGTACGCGAACGGCCCGGCGAGCAGCGTGGCGGTCGATAGGACTGCCACGGCGGTGGTCACGAAGACGATCGCGGAGCGCCGCCGCCGGCGGCCCGAAGACGTGCTGCGCAGGTTGAGGACGACGAGCGACCCGGCCGCGCCTACTGCACCGCAGACCAGGACGGCGGTAGCCAGACCCGGGGCGTATCCGGAGACCCGGCCGAGCATGGCCGAGGAGAGAGCGGCGGTGCCGGCGATCGCGGCGGGGAGCATCCACGAGGCCCAGCGCCGGGCGCGGCCCGCGTCCCAGAGCCCGACGGCGCCGGCGCCTGCCAATGCCGCCACGCCGGGCGCCAACACCACGGTGTAATAGGAGTGGAGCGTGCCGGAGGCCTCGCTGAAGACCGCGATCATCACGACGGTCCACAGGCCCCAGAGCAGGTAGCCTGCCCGCGACCGGTCGGTGCGCGGCCGCCGGATGGTGACGGCGAGACCGGCGACCAGTCCGGCGAGGGCCAGCGGGAGCAGCCAGGCCACCTGGCCGCCGAGTTGCGAGTTGAAGATCCGTAGCCAGCCTGGGTCGCCCGCCAGGTTGGCGCCCTGCGCGGTGGTGTCGAGGACGCCGGCGGTGCGGCCGAGGATGAGCGCTATCCAGGAATCGGAGGTGGTGCCGCCCACGTGGGGGCGCGAAGCGGCGGGCCACAACTCCACTATCGCCACCCACCAGCCGGCGGCCACGATCATGGCGCCGAAGGCTGCGAGGAGTTGCCAGATGCGGCGGCCCATCTTGGGCGGACCGGCCACCAGATAGGTGATGCCGAGGGCGGGGACGATCATCAGGCCCATGAGCATCTTGGTGAGGAAGGCGAAGCCGAGGATGACCCCGGTCAGCGCCAGCTTGCGGGTGGAGCCCTTCTCGAGGGCCGACCAGAACGCCCAGGTGCCGAGGAGCAGCAGGAGGGTGAGGAAGGCGTCGGGGTTGTTGTAGCGGAAGATGAGCGCCGCGACCGGGGTGAGCGCGAAGGCCAGGGCGGCCAGGAGGCCGGCGATCTCGCCGCGCCAGCGCCGAACGAGGTGCCCGAGCACCGCGACCGAGGCCACGCCGGCCAGGGCCTGGGGAACGAGCATGCTCCAGCTGGAGAAGCCGAAGATGCGCCCGAAGATCGCCATGGCCCAGATGGCCACCGGCGGCTTGTCCACGGTGATGAACGATCCGGGGTCGAGGGACCCGAAGAAGAAGGCCTTCCAGCTGACCGTTGCGCTCTTGACCGCGGCGGCGTAGTAGCTGTTGGCCATGCCGTTCCGGGAGAGGGACCAGGTGAAGAGGACGAGCGCGAGGACGGCGATCGCGGCCCGGCCGGCGATCGCCCACCAGGGTGTCTCAGCGACCACCTGCGCGGCACGCCCGCGAAGCCGCTCCACCCGGCCGCCCGCCGCCGCACGGGCGGCGGGGGCAGCGGGTTCGGCTGCGCCGAGTGCGCCGGGCGCCGCAGGCGCCACCTGGGCCACCTGGGCTTCAGAGACTTGGGTCACGAGGTCGTCGGTCCGCATGGAAGTCCTGTCCTCTCGCTGCCTAGCCGACGAACAGGATGTCGCTCACTGCCCGCTCGCCGTTCTGCTGCGACGGGTCGTTCACGACGTTGCCCATGAAGTACAGGGTCGAGGAGCCGCCGCCGTCGAGGTTGTAGGCGGTGGTGCAGCCGAGTTGCTGGAAGATCTGGGCGAACTCGGTGAGGGTCACGCCCCTGCTGTAGCCGGGGCTGCGCCCATCCACGACCACGAACACGTAGTGGTTGGAGTCGATCATGCCGATGCCGCTCCGCGGGTTCACTCCCTGGATGGGGTGGCGGGCGTTCGCGTCGGCCTCATAGGTGTCGAGGCCGCTCGCCACCTGGCCGTCCACCAGCAGGCCCGGGCCGAACGAGTAGGTGTTCCAGACGCCGTCGGCCAGGAGGTCCGCGGCCGTGGTGGTGGTCTCGTCGTACACCTTCATGGTGCCGTCCTTGTAGATTGCCAGGCCGGTCCGGGTGGGCACGTCGCGGTAGACGACTCCGTTGCGGATGATGATCCCGTCATCGCGGGAGCTGTAGTAGTCGCCGTTGATGGCCACGATCGCGTTGTTCGCCTGGGCCATGGTGGAGGTGTCCTGCACCCGGCCGCCGTACGACCCGCTGGCGAACGCGGACTGGAGAGTCGCACCGGCCGCCAACTGGATGTCGGCCACGTAGTAGGTGATCGTGTCGTTGCCGGAGCCGGTGGTCACCTTTTGGATGGTGATGGTCTTGGTCGCGCTGGTGTAGCTGGTCTCCGTGGCTGTGTAGTCGCCGGAAGCGGCGCCGGTCGGCGCGGTCGCGGCGGCGGTCGCCGTCCCGCCGCCGGACGTCGATGCGGTCGTGGCGGCCGCCTGGCCCGTCGCGTCGCCGATGGAGGCGGTCTGGGTGGAGGTCGCGGTTTGGCCGGCCCCCGCGGTCGTGCTGGTACTCGCCGACGAGCCGCAGGCCGCGAGTCCCAAGGCCGCGAACCCGGTCAACGCGAGCAGCAGTGCGCCCGCGATCGTCAGTCTGATGGTCCGTGTCATCGAAATCCTCTCTGGTCCTCTCGCGTCTTCATAGTACGTGCCGGCCGGCCGACGGGGATCCCGCTCCCCGTCAGTACCGCACCGGTCCAGTCCATGGCCCGAGGCTACCTGGCCCCGAGTAAAGCCGGTGTGAAGCGGCCGGCGGCGCGTATCCGCAAGGTCAATCCCGACTTACGCCGGATTTACCTGGCCCCCGCGATACTGGGGCCATCGTGAAGTCGTACAAGGAGTCCGTAGGATGAAGAAACGCACAGTCAGCGCGCTGTTCGCAGCAATCGCCCTGTCGGCGGGCGTCGCTCTCTTCGCCGCCTCGTGCGGCGGCACCGCCCAGACGGCCACCACCGCCACCTCGGTGGCCACCACCGCCGTCAGCTCGGCCACCGAGACCACAGCGGCTTCCGGTACTGCCACCTCCGCCGCCGTGGCGCAGAGCGGCACCATCGTGGTGAGCGGCCTGGTTGACTACCCCATGAGCTTCACGTCCGTGGACATGGACTATATGGATTGGGTCACCGTCACCCAGAGCGGCACCGCCTATGAGGGCGTGCACCTGAGCGACATCTGGACGTTCTACGGCGTGCAGTCCACCGCCAAGACCGTGACGGTCACCGCCGCCGACGGGTCCAAGACCCAGGTCACCCTTGCCGACATCAGCAGCGACTCGATCCTCGCCGTCGGCGACGACCAGAGCTTCACCCTGGTGATGCCAGGCATGACCGCCGCCGAGCTCGTCCAGGGCGTCACCGCGATGGATTTCGAATAGACGGATGCTTCGCCGGGTGACAGCCCTCTTGATGCCCTTTCGGCGCGTAGCCGCCGTGACCGTCGCCGTGGTGTTCTTCGGCGCGGCCGGCCTGGCCGCGGCCGGGCTCGCGGTGACGTCCTGCGGGTCGCAGGCCCCGGCCGGGACCACGGGCGCCACCGGCACCGTGACGTCCGCGGCGACCGCCACGACCGGGGCTGCCACTTCCGGCGCCACCTCGACCACCGCGGCTGCCACCTCGACCACCGCAGCCGCCGCCACCGTCGCCTCCGTCGCCTCCGGGCCCGCCACTGCTGCGGACGCCGGCGCCGTCCTCTTCGACGCCACGAAGGTCCACACCATCAGCGTGACCTTCTCCCAGACCGACTACGACGCCATGATCGCCGCCTACAAGACCGACGGCACCAAGGAGTGGATCTCCGCCACGGTCACCATCGACGGGCAGACCTTCCAGGACGTGGGCATGCGGCTCAAGGGCAATTCCTCCCTGCGCGGCTTGGCGAACGGGCGCAACAAGGGCCCGGGCGGCACGGTCTCGGCCACGGAACCGCAGGGTCTGCCGTGGCTCATCCGCCTCGACAAGAACGTGGAAGGGCAGAACTACGACGGCATCACCGATATCGTGGTGCGGTCGAACAACTCGGCCACCTCGCTCAACGAAGCCGTGTCGCTCGAGCTGCTCCAGCAGGCCGGACTGGCCTCCGAGCGGGCGATCGCGGTGAAGTTCACGGTCAACGGCGGCACGGCCAAGCTCCGCCTGGCCACCGAGTTGCCCGACGACACCTGGATGGCCGAACACTTCTCGGCCACCGGCGCCCTCTACAAGGCCGAAGCCAGCGGCGACTACAGCTATCGTGGCACCGATCCCGAGAGTTACACCGACGTCTTCGACCAGGAGGCGGGCAAGGACAACACCGACCTCACCCCGCTCATCCAGTTCCTCGATTTCGTCAACAACTCCGACGACGCCACCTTCAACAGCACCCTCGCCGACAAGCTCGACGTCGATGCCCTCGCCACCTATCTGGCGATGGAGGAACTCATCGGCAACTTCGACGACATCGACGGCCCCGGCAACAACTCCTACCTCTACTACGACGCCGAAACCGGAAAGTTCACCGTCGTCCCCTGGGACCACAACCTGGCCTTCGGCGGGATGGGCGGCGGGAATCCGGGCGGCGGAGCGCCGGCAGCGGCCGGTGGCGACACCCAGGCCCGCGGCCCCCGCGGCAAGACCAACCGCCTCGTCCAGCGTTTCCACGCCAATGCGGAGTTCGAGGCCCTGTACCAGGAGAAGCTCGCCGATCTGCAGGCGACGCTCTACGAGAGCGGCGCCGCATCGGACATCCTCGACACGTGGGTGCAGGTGTTGAAGACCCAGGCATCGGACCTGGTCGACACGGCGACCATCGACTCCGAAGCCGCGAAGATATCCGCGTACTTCCAAGCCGGATAGACTGCAGGGGACCATGAGACGCAGATCCAACAAGAGAGACATGATCGCGCTGGTGATAGCGCTGGCGCTGGTCGTCGCCGCGATCGTCACCACGGGTTTCTTCTACCACGCGCCGAGTGCGGCAGAGCCGGTGTCGGCAGCCGTGCTGGAAGCGGCGGTGTCCGACACCGAGGATGCATACGCCAAAGGCGTGGTGGACATCGACCTGTCCGACCTCGGTTCCCTGGACACCGACAGCGTGTCCGTCAATGACGGCACCCTCGAGATCGGGTCCGCGGGGGTGTACCGGCTCACCGGCAGCCTCACCGGCCAGATAGAGGTCAACACCAAGGGCAAGGTCTACCTGGAACTCGACGGTGTCAGCGTGACCAGCCCGTCGGGCCCGGCGCTGCTGGTGAAGAGCGCCAAGAAGCTAACCCTGGTCCTCACCGAGGGCAGCACCAACACCCTGGCCGACACGGCCGGCGGCGACGCCGACTCCGCGACACTGAGCAGCAACGACTCGCTGTATTTCACGGGGGCGGGCAGCCTCACCGTGACCGGCAACAACAGCGAAGGCATCGCCAGCGACGACGCCATCGTCATCCAGAACGGCACCATCGTGGTCACCGCAGCGGGCGATGGCCTCGCGGCCAACGACGACATCACCATCAACGGCGGCGACATCAGCGTGACGGCCAAGGGCGACGGGCTCGACTCCAACGGAACGGTGCACGTGAACAGCGGCACCCTGGCCGCGTTCGGAGGCACTGCTCAGGGCGAGGGCGGCGTGGACGTGCGCGGCGACTTCGTGATCACCGGCGGGACGGTCGTGGCCTGCGGCAACCTCATGGCCGCCCTGGCGGACGATTCCCGGCAGACCTCCGTCTACGTGACCTCGGCGGCCGTGCAGGCGGCCGGGACGGCCGTGAGTCTCCAGCGGGACGGCGAAGAGGTCTTCGTCTTCACGCCGGGCGTCGCGTATGAGAACGTTCTCGTCAGTTCGGCCGATCTCACCAGCGGCGTCACCTACCAAGCGTACCTGGGCGGCAAGGCCGGCAATCTGGTGCTGGCCTCGAGGTGATGAGATGAGCGAGCCCGTCACGACCGCCCCGCCCAACCTGCACATAAGCGTCACCAGCCGGGAGTCCTCGGCGCCGCGCCTGCGCGAGCGGGTGGAGCAGAAGTTCTTCATCCGGCCCGACCGCATGGACCTGGCCATGAGCCTGCTCTTCCGCGTGTGCCGGCGCGACCCCGAGTTCCCCGACGGGCAGGTCAACAGCCTCTACTTCGACACCTACGACCTCGATGAGCACCTGCGCTCCGACGCCGGAGACTCCGACAAGGACAAGATCCGCATCCGCTGGTACGGCGAGGAGTTCGACCCGCACAGGCGCGCGGCGGCGGGCGGCGCGGACCCCGGCCGCATCGGCGCCGAGGCGGCGCCCTCGGGCACCGGCACCGGCAACACCGGCACCGCCGCAGTCCCCGAGACCATCAGGGTCTGGCTGGAACGCAAGACCCGGCGCGGATTCGCCTCCACCAAGCAGCGGGTGGCCGTGCCCGTCCCCACCTCGGCGCTGGACCACTCCGTGCTGAGCAGGGGCATCGTGGCGCCCGGGCTGCTCGTGTCCACCATGGCCGGGTTCGGCTTCTTCCCGCCCAAGGCGCGGTTCTGCCCGGTCATCGCCATCTCGTACTCGCGGTACCGCTTCGTGGAGCCGGTCACCGGCTTCCGCATCTCCATCGACTGGCGCATCCGGTCGTCCATGGTGATGCCGGGGCTGGGCCGGGGCGAGCGGGGGCTCGGACTGCCGGGTGCGATCGTAGAGGTGAAGGGCAGCCGGTTCGACATGCCGCCGGCGCTGCGGGCCCTGGCGGAGATCGGCTCGTCGTGGACGCGCTACTCGAAGTATTCGTCCAGCATCGACGCCCACGCCGCCGACCTGGGCAGCGTGTCGCGCACCTGGCCGACCGGCGTGATGGAGCGGGAGCCCGGACATATCGGCTGGGTGCCGGTGGCGGTGGCGAGCGGGGAAATGGAGCGCAATCTGGCCGCGGGATGGGCCGGTGTGTCGGGGGAGACTCTGGAACTGGATAGCGAGGGATGACCATGTGGCAGAACGTAGTGTCGGTGTGGCAAGGGATGCAATCCAACCTTGGTTGGACCGAGGCGCTGATAGCGCTGGGGTTCTCCGTGGTCTTCTCCCTGATCGTGTACTTCATGTACCAGCTGTTCTACGGCTCGCGGCATATCGGTGCCGGCGTGCAAAGGATGTTCCTGCTCGGCGGCCCGGCCATCACCGTGCTTTTCCTGGGCATCCAGACGTCCATCCCTCTGTCCCTGGGTCTGCTGGGCGCCCTCTCCTTCGTGCGCTTCCGCACCCCGGTGAAGGACCCAGCTGAGATCGGCTTCCTGCTGGTGCTCATCGCGTGCTCCATCGGGGCGTCGTCCGGCAACTTCATGTTGATAATGCTGCTGCTCGTGGCGGTGTTCGTGATCCTTCTGGTCAAGTGGTTCCTGCGCGACCGTGCGGCGGTCGGAGCCAGGGGCAGCCTGATGCTCTCGGTGGACCAGGCCGAGTTCGACAAGCTCGAACAGGGCATCAAGGAGTTCCTCGCCGGCCGGCTCAAAGGCCTCAGCCTCGAGTCGATGTCGGTGGTGGACGGCAGGGTGAACCTGCAGTACCAGTACAGACAACAGGCGGCCTTCGATTGGACCGGGTTCGCGAGCGATCTCAACCGGTCGACGGCGCCCACGACAGTGGAGATATTCGTCGGATGAACAAGAAGATACTGACGGCCGCCGTGGCCGTCGCGCTGGTGCCCTCACTGGCGCTCGGCACGGTGGCCTGCTCCAGCGCGGGAACAGCCAGTGCGGTCACGGTGATCGGGCAGAACGGATCGACCGCAAGCGGGTCGGCCGGGGCCACGACCGCCGTGTCCACCAGTGGCTCGGCGTCCACCGCGGGCAGCTCGTCCGGTAGCTCGTCGGGCGCGAGCACGAGCGCCGCGGTGGCGACCGAAGCCCTCGCCGCGAGCCACAAGACCGAGGACACCGAGACCACCTACGACGCCGCGAGCGCCTATCAGGTCACGCTCAACGGCGACTCGATCGGCTTCACCGGCACCGGCGCCACCGTTGACGGCAGCACCATCACCATCACCCAGCCGGGCGTCTACGTCATCAGCGGTACGCTGAGCGACGGCCAGATCCGCGTGGACACCAGCGTCGGTGGGAACGTGCGCCTCGTGCTGAACGGCGCGGACATCACGTGTTCCATCAGCGCCCCCATCTACATCAAGAACGCCGACAAGACCATCATCACCCTGGCCGACGGCACCCAGAACAAGGTCACCGACGGCACCACCTACAAGGTCGAAGACTCCCAGTCGAACGAGCCCGACGCGGCGGTGTTCAGCAAGGACGACCTCACCATCAACGGATCCGGCTCCCTGACGGTGAAGGCCAGCTATAAGGACGGCATCTGCAGCACCAACGACCTGCGCATCACCGGCGGCACCATCACCGTGGATGCCGCGAACGACGCCATCAAGGGCAAGGACAGCGTCGGCGTCAAGGCAGGCACCCTCGTCCTGACGGCAGGCGCGGACGGCCTCCAGTCAAGTAACGACACCGAGGCCGACAAGGGCTATATCGCCATCGAGGGCGGGACGTTCACCATCACCTCCGGCGGCGACGCCCTGCAGGCCCAGACCACGCTCGCTGTGGCAGGCGGCGAGTTCACCATCACCACGGGTGGCGGCAGCGCCAACGGCAAGCAGCACAGCCAGCAGCAGTTCGGCGGCCCCGGCCAGAACAACACCACCACCAGCGCCGACTCGACCGGCACCTCCGACAGCGCCAAGGGCCTCAAGGGCACCGGCGGCGTGTTCGTGACCGGCGGCACCATCACCATCGACGCGGCCGACGACTCGGTGCACTCCAACGGCACCGTGAAGATCGCGGCCGGCACTCTCAACCTCAAGACCGGCGACGACGGCATCCACGCGGACGCGACCATCCAGATCGACGGCGGCGACATCACCATCGCCCAGTCGTACGAAGGTATCGAGGCGGCCGTCGAGACCATCAACGGCGGGACCATCCACCTGACCTCCAGCGACGACGGCATCAACGTGGCCGGCGGCAACGACAGCTCGGCCAACAACAACGACCCGTTCGCGGCCAATATGAGCAACCAGTTGTTCATCAACGGTGGCTACATCTCGATCGATGCGGGCGGCGACGGCGTGGACTGCAACGGCCCGGTGGTCATGACCGACGGCACCGTGATCGTCAACGGCCCCACCAACAACGGCAACGGCGCCCTCGACTACGGACAGCAGTTCAAAGTCACCGGCGGGACCATCGTGGCGGTGGGCAGTTCCGGCATGGCGGAGGTCCCGAGCGAGGATTCCAGCCTCTGCTCCATCATGGTCAACTTCGACTCGGCGCAGCAGGCCGGCACCCTGGTGCACATCGCCACCGCGGACGGCCAGGAGATCGTCACCGTGGCGCCGAGCAAGCAGTTCCAGTCGATCGTGGTGACCTCAGCGGCCATCAAGCAGGGCACGAGCTACAAAGTGTCACTGGGCGGCTCGTACTCCGGCGGCACGGCGAAGGACACGGTCATGACCGGCGGCTCGTACTCCGGCGGCACCGACTATGCCACGCTCGCGGTTCAGAGCATCTTGACCACTTCCGGCCAGACCGGCGGCTTCGGCGGCCCTGGCGGCGGCGGGCGCAAGCGGCCCGGCGGTTGATGAGATAGACCCCCGCCGGTGAGCGGCGCGCCCGAAGCGGCGCCCCGGGCCCGGCTCAGACCGAGACCTACCGTGGCCGGCGCTTCGCGCGTCCTATCAGGGATGCGACCGAGGCGCCGGCCATTCCACCTATGAAGGTCATGGCGAAGAACAACGCCCCGATGAAGGCCTGCTGCGCCGCCCCGGAGTAGTCTGCGAACGGCGGATCGATACCGCCCCACACCCCGAACACTAGCCCCAGCGCCGCGCCGAACGCCAGCCCGTGCCACCACTCGGGCCTCGGCCGGCTGAGGAGTTCGAACACCAGCGGCCCCAGCACCGGAGTGACGACCCACGGGATCAGCCACCAGTCGTTCGCCAGCGGTGCGAAGACGAAGTAGACCGCCAGCGGGATAGCCACGGCGGCTGCGCCGGCCAGTGCCGCCCAGACGACGCGGCCGCCCGGAGGAGCGCCGCTGCGCCCTCGCGCCGCCGGCCCCTCGCGGCTCATGCGTACCCACCCCGCGCCTCCGGCATCGCCTTGTACTCCGGAGTGTTCTCCACCGCCCTCATCACCTTCCCGAACCACTCCCGCAACGCGTTCGCCGCGGCTACGCTCGAGAAGTTGTCGTCGGTCCAGTAGATGTCCTTGACGAGTCCATGCGCGACCACCTGCAGGTGGTATCTGGTGGTCGGGCTCACCATCTGCTCGACGCCCGGCTCGGTCACGTCGGCATACGGCGGGTCGAACCGATCGGGATAGCTGAAGGGATCAAGGGCGCGGAGATCCTGGTACAGCGATTCCAGCTCGGCGGCGCCGAGCACCAGGTGGGCTGTCGCCGTCGGCGGTTCGCCGGAGACCAAATCCTTGGTGAAGGTGCCGGCCGAGGTGTCCAGGATGTTCATCCGCGCGACGCCCCATTCGGCCACCATGCTGAAGTCGGCGGGCATCTGGGCGGGCAGTGCGGGTTCGTGTGCCTCGGGCCCCGTGGATGCGGTGGTCGCCGGCGGCGCCGACGTGGAAGTCACGGGGTCGGTGGGGCTCACTGAGTCGGTTGAACTGGTGGTGCTCGTCGCTCGCTCGCACCCCAGGGTCGACGACAGTGCCACGACCGCGATGATCGCCACGGCCACGACACCCGCCGTGATGAAGAGGCTGTTCCGAGTCCATCTACGACCCACGTACGACCTCCTGTCTATGCGCCATCGTACAACCTTCGGTGGATGTCAGAAGAAGTCGGCAGACGATAAGTTCCCCGCATGAGCGAGCCCCGACTGAGACTGAGCCTTCATGCGCAGGACGTCCTGCGGGAGCGATGCATTCCCGAGGGCTGGGTCTGGCGTGTGGTCACCTCACCGGAGATGACGCTCGCTGACGCCCGCGACCCGCACTTGATCCATGCGCTTGCCAGGATCCCAGAGAACGAGGGCCGCGTCCTGAGGGTGATCTATAATCCCGATGTGGGATCCATCCGAGTTGTGACGGCTTTCTTCGATCGCACAATGAGAGGGAAGCTATGAGAGTCAGTTTTGACGAGCAGGCCGACGCGCTCTACCTGCGTCTGGACGAGTCCGAGATCGTGGAGTCCGAGGAGATCCGGCCGGGGGTCGTCCTTGATCTCGACGCCAGGGGTGAGATCGTCGGCATAGAGATCCTCCGCGTGGGCGAGCGTCTCCCGACCGCTGAGCTCAAGCGGATGGAGTTCGACCTGGTCTAGCGCCGGCCGGAACCGGAAGGCCTACGCCGCGCGCCCCACTCAGGCTCCCGAGTTCCCGCTCCGCGCGTCCGCCATCCGCTCCAGCAGACCCGGCACCGGCTTGGACGACACTCCGCGCCACATCGCCACCGCGGTCAGGCTGAGCAGCACGAAGACTGCGACGAAGACCAGTCCGAACGGGAACCCGTCCCGGCCCAGCACCCACGTCGCCAGGACCGTGGCGGCCAGCGACACCACCGCCCACATCGCCAACTGGCCGAGCACGAAGATCCAACTGAAACCGGTCGTGTCCATGGCGGCGAACTCGACGAGGTTGGTCGAGACCCGGCCGCCCCGGCGGGACGACAGCGCGGCACTGTGGACCACCACCGACACCAACGGGATGGTGAGGATCAGCATCGTCCCGGCGCCGTGCAGGGTCAGGAACCCGGCGGCCAGCCCCACGGCCAGCGTGAGCAACCCGGCCACGGCCATCAGCACGATGGGCACCAGGCAGTGCAGCCACAGCACCTTCTCGAACCTCCAGGGCAGCAGCACCTTAGCCGCGCCCGGGGTGTCCACCTCTTGCCGCAGCGGTTCCAGCAGCGATGACGCCGCCAGATAGAGCGCGATGGCGCCCGCCCAGATCTCGCCCTGCTTGAGTGGCTGGGTAGCCAGCAGGTACATGCCCGCGCCGGCCAGGACGACCCCCCAGCCGAGCCGCACCGGCGAGCGCATCAGGGTGTTGGCGCCGTGCCAGGGGACGGTCATCCAGGGACGCAGAGGCGCCCGAAGCTTCAGGCGGCTCTGCCAGGTCTGGGGCTTGTCGGTCTGGGTGGCTTGGCCCACCGAGCGGTAGTCGAAGGCGTAGAGGCTGGCGACGATCTGCGACCGGGTACGGGCCCGCACCCGGAATCCCTCGAGCGACCAACCGGCCGCCGAGCGGAAGAGGCTGGTGGCGGCTATCAACGCCAGCACGCAGAGCGCCCCGAGCGCGGCGATCCCGTAGGACGGTGCCTCGGAGGCCAGCGGCAGCACGCCCCATCCCCAGGGCCCGGACCACAGGGCGGCGAACTTGGCCGTATGGCCGCCGTGCTGCAGGAAGGCCAGCAGGATGGTGAGACCCACGAGCGGCAGGGTGAGCCGCATGACCAGGGCCGTCGCCCAGCGCAGCCGCTGTACGTGCCAGCTGACGCTGATGAGCAACACGCCGAGGGCCAACCCCGCCAACGCCGCTTCCCCGATCCGCGCTCCGGTGTGTGCGCCCGACGACGCCACCACGGCGATGATCCCGGCCACCGCCCCGGCGATCCCCAGCAGGATGACGGCCGAAAGCAGTTTGGGCCGCACCAGGTCGCTCCGCCGCACGGGCGAGGGCAGCAGGTAG
This sequence comes from uncultured Actinomycetes bacterium, assembly GCA_903873715.1. Classification (GTDB taxonomy): domain Bacteria; phylum Actinomycetota; class Thermoleophilia; order RBG-16-64-13; family RBG-16-64-13; genus CAIQPS01. The sequence goes on from CAIQPS010000122.1 coordinate 33,470, forward strand.
AGGCAGTCCGGCTCCGTGAACGACACGAACCCCTGGATGGTGCTGTACCGCAGGACGCCGAGGAAGATCAGCACGATGAGCGGCGGTCCCCAGATGAAGTGATAGAAGCCGGCCACATCCACGAACAGCGAGCCCAGCCGTTTGGAGACGCTCCAGAACACGGCGATCAGGATGCCGATGATGAACACGCCGATGTAGATGTTCTCGATCCGCGTGAGCCAGGACCGGCCCGGCCGCATGGAGGAAAGGATCCCGAAGACGTCGCGGGCCGGGACGGGGATGATCGCCTCCTCGTCGGCCGGAGCCGGCGGGAGTATGCCACGCGGGAGGGGGCTAGCCATCGATGCCGGCCGCTTCGTCCGCCGGCTTGGCGGCCCGGGTGCGGCGCCGCGCCGGGGCCGGCGCCGGCTCGTCACCGGTGGTGCGTGCCTTGCCGGACGGCTGCTCCTCGTCCTCCCAGACGTGCCCCTCGGCTATCCGAAGCACCCGGTTGGCGACGGAGCGGGCGAAGACCTCGTCGTGGGTCATGAGCAGGATGGCCCGCTTGGTGCCCAGGGACTTGAGCAGGAAGTCGCGCAGCGTCTCCACGGAGGCGACGTCGAGGCCGATGGTGGGCTCGTCCAACACCAGTACCGAGAACGGGCGGATGACCGCGCAGGCGATGGCCGTCTTCTGCCGCATGCCCCGCGAGAGCTGGGCGGGGAAGAAGTCGGCCCGGTTCTCCAGACCCAGGGACCGCAGCAGGCGGGTGATCCGCTGCTCCATGTCGTCACGGGCCACCCCGTGGGCCGTTGCGACCAGGCGCATGTGGTCGGCCACGGTGAGGTCGTGATAGAGGTACGGGTTGTCCGGGACGTAGCTGAGGTACCGCCGGGCGGCGACCGCTTCGGCCTCGATGTCCATGGAGTAGCCGGCGATGCGGACCCACCCGTGCGTGGGCTCCTGCAGCCCGCAGATGAGCTCGCCCGCGGTGGTCTTACCGCTGCCGTTGGGGCCCATAAGGGCGACGCACTCGCCGGCGGCGATGGTCAGGTCGAGCGAATCGAGAGCGGCCACCTTGTTGTAGTAGCGGCTGAGCTCGTGGGTCTCGAGGAGGATCTTTGCGGGGCTCGTCGGAGGCTCCTTGTCTGTCGGGGTGCGGCCACAACGGCTGCGCCGTGAAGCTTACCCCACCGGCACCATCGACAGCGCGATCTTGATCATGTCCTCCCGGCTGACGTTGAACATCAGCGTGTTGGATATGAAATAGAGGACGCCGTCCTTCTTCCACCAGATGTGGTGGACCTTGACCGCCGTCCCCACGATCGTGTAGGTGACCCCGTTGGCCTGCATCTCCACGCCCTTCGCGGCCAGCGGGGCGTCGAGCCAGGTGGTGGCGTTCACCCGCATGTAGAGGTTGCCGCCCTTCCACTGGTAGGCCGCGCAGATGGCCGGCTTGGTGCCGTCGCCCACCTTGATGCCGTAGGTGCCGGATCCCGCCGGCGACCGGTACGCGTACTTGAACCCAGTGGGCATGTACGCCGGCGCCTCCAGGGCGAAGGGCACGCTCGCCTGCCAGGCCTTCCACATCGCCAGGTCGAGCGGGGTTCCGCCGCTCGGCGGCGCCGTGGAGGCGGTCTCTCCGCCTGCCCCGGTGGCCGCGGTGTCGTCCGCCGCGTCTTTGGGCGGCGCCAGCAGGTCCTTGGAGGCCTGGGCGATGCTCGCTGCGCTCGCCTTGAGGACCGACCGGGTGCCTTCAGTCGCGCTCTTGGCCTTGACGTAGCTCTGCTTCATCCGGGTGCCGTCGACGCCCACCAGCCAGCCGACCGTCGTCAGCAGCTCGAGAGGGGTCATGTCGGTGTCGGCGGCCTTGAGGGCCTGCTCGAACAACCCGGGCAGCTTGGCCCCCAGATCCCAGGTGCGGGCCTGCTCCCGGATGCTCGCCAGGATCCACTGCTGCCGGTGCATCCGCCCGATGTCGACGTTGGAGTCGAACCGGTACCGCGCGTAGACCAGGGTGGTCTTGCCGTCGAGGAGCTGGTAGCCGGGCGAGAGCTCCAGCGGCCGGAACTTGGCGTTGGTGTAGGTGCGATCGACATCGAAGTAGAACCCGCCCAGCGAGTCGATGATCTTCTCGAACCCCCCGAACGTGATGGCGATGTACTTGTCCACCGTGATCCCGAACACGTGTTTGATGGTGGCCTTGGCCAGGGCGGGCCCGCCGAAGGCGTAGGCGGTGTTGATCCGCTGGCTCCCGTGGCCGGGCACTTCCACCCACAGGTCCCGGGGGATGGAGAGGAGCGACACGAAGTCCTTCTCCGGATCCACGCGCAGGAGCATGTTGACGTCCGAGGCGCCCCAGTGCATCACGTTGCCGGAACGGGTGTCGCTGCCCAGGATGAGCACGGTGTACGCGGTCGACAGCGGCGGGATGGTGACCGAGGGGCCTCCCGCGGCGGTGGTGGCGGTGGTGCTCGAGCCTGCAGCTGTGGTGGTGGGGCCGCCGGTGGTATCCGTGCCGCCGCCCGGCGTGCCGGAGGGCGTGGTGGTGGCCGGCGCGGCCGAGGTGGTCGTGGTGGTGTCGCCGGAGCACGCGAAGCACGCGGCCATCACCAGAAGGAGAGAAACGGCGAGCGCCAGACCGGCGAATCTCCGGGGCTGCCAAACCATGTCCGCCTCCGATCTTGCGGCTCTTCCTGCGGCTTCAGAATACCGAGGACATGCGCCCAAAGTCCAACTGTGCCCGCTCGAAAGAGGAATACACTCCCATCGATATATCCACGAAAGAGGAGGCATCCGTGAGAAGACTCTGGACGGTTTCACTGCTGCTCCTGATCCTGGCCGTCGCGGCCCTCGCGGTCGCAGGATGCGGCGGAGGCAAGGCCTACACCGACATCAGCCAGTTGGCGGACAAGACCTTCGCCGTGCCCACGGGTACGGTGGCCGACAAACTGGTGCTGTCGACCCTGCCGAACGCCAAGTTCAAGTACGTGGATGACGCGCTGGCCGCCTGCCTGGCCGTCAAGGACGGCAAAGCCGATGCCGCCGCGTACGACCTCCCCATTCTCAAGAACATCGCGGCCAAGAACGAAGGTCTCACCGTCCTGCCCCAGATGATCACCAACGACGACTACGGCTTCGCCTTCGCCCTCGACAACACCGACCTCAAGGCCACCTTCGACTCCGTGGTGGGGTCGCTGAAGGCCGACGGCACCTACGCCGACATGGAGAAGCGCTGGCTGCCCGACCACGGCAACCCGGCCGCCATGCCCCAGATAGCGCTGGACGGCGCGAACGGTACCCTCAAGCTCGGCACCGCCGCCGTCACCGAACCGTTCTCGTTCAAGGACTCGAGCGGCGCAGTGGTCGGCTTCGACATCGAACTGGCCGGCTACGTCGCCAAGAAGCTCGGCATGAAACTGGAGATCGTGGAGATGCCCTTCGGCGACCTCATCTCCGCCGTGCAGTCCGGCAGCGTCGACATGGCCGGCGCCTGCATCACCATCACCGCGGAGCGCTCCAAGTCGGTGCTGTTCTCGGCCGCCTACTACAAGGGTGGCATCGCCGCGCTCGTGAGGCAGTAGAGGGCGGCCGGTGCTCGTCGCCCGGCATCCGAACGACCTGGTCATCCGGCCCATGCGGCCGGATGACCTCGCATGGGCCGTCGGCCTCGCCGCCGAGGAGGGCTGGAACCCGGGCCTGCACGATGCCGCCTGCTTCTACGCGGCCGACCCGGGCGGGTTCCTGGTCGCCGAACTGGAGGGCGAGCGGATCGGCTCGGTGTCCGCCGTCCGCTACGACGACCGCTTCGCCTTCCTCGGGTTCTACATCGTGCTGCCCCAGTACCGCGGGGCCGGCTACGGCAACGACATAGCCGCCGCCTGCCTGAAGCTCGCGGGCGACCGCAGCTACGGTATCGACGGGGTCGTCGCCATGCAGGAGACCTACCAGCGGTGGGGCTTCGTCCCGTCGTACATGGGGATCCGCTTCTGCAGGGGACTGGGCGCGGCCGCCGGTCCGAGCGCGGCCGCCCTGGGCCCGGGCGCAGCAGCCGCCACGCGCGCCGCCGCGCCGCCGCGG